>JBNMOQ010000165.1:0-11579 GCA_051275055.1 Candidatus Pelagisphaera sp.
GCCGATCTCCGAGCAGCTACTGAACGATGTAATCGTTTAACTGCTTAACAAGAATGGCCGCTCGGAGATCGGCCGCTACCTTTCGATTGCCTCGGGCGCTGGCGTCTGCGGAGCTTTGCGTTTCCAGGAGAAAATTGAAGCTAGGCGATTGAAGAAGAGTATTCTGAGATCGTCGAATAGGGTGTAGAAAAGTGGAATGATTAGCAGGGTGAGAATTGTTGAGGTAAGCATGCCTCCCATCATTGCACGCCCGAGAGGCGAGTAGGACATGTCGATCATCTTGGTGTCGCCAAGCGACATTGGGATCATTCCGAATATAGTGGTGAGCGAGGTCATCCAAATCGGGCGGAAGCGGCGTTTGCCGGCTTCGATGATTGCTTCGGCTCGCGCTAACCCTTCTTTTCGTAGTCGAGTTACCAGGTCGATTAAGACGATGCCGTTGTTCACAACAACTCCCAGGAGGATGATGATCCCAATCGATGCCATTATATTGAATGGCGTTTTCGTAAGATAGAGTGTCCAGACGACTCCAACGCCTGCTAGGGGCATTGTTAGGAAAACGCAAAAGGGGATTAGGAAGGACTCAAACATTGCACCCATTAACAAGATAATGAATACAATAATCATAATGAGCGTAAAGGTGAAGGACTGGTTGCTTTCCTGCATTTGCTGGTACTGCCCACCTTTGTCCCAACGATAGCCTCGAGGCATTTCGAAGCCTTGCATGACGGCGTCCGTTTGCTTGAAGAGTTCCTTTGAGTCGTCTTTGTTTGCGATTCCTTTGATGCGCAGTACGGTTTTGCGGTCCTGGCGACGAATCGAATTGGAGCCGTTTTCGTAAGAAAGATTAACCAGCGAATCGAGAGGTATTTGAGATCCGTCTTCAGCATCGAAAGTTGTTTTGCGTAGTTGGGCAACCGTTTCGCGGTCTTCTTCGTCTATCCAAATTCGAATACGCGTTTGCCGACCATTGGTATCGTAGAAATAACCAACTTGATTGCCGCGAATTGCGTAGGAAACTGCTCCGGATATCGTTCGCGTATCGATTCCGAAACGGAGAGCTTTTTCCCGGTCGATTGTTAAATTGAGTTCTTGTTTGTTTGTATCGTCGTCGGATTCGACTGCTATTAGGCCTTCCACGGATCGGAGGCGCCTTTCGACCTCTTTGCTCAGTTCGCGTAGCGTTTTGGTGTCGTCGCCGTAGAGGGAGATGTTGAAGGACTTCGCTGGATCTTGTTCGCTCCAGTTAAGTCGCATTCGTGAGCCTGGAGAGGGAGTGATGTTCTTCCTTAGATCTTCGATGATTTCCTGTCGTGAAAGATGCGCTTTTTTCGAGAGGCCGATTCCTTGGGAAATTCCTTGGTACGCGCTGACGAACCAAGGCTTAGTCGTAGTGTCGAGGTGAAGCTCAACATAGGCGTAGCTTGACGAATACCGAGAGGAATAGGTGGTGTAGTTGTAAGACTCTTGTTTGGTTTCAATGTAATCGAAGACGCTTGATAGATAGGCTGTTATATCTTCTAGGGATTGTCCTCCCGGAAAATCGTAGTTAAGGGATACGCTTTGGTTTCCGCCGCCGCTACTAGCGCTTTGACCGATTTTTTTGTATGGTATGTAGGAGAGGCCCAATAGAATTATTAAAGTAATGGATACATAGCTTCTATGGGCGAGGCTCCAGCGGAGAACGTTGAGATAGGCTATGCTTGCTCGAGAATTCCCAATCTTCTTTGTGGAAAGGTCGCGTTTGTCGGCGAAGACTTTTGTGGCGAGGGGAATGAGCAGAAGGGCGATGATAAGCGAGGCCATTAGGCTTGTCATCACTGGGACGCCAATTCTCAGGAGCCAAAATTGCATTTCGCTTCCGTCACCCATTAGAATAAGCGGGAGGAAGACGACGATTGTGGTCAAGGTGGCGAGCGTTATGGCTAAGCCCATTTCGCTGGAACCCTTTATTGCGGCTTGGCTTGGATCGAGTCCTTGAATTCGCTTGATCTGTATGTTTTCAACAATTACAATTGAATTGTCTACTACGAGACCGACGCTGAGTAGCAGTCCCATCATGGTGGCCATGTTTAGCGACCAACCTAGGAAATAGAGAGTGATTACGGAGCAGAGTAACGAGAGTGGAATTGCTAGAGTAATCGTGAGCGTGAGTCGAAACGAGCGCAGGTAGAGGAAGAGGACAATTACGGAGAAGAAACCGCCCCATAGACCGGATTGCCTTAAATTATTGACGGATTCCGATACATGGTCGCCTTGATTCCAAAAAATATGAAATTTGAGATCTCCAAACTCCGGATTGCTTTCGAGCTCCTTTATTGTCTCTTCAATCGACTCGCAAACTTCGACAATATTGGCGCCTGATGAGCGAGAGAATGAGATACCGTAGCTTTTTTCTCTCTCCAGCGAAAATACGTTCCAGTTTTCGTTAGGGCGAAAAGCGACCTTGGCAATGTCGCCTAGTTTAATGTTCGATTCTGCATTTATGAGGATCGCTTCGAATTCAGCTAGATTCTTAAGGCGGCCCACAGACCGAACGAAGCGTTCGCTTTCGCCTTCGACGATTTTTCCGGCACTGAGATTGAAGTTTTGGTCGGATAAGGATTGCCCAAGAGTCATGACGCTAATGTTGTGGGCCTTTAGTTTGTCGTGATCTAATTCGATACGAACTTCACGTCCACGAACGCCGTTGAGCTCGACATTGCCGACTCCATTGATTCTTTGAAATGCGGGGAGTACGTAACGTTCTGCGAGGAAGTCGACATCCATGTTTTTCTCGTCGAAAGTCATGGCTGCCCAAACGATAGGAATATCGGTGGAGTCCCATTTGAATATATTGATCCGTTCGACCTCGTCAGGCATCTCGGGCATGACTCGTTCCATACGGTCGCTTACGTTGGCGTACGCTTCGCTGATATCTACTCCTTTGTGAAATTGGATACGGACACTGACGTAGGAATCTCGGGTGTCAGAGTAAATTCGCTTGATACCCGGTACGGTTCCAAGCCCATCTTCAATTGGTCTGGTTACTTGCTCTTCGGTGTCGGTAGGGTTTGAATTTGGGTTGCTAACGCTAATATAAAGCTGCGGGTTTTCCATACCGTCTGGAAAAAGCGCAATGGGAATCAGAAACATTGCAATGCTTCCCACGACCATGAGGGAAAGAAGAATCATCGAGACCGTTATCGGCCTATTGATGGAAAGCGAGGGGAGTAGGCTGTTTGATCGTTCGCTCATCTAAATGGCAGGGACGGCTTGTGAGCTATCGGGGTCGGTTGAAAGGGTTTTATTCGCTTTGGTTGTTACAGTCTCTCGGTCAATGATGGCGTAGGCGCATGGTATGACAACAAGCGTTAGGAGAGTCGACGAGCTTAGCCCTGAGATTAGAGTTATGGCTAGAGGCACGCGGATTTCAGCTCCTTCGCCGATTCCAAGAGCCATTGGAGTAACTCCGAGAACAGTTGTGAGCGTAGTCATCAATATCGGGCGAAAACGAACGAGGCATGCTGTTCTAATCGCATCCATTTTTTCGATACCTTTTTCGCGTCGTAGTTTGTTGATGTAGTCAACTAATACGATCGCGTTATTGACTACGATTCCGGCGAGCATGATTAGGCCGATGAATACAAGAATGTTTAGCGACCAGCCTCCAAGGTAGAGAGTGAGCAATACGCCGATGAGCGCCAGTGGAACGGTAAAGAGAATGATGAACGGGTGAAGCAACGACTCGAACTGGCTGGCCATCACGATGTAGACGAGAAACAGCGCTAGCGCTAGGGCGAAGAGCATGCTTGTGGTAGAGCGTTCCATTTCTTCGTGCTGTCCTGCGATGTCATAGGAATAGCCGAGTGGGAATTCTATCTGTTGAAGAGCTGCATCTATGCGGTTGGTCGCCTCGGATAAATCTACGTCGCTGACATTGGCTGAAATAATGGTGCCGCGTTGCTGATCGATGTGTCGAACTTCATTGGCTCCTTCGCGGACAACGAAATTGGCAATCGCAGAAAGCGGAATAGGGGAAGGGCTATTGGGGTTGATTACGAGTTTTTTGAGATCGTCCAGTCCGTATCGGTCATCTTCTTCTAGGCGAACGCGAATGTCGATCTGACGATCTCGTTCGCGAAAGGTCGTCGGTACCATACCTTGTACCTTATTGCGGACGAGTTCGGCGATGGGTCTTAATTGAAGTCCGAGTTGAACGATTCGTTTGCGATCGTAGTTGATTTGAATTTCAGGACTTCCGGGCTGAAGATAGGATTGAACATCGACGATTCCTGGAACTGCGTCCATGGCAGTAGCTACTTGGATGCTTAGGCTTTTCATCCTATCGATGTCATAACCGTAGAGCTGAACCTCGATCGGAGCTTTGGAGCTGAAAAGAACCGGGTAGTCGATTTCGAGTTTCATATCGGGCAAACGAGACGCGAGTTCTCTTATCGAAGTAACGACTTCTTCTTCCTGTTCCGCTGTCGATCCGATCTTGAGGACGATAGTGATCTTCGAAGTGTGTTCACCTTCGTCGGCATCGGCGGAAGCTCCTTTCTCGCTGCCTATGACAGTGGCGAAGCGTTCGACGTGAGGATTTTCTTTAATTACGTTTTCGACCTCGCGCATTGCGAGCGCAGTTCGTTCGATCGCCGTACCGGCGGGCATTTTTGCATTGATGTAAAATTCGCCTTGGCGGGTTTCCGGGATGAGCTCGTTACCGATAAGTGGATAAATGGCGTAAATACAAAATCCGAATAGAGCGAAGGCGATTCCCAATACGAATCCTCGGGCTTTAAGCGAGTGATCGAGGAACGAGCTGTAGATGTGGGTTGCAGCTTTCATCGACTTCTCTGAAAGGATTAGAATGGGCTTAGCCAATCCTAGTAAAATCCTGCCTATCCAAGAGCCAAGGAAAGCAATCCCGATAAATATGACCATCACGGTTTCTAGGATTTTGCCGATGATTCGAATGACCAATTCAACCAATAGTATGATGATTGTAAGCGCTCCGAATGGAAGTATGAAAATTAGTATCCAGATTTTGGACCTTATACCGTTTGGCTTGAATCGGCCTCGGAAACCATTCCACCGATTTTTGAAACTATGCCATGGCTCCTTAATGAATCTGCCATTGAAATAGGATGATTTGCTAGAGGAGTCACTTTTACTAGTTCCGAAGTTACGCGAGGCAAGCATTGGAATGAAATAGAGAGCCACGAGTAAAGAGGCCATTAGCGAAAACACAACGGTCAGGGCCATATTGCCGAATACTTGTCCGGCTACGCCTTCGACGAATACGATTGGGAAGAAAACCGCGATAGTCGTTAATGTGGAAGCGAACACGGCTCCGCCAACTTCCGATACACCTCTTAAGGTCGAGGTTTTCAGGTCGTCACCTTCTTCTCGGCAACGAAAAATACTCTCAAGAACGACAATCGAATTATCAACGAGCATTCCGATACCCAGCGCTAATCCGCCGAGAGAGATGATGTTGAGCGAAAGCCCGGCCATGTACATTGGGGCGAAGGTGGCGACAATTGAAACAGGGATTGTTATTCCTATTATGACTGTGTGACCGACCTTTCTTAGAAAAACGAAAATGACTGCAACGGCAATGAGTCCGCCCACGATTGCATTGCTCTTAACTTCGTCGATCGATGCTTTGATAAAGAGCGACTGATCCGTGAGTACTTCCAAGCTTATGTCGTCTGGAAGTTTGGATTGGATAAAATCGGTCATCTTGAGCAGTTCGCGTCGGTTTTGAAAACCGTTGCCAGGAGCCTTTTTCTTGTCGGAATCGGTTTCGACCTTTTTCTCGGGCTGCTCTTTTTGGGCCAATTGCTTTTTTACATAGGCTTGTTGGGCGGGGAGGCCGAATAAGCGGTTTCTGACCATTCGGGCCACTTCGACAATGTTGGCGTCAGCTTCCTTGTAGATTTCGACTTCGATGCTCTCTACTCCATTTACGCGGGTTATAATCTCCCGTTCTTGGTGGCTTTTTTCGACTGATGCGAAATCGCGAAGACGGATATCGACTCCTCCTTTTCGGGCAATCGCGATGTTTGCGATATCGTCGATCGATTGAAATTCGTTTAAAGTTCGGATTAGGTAGCGTGTTTCGCCTTCGTCTAATTGGCCGCCTGGTACATTGACGTTGTTTTGCGTCAATTTAGTATTCACTTGCTGAATATTCAGATTGAGTGAAACGAGTTTATGTTCGTCGATGTTTACTTGATATTCTTCCTCGAGACCGCCCTTAACGGTTACGGCTGCGATACCTTCCTCGCCTTCGAGATCACGTTGCAAGATGTCTTCAATGATAACTCTAAGTTCGTCTTGGGGGCGTTTAGGACTGGTGAGTCCTATCCTCATGATTGGATCGAGAGTTGGGTCGTATCGAAGAATAATGGGGCGTTTTGCTTCTTCAGGTAAGCGGACGCGGTCGAGTTTTTCGCGAATCTCCTGAGCTATATCGCTCATATTCGAGCCCCAGGAGAATTCCATTACGATATCGGATTGTTCAGCGCGGGAAATCGAATTGATACGCTCCAGCTTCGAGACGATCGCCAGCTGTTGCTCGAGCGGTTGGGAAATTTGAGTTTCGACTTCCTGAGGAGCTGTACCCGGATATTCGGTACGAACCGTGAGGGTTGGGTACGCTATGTCCGGCATGAGCGTGAGCGGTAGTTTCTGATAGGAAACGAAACCGAATACGCATACGGCTATGACGACCATTAAGATCGTTACAGGGCGACGAGTAGTGATTTCAAAAGCGGTAGGTCGGCTCATGAATGGAGAAAGTCAGTTTTGGAGATGGACGGTGGAGCGCTGCGTTAACCTTCGGTCGGTTCGGTGCCCGATGATGTATCGTCTTTGGTCGCCGAGTAGGCGTCGTTTACGACTTTCACTGTTGCGCCGTCTTTTAGAGCATTGTGCCCGAGAACGATAATCGAATCGCCGCTTTCAACGCCTGCGATCGACTCAACATTGTTGGAATTCTCGTATCCGTATTCGAAAGGCATTTTGCGAGCGATCGACTCTTCGACTTTGTAGATAAACGTGCGCTCGCCTTCGTGGACGATCGCGCTTTTGGGGACCAGGACGACGTCTGGTTTTGTGTCGAGGACCAAACGGACACTGACGAACATTCCTGGATAGATTGGCATTGAGCCATTGTCGTCTACCATGACTTTTACGCTGCACGTTCCGCTGGCGGGGTCGATGGTTGGGCTGACTAGTTTGACGCTCGCTGCGTAAGAGATGCCTTCGATTATTTCGGAAACGATTTCCGCAGGCAGGCCTTTACGAATCGAAAGCATATGCTGGCCCGGAATGCTTACTTGCGCGAAAAGTTCTTTCGGGTTCATTAAGGTGAAGAGCTTTTTACTGGTCGTTACGCGTTCGCCGAGTTGGGTGTGGCGTATTGAAACGATGCCATTGATGGGTGCTCTGATGATCGTATCTTCAAGGCGAATACGAGCGCGTTCGTACGAAATCTCCGATTGTTCGAGATCGAATTTTTCGGTGTCGAATTCCTGCTGATTAATGAGGCTTCGGCTGAAGAGGTCTTCGACGCGCTTGAACTTAGATTGCAGGTGCGTGTACCGAGAAAGGGATTCCTTTACGTTGATTTGCTCATCTTCATTTTCAAGGCGGGCTAGTATTTGTCCTGATTCGATGACGTCGCCTACCTCAGCGAGGACCTCCGTTACGAGCCCCGATGATTCCGAGTGAATGTCGATCGCGCTTTCGGTTTCGAGTATCGAATCGAATTCGAGAAAGGAGGATATCGCTCCGCGTTGAGCTTGCGCTACTTTGACCGGAATTTCGGTCTTCGTCTTTTCCTCGTCTTTTTGGGCATCTTCATTATCCGAAGTCTCATCTTTAGAGTCGGTCGACTTGGAACTACAGCCGGCGAATACCAGGCAAATAATGCTAAGAAAGATTGGTGTTAAGCGGGTTCTCATTTGAAGAGTGGAATGAATTGGAAATCTGAAAAACGGTCTAGATTCGCTTTTCGTCTTCCTACTGAAGCTATCTACACCGTTAGTCAGTGAAAAGTTGCGTTAAATTGTAAAAATGACAAGATAATGCACCGAGAGCAATTAAGGGTGAACCGTGAGCGAATTTATCGGAAGTGTTCTGTAATTTACCCTAATCTTGGCGATGCGTATTAAATCGAAGGAATCTCGTCCGATGAAAGCGAGAATTGAATCTGTAATAGGTTGTTGGTGTGATTGAGGAAAGGAGGAGGTTTTGGGATAATGGGATGTGGAAAATGCTCGTAGCGCTTGCTTTGGCATTTTTGGTGGGTTGGACTGGTCTACTAGCCCTAGAAAATCGGGAAGCGAATTGCGTATCTTGCCATCAGCCAGGCGCGACTGCTCAATCTCTATGGGATGCTCGTATTTCGATTTCTCTCAATGATGCTCGGATACTGGGAGGGGCACTATTGAATGACCTTGGTCATTCCGGTAACCGAGTAGTCGCCGCGGGTGATTTAGATCGGTCAATGTTGTTGCAGCGAATTGCTACCCGTGGCGAGGGGCAGATGCCTCCGCTTGGAAGTAGTCAGCTCGACGGAGAAGGGATTGAGCTGCTTTCCGAGTGGATTCTTAGCCTATCTAATGGTGCTCGAGCGCGTTTAGAATCGGTGGGCGAAGATCGAGTAACCATACGCATTTATGGGCAATCGAACACCGAATACTCAGTCGAGTAATCGATTGATTTGTTGGAATGGGAAATTCTAGGGCAGGTGATTACGGATACACGCGGAGAGGTGTTATTCGAATCGACGTTAGTCGAAGACATTGCATCACGATTCTTTAGAACTCAAATGCCATAGCTTGAAAGAGCTATCCTTGAGTGGGTGCTGAGAAGCCGCCTATTGTCATTCCAACGGTTCCTGAGTTTAGCCGGTTTCGGTGGCGTCATTCATCGTTTGGTTTGGAGGATCAAGTACGGAGGGGTGTCGTGATTGTTGGTTTTTGGGTTCTAGTCGGTTGAAAGCTACGGCTGAGGCGTTTTGAGAAGTTCAAAGGTCTCATGGTGTATTCGAGCGACTTCGCCCATGTAATTGTCCATTGAATACTCAAGAGCGGCAGATTCGATGTGCTGCTTAGCGAGAGGGATCTGTCCGGTCGCGTCGAAATAGAGACCTAGATAAAGGTGCGCGTAACACATGCTTTGCCGAGAAGGAAAGCCGCTTGGTCCTTTTCGTTGAGCGGATTTGAGGACGCCCTCGGGAGTTTCTTCACCTGCGAACAAACTCCAGACTTCCATCATGGGAACGCGACTGTCGTATTTGATCGGAATAAGAGCATTTCGAGCGACTTTGAGTCCATCGGTTTTTGCTTTGCAAATGAAGTGCCAGATAGCGTTTTCCACGTCATTTGAATTTACGGTTTGGTGAAGCTCGAATTGCGCTACGCCTTTTTTGAAATCGCCTGCATAATAATAGGCGATGCCACGTTGCCAGTGATGAGCTTCTTGTTCGGGGGCGAGTCCGATTACTCGATCGAAGTCAGAAATAGCCTTTTTGAAGGAACTATTCATGAAATGAGCTACGCCGCGTTGTTGAAACGCATAGGCAGATTGGGGGTTCTCTTCGATTTGCCGATCTAGACTTTCGAAATCGCTAGATTGGCCGCGAGAGAGTTTTGGGGAACAAAGCAGGAAAAATGCGGCTGCTATTCGGAGGTAGAGGGGCCAAGGGCGGCATGAACGCATGTCGAAGAGAATAGAGCATCGAATGCGATGCGAGCAAGGAACTAAAAGTTCGAGAGAAATGGGATTAGTTGCGCATCCCAGCCAATGCTCGATTGGCTTCTACGCTGCATCGAGGTAATTTGACGGGAGTTTCTTGCGCATCGATGAAACCTAGTTGCTTGATTTCTCGATCGACCATCTTTGCTAGCTCGGTGATTTCTGGCTGGCATTTTCGAGTAGCAGCGGAGATTTGACGACGGCGACGGTTTTGCACGTCATCTAGATTGTCCGTGCTAAAGATATTAAGGCCAGCGGTTTGCCAGTTGATGGTAAATTTCCGGATAGCCACTTCGTCTTCCGATCGCTTTTCGAGAACTTGCTCGATTTTCGATTGTAGGGCTAAGCGATGCTTTTCCCATTTTCTGAGTAGACGACGCTTTTCTGGAGTATTCATGCCCTATTAATCGGTTCTTCGGGCTCATTGCTTTAGTTATTTATTGAGTAAATGCGCTCACTGGCTCAATTGCCTGAAAACTGGCAGCTCGATTGGAAATCTCAGCAGAGCCGATACTGGAACGCAATTGGTTCCAATCTGATAATTTGACCTTTAAAATTACAACGTTGCAATTTTAAAGGTAAAGAATGTGGGCCAGATGCGATCCCGGTCGGAGACGGCGTGATGAAAAGGGGTAGCTTCTGGTGAGCGCAAATGTATCTTAAGGCTCGAATTTGGTTGAGATTTGGAAAAAGAACGCAGAGAGGTGTGGCATCGAAGACGCATTAATTAAGGATATTTCGGAGTTCAAGGAGGGGAGAGTTGGTTTTGTGACTATTCTTGGTAGACCGAATGTGGGAAAATCGACTTTTATTAATAAGGTCCTTAGGTATCACCTGACAGCCGTATCCATTAGACCGAATACGACGCGCAAGAAGTGGCTCGGGATATTGAGCGATGAAGAGTCGCAGATAATTTTCGCAGACACTCCAGGTGTCCATAGTTCCAAGAATAAGATGCAGTTGGCGATGGCTGGTTCCATCAGGAGCAACATCGAAAAGAATGATCTTGTTTTGTGTATTTGCGATGCTTCGCGCGAATTCGGGAACGAAGATGGTCGAGTTGCTGAAATCGTAAAGGAAGCGGGCAAGCCGGTCGTTCTAGCGATCAACAAGGTCGATGTCGCAACACCTGAGCAGATTGCGATTATGACGGAATCTTATTTGAGCGTTATCGGCAATGCGACGGTGTTCGAAATTTCTTCGCAGGAAGGTACGGGAGTGACTGAATTGATTGATCGCTTGCGATCGATGCTTCCTGAAGGTCCGTTTCTATTTCCGGAAGATCAACTGACCGATGTTATCGAGAGAGATATTGCCGAAGAGATTATACGGGAAGCGGCGAATGAATTGGTTTATCAGGAAGTGCCTCAATCGCTAACGGTGAAAATCGATACCTGGAACGAGAACGAGAAGAAGGTCAAAATCGCCGCAACTTTGTTTGTTGAGCGTAATCCTCAGAAAGCGATTGTGATCGGAGAAAATGGATCGATGGCCAAGCAGATCATGAAAAATGCGCGGGCGAAATTGCGCGTGGATTTGGACAAATTCGTGGATGTTAAGTTGTCCGTGAAAGTTGCTCCTGATTGGCAGAATAAAAAAGCCTTCTTGAAGGAAAAAGGCGTTATCGACGTCATTAATTAGGCTCTGCCCTTAATCGACTTTCTGAACTCTCAAGGCGATCATCGAGGTGTCGTCTTGGGGAAAATCGCCTTCGCTGTATTTGGAAAGGAATACATGCATGTGATCGATTATTTTATCGATTGGCATCTGAGCGCATTCTTGAAATGGAGCAATTAATCCTTTTAGGCCGAGCTCTTCGTCCGAGC
>JBNMOQ010000166.1:0-11531 GCA_051275055.1 Candidatus Pelagisphaera sp.
GCCGTTGGCGTTCACAGAAGCGCTATCTGGAAGGGAAGTTTGGAGCGTTTCTATTGCTGATTGAAAGCGGTTTTGTTCGAATTCGTCGCTTGGTTTGAGACGGTCGAGGGTAGAGCAGAGATGTTGGCTCCAGGCGGCGATGGAATCAGTCCGGTTGCAGTCATCTTTTAAGCGTTCGTGGAATTGGAGAAATTCGATGAAGCGTCCAGCGAGTTCAGTGCTTTCACCCTCGATTTCGCAAAAGGGAGAAAGCTGTCCGGGGATAAGCTCTGTTTCGTTGCGAAAGGCCATTCCGGCGGCGAGCCGCGATTGGAATTCTGACCAGGTATTACGTCGCGTCGAGTAGGCTCCGAAGGCTTCGCGATGAGTCGCATCCCAGCCCCAGGTTACTCCTGTTTCGCGTATCCAGAATTCGATGCGATCGATGTCGGAGTCTGTGAAATCGAAGGCTTCGCGAGTGATGGGCAGTTTGAGGGTCTCGAGGATTTGACTGGCGCTGGCTCGATTCGATGCGAGTTCGAGGTATTGGATTAGCCCGGAAAGGAAACCGGATTCCTGAGTTCCCGATTGATCTGCTATCGAGAAAGGGATGGATGGATCGTCGTTGTGGTCGTTGGTGAATACCGACTCGATGTGCCCAGCGTAGTCTTGAATATCGGGAGCCATTACGAGGACGTCGCTGGCTTCGGCATTGGGATTGGTGGCGAAGTAGTTGAGTAGATGGTCCCAAAGCGATTCTACTTCGCGTCTCGGGTTTGAGGAACGGTGAATCTGGATGCTTCCGTCGTAATTGGGAAATGGGTACTGAGGCGTTTCCGTTGGCGATCGCGATTCTAGGGCGAATAGGTCAGCCTGGAGGCAGCTTAGCTGCGTGTTTTGTTCGGGCTCAATGAATGCGGCATCGTCTTGGATTGGGTCTTTGTCGAGAATCAGGTCGAGGAAGGCTTGTCCTTGTTTACCGAATGAGGGGAGGAGTGGATTGCCGATATCGATGGTGTCTTCGTCGAAATCGAATTCTGGAGTTTCGACAGCGACGCGTTCCGAGGTTCGGGCGATTTGCTTGCGCGATTTTAGATCAGCCCAGTACATATCGGATGGCTGGAGCAGGAATATGTGGACGGGGCGAAATCGGGAAACGACGTCTAGGATATCCAGATAGAGTGGTGGAAGAGAGGATACGCCGAAGAGGGCGATGCGATCGGGCCAATCTTTTAGGTTGGGTTTGATGTGGTCGGGTCGGCTTATTCGAAGGGTTTGCCAGATTCGTGCGATGTGCTGTGGGCGGCGGGCCTTTGGAAAGATCCGAGGGAGGAGGCGGCGCCAGAGTTCGCCTTGCCAGTTGCTGGAATCGCGGCCTGCTTCCCAGACGATTATAGTATCCGGGCGATAGAGGAGGTATTGGTCGTAGAGCCAGGCAAGTTTGGAAGCTAATTGAAATCGGCGTGCGGGTCCGGAGTCGCAGTAACGTCGCAGGCGAGTGAATTGCTCGCTGTTTTCAAGCGTTCCCAGGAGGTCGAAAAGTTCCCATCGAGCGAGGTTTTCGTCGAAGAGGCCGCTTTGAGCATGGGATCGATCGAACCCAGATAGAATGCGTTCGAAGAGCGATCCAGGGAACGGGAATTCCCAACCGAAGGCGACTCCTTGAGATTGGGCGATTTGAAAGCGCAGCCAGCGGGCCATGCCTGGGTTTAGAGTCATGACCGTTTCTTGAGACAAGAGTGAATCAAGCGGTTGCGTTCGAGAAACTTGCACGAGTCGCTCTGCTAGCGATTCGATTCGATTGGAAGTATGCAGGTACAGCTCCTTTTCGGTCATGAATTCCGTTTGAATGAGAGGGAAGCTAGGGGTCTTGGCAATGGCGAATTACGACCCGATACGTTTCCAATCTCAATTTTGAAAAACCATGGTATACGGTAAATGAATTGCTAATCCGAGCCGAAGGCACGGCTAATGCTAAGTTATAGGCAACTGTTGCGATGAGATGCTTTTTGCCTAGTTTTTTTTGGCCGTTTTTGGCTAGTTGTTTCCTTCTTTGTGGAGGGGCTGTTGTGGTTTGTGGCCAGGATGAAGATCCACCTGCCGAGGAGGAAGAACCTGTCGAAGGGGAAGAGGAGGTGGAAGAAGAACCGCCTCCAGAACCACTGGAGAAATTGGTTTTCATCGAATCCCATGTTGATGGGGTGAGCGGTGTGGATGGTTTGGATGGAACCTACGACATGAAGCTTTCTTCGGACGGCGCGTTTTTGTACGTCGCTTCGATGAATGACGATGCGATCAGTATTTTTTCTCGAGACAAGGAAACGGGTGAGTTGAATTTCGTTTCGCGGACGAAGAATGGAGAAAATGGTGTAGATGGACTTAATGGGGCTCGCTCATTGGACCTATCGCCTGACGGGAAGAACCTTTATGCGGTATCGATGTTCGATGATGCCTTAGTTTCGTTTTCGCGCGACGAGTTTTCGGGGGCTTTGACTTACGAAGGACGCATCAAAGATGGAGAGTTTGGAGTGGATGGATTGGATGGTGCTCGTTCGATTGCGATCTCGCCTGACGGAGTAAATCTCTATGTTGCCGGTTGGGACGATGATGCATTGGCATTGTTTAGCCGTGATCCTTCGAGTGGTCTAGTTGGCTTTTTAGGTCGCGTGAAAAACGGGGAAGACGGAATCAGCGCGTTAGACGCTCCGCATTTCCTAACCGTGGCCCCCGATGGAAAGAATATTTATGTAGCTTTGTGGGACGAGGACGCGGTTTCTATCTATAATCGAGATTTGGATACTGGTTTACTGACTTACAATTCCAAAATTGTAAACGATGGTCGCGATGCGGTCGATGGCGTGGTGAGTGGATTGCAAGGGCCACGTTCGGCTTTGGCTAGTCCTGATGGGAAACAGGTTTATGTCGTCGCTTGGAACGATGACGCTCTTACGGCATTCAATCGTGACGAGACGGGGGCTTTGGAATTCGTTTCTACTCAACGAACGGGAGTCGGTGGTGTTGAGGGGCTTGATGGAGCTCATTCGGTCGCTATGAGCGCAGACGGAAAGTTTCTTTATGTAGCCGCTTTTTTCGATGATGCGATTACAGTTTTCTCGCGTGATGTAGAAACGGGAGAGCTTCTTTACGATCAGAGTATTTTCAATACAGAAGAAGGCGTTGAAGGTTTGAATGGCACCTTAACGATTATGGCTAGTCCGGATGGGGAGCATGTTTATTCAACATCGATCTCGGAAAAGTCCCTAGTCGCATTTCGAAGAGAGATTATTATCGATCCGCCAGTTTTCACAGTTGAGCCCGTTTCTAAGTCGATACCCGCGAATTCGAGTGTATCGTTAAATGCACTGGCAGAGGGTATTGAGGTGCTGTATCAGTGGAAGGCTGATGGGATTGATGTAGCGGGAGCTAACGATCCGACGTTGGTTATCGATCCGGTTGCCTTTGGTTTAGATGGCACTGTATATACGGTAGAGGCTTCGAATGATGGTGGCGCTGTTATGAGCACGGACGCGGTTTTGACGGTTTTGCCGGAAGTTACTTTGGAGATGCCAGTAGGGCTGACGGCGTTGACGCAGTCAAGTAGCACTGGGTTGATCGAATGGCAGGATATTAATGAAAACGAAACGGGTTTCGCTGTTGAGAGAAAGGTCGCTGGAGGGGAATACGAAGCGATTACGCAGCTTTTTGCGAATAGTTCCGAATACACCGATACGGGTTTGTCTCCAGGAACTGAATATATTTATCGGATTCGAGCGACGCGTCCGGGGGAAGTTTCCGAATGGTCGAATGAGGCGGTGATCGAGTCATTCGACGAATCGCCAAATGGTCCATCTGAATTGATGGTTGTATTGGCGGCTTACAATCGCATCGAGCTAGAATGGGCTGATCGTTCTGCGGTCGAAGATGGCTATCATGTAGAGCGGCAGGATATTACATCGGGCGGCGGTTATGTGACGATTGGTACGGTAGAGAAGAGTGTAACGAATTATTTGGACCGCGGAGTTTCTCCAGAGAATCAGTATTCGTATCGGGTTCGAGCTTACAACGAGTCTGGTCTGTCGCCTTATAGTAATGCGGCATTGGGACAAACAATCGAGATTCCGGTCGATTCGATTTCGCCAACGAGCCGAACAGTGGCAGCTAACGAGTCACTCGGGAATTTTGTAGGGGTGGTTTCCAGTTCCAATTGGGAGGCGATCCCTGATGTTGACTGGCTAATTGTGCAAACTCCGACAAATGGCAGTGGGACTGGAAATGAAGGAGTGAGCTATCGTGTGTTGGAGAATATGGCGATCCAAGAACGTATTGGATCGATCAATATCGGTGGACAGATCCACACGGTTACTCAGGAAGAGGCTAGCGAAGTTTTGATTGTGAGTCCAAGCGATTCAAGTGTAGCGACGAGCGGTGGACGGATTTCGTTGACAGTGACTGCGAACATACCTTGGACGGCTACTTCGAATAGCGGATGGATTGAAATTGCTGAAGGAACGACGGGAGAAAACAACGGTACGATCGAACTGGAAATTTCAGCGAATTCGGTTATTTCGGAGCGGATTGGTCAGATATGGGTTAATGATGTTGCTCATACGGTAACGCAGAACGCGTTTCAGTATTTCACGGTCGCTAGTCCAACGGCTCAGGCTATTGCAGGCGCAGAGGGCGAATATCAGTTTCAATTGGACTCAAATGCGTCTTGGACATTATCGGAATCGGCTTCGTGGATTGAGATCGTGTCGGCGATTGGCGGAGAAGGGGACGCGACTGTTCGATTTGCAGCGACTGAAAATACTTTGGGTCAGCCTCGATCGACAGTGATTCGCGCTAACGAAGCAACGCACACGGTCACTCAAGCATCAGCCAACATTGAGGGGGAAGTTCCCGCATCGCCCAGCGGCGGGATTGTCGATAATACGCGAACAGACGGAATTTTGATAACGTGGACCGACAGCTCGGATTTCGAGTTAGGGTTTATCATCGAGCGAACTGTACGTGATCAGGACGCTTGGTCTGAAATTGAGCGCGTTCCGGCAAATACGACGTCCTATTTGGATACGGATATTGAGCTTGGGGTGGCGTATACGTATCGAGTGAGCGCTTACAATGACGATGGCGTTTCTGGCAGTATTCTGCTTGAATCAGATGGCATGGTTACTACTGTCGCCAGCCCAGCGGCTCAGGCGATTGCAGGGGCGAGGGGCGAGTTTCAATTTCAATTGGACTCAAATGAGTCCTGGGTTTTGTCTGAATCGGCTTCTTGGCTTGAGATCGTGTCCGCGACTAGCGGAGAAGGGGACGCGACTGTCCGTTTCATCGCGACTGAAAATATTTTGGATGAACCTCGATCGACAGTGATTAGCGCCAACGAAGGCACGCATACGGTTACTCAAGCTTCAGCCAATGTTGAAGGCGAAGTTCCGGCCTCGCCTGGCGATGGAGTTGCGGATGATACGCGAAAAGATGGAATCTTAATAACGTGGACCGACAATTCGGATTTCGAACTAGGGTTCATCATCGAGCGAACTGTTCGCGCCCAGGAAGCTTGGTTGGAGATGGCACGCGTTCCGGCGGATACGACGTCCTATTTGGATACGGATGCAGAGCCCGGTGTGGCGTACACGTATCGAGTGAGCGCTTATAATGACGAGGGCATTTCCGGCAGCGTTTTGATTGATTCGAATGGCGTAGTTGCTCGTAGCAGGCTCGTCAATCTTTCGACCCGTGCGTACGTAGGAACGGGAGACGACCTATTGATTTCCGGATTTGGGGTTTCTGGATCTGGAACGATACAACTGATGGCTCGGGGCGTAGGACCAAAGCTTATTGAAAATAATGTCGTGAATCCTTTACCGGATCCTTCCATGCGAGTGCATAGCTATTCGATCGGGTCTGAGATCGCGCAAAATAATGACTGGAGCGAAGCGCTTAGCGAATCGGAGTTAATCGATTTTGAAGAGAGTACGGGCGCATTCGATTTGTCTTCGAGTTCCAAGGAATCGGTTATCGTTAGGGAGTATTCAGCAGGATTATACGCGTCGCTTTTGAGCGATAAGGAAGGGGATGTTGGCGTGGCTCTATTGGAAATATACGAGATTGGAACGAGCGAAAACTCCGATGTTCGATTGACTAATTTGTCGAGTAGGGGGTTTGTCGGAGATGGCAATTCGGTCATGATCGGAGGATTCGTGATCGTGGGCGAAGTAGAAATGAAGCTGCTTATTCGAGGATTGGGCCCGGATTTGGCCAACCGTAATGTTAGTGGATCGTTAGCGAATCCGCACCTTGATCTTTATGTGGGAAACACGGTTTTGCAGAGTAATGACGATTGGGATGAAGGTGGAGCTGGTGAAATGCTTGATGCATTCTCCTTGGTGAATACCTCTCCATTACCAGAGGGATCGAAAGACAGTGCACTGATTGTCACGCTTGGGTCGGGAGTTTACACAGTGATCATGCGAGGCGAATCTGGAGCGACTGGAGTCGGGCTGCTTGAGATCTTCGTGCTTGAGTAGTTGGTCTAGACGTTCCACGCGAGTCCCGCGCGTAGCTACGGAGCAACGCGGTGTGGTTTCAGTCGAGTTTCAGATACTCAGTCATTGAGTTCCCAAACGGTGACCTGAATGGCTTTGTGCTCGAAGGTTCGGTTTGTCTTGCGAATGACTTGTTGGATTTCCTTTGGTTCGGAAATACGTGTAAATCTGTCTTCTAGCAACTCGTGTAGTTGATCTATGGTTGTCGCATTTTCCCCATTTATTTTGAAGCCGCCCAACCAATGTTCTCGATCGGTGTTATCGGCCTGCCAATCATAGCTGGAGGCGATGATTAAAAGGCCTTTGGAATTGATCCGTTGGTGTACGCTATCGAGGAACTTTTTCGGATTGTAGGTGTTTTCGAGCATTGTATCCAATAATATGAGATCGTATCCGGTGAAGAGCGATTTCATGTTGGAGATATCCGCCTGCATGAATTCCACTTTGGGACGCGAAGCGTCGAGTCCGAGCTCTTGCAGGTTTTGCTGGTGAAAGGAAACGATTTCGCCTTCTTCGGGAAGGGTGTATTGCGTATAACCTTTTTCTTTGAGCTCTACTCCGATACGGATCATTCGAGCTGTGAAATCAACTCCAGTGACGCTATCGAATTCAACTGCCAATTCGAATACAGAACGTCCAGTTTTGCAGCCGATGTTAAGCGCTTTGCCTTTGGGCTTTCCTTGGGCGTGATTCAATGCTATCTGCGCAAGTTTTTCTGGGTAGTTCTCTACACCGAAATATTCTTTACCGTAGTTGAGTTCACAATACGGAATGACTTCTGGATCGGTTTCGTAGCGGTCGTCTGGGGTTTCGATCGGGTCCTCCGAGGCGATGTAGCGAAATCCTGCGTGCTGGTAGAAATGACGCCTAAAGGCATAGCGAGCCGAGCGGATGATTTCGTTGCCTGTGGAAATCCAAGAGCCACCTTTAATCAAATTGTGCTTGGTGTCGAATGTCGGGGTGGAGAAATCGTCGTATAGAGGATGCACTTTGAAACCTGGGAGTCCTCGAATTGGCGTTTCCGTGTGCTGCCAAACATTACCGAGAATATCGTAGAATCCTTTTTCGAAAGCGTATTTGTCAACTGGAACCGATGAAGCGGCGTCTTCGATATTGAGGTTGCCGGGCGTTTTTTTCCATTCAGCGACATCGGGTGTTTTAGTGTAGTCCAGGAGTCGATACCATTCTTCTTCCGATGGCAGGCGAATAGGGAGACCAGTCTTTTCGGTTTTCCAATTGCAGAATGCTTTCGCTTCCAAGTAGTTTGTTTCGGCCGGCCAAGACCATGGCATATCGATGACTGTGAGCATCGAACGAAAGCGAAAGGAGCCATCTTCTTGGGAAACCCAAAACTGTGGCGCCACCGCTTTTTTGTATTGAACCCATTCCCAGCCTTCTTGAGTCCAATAGGACTCATTGCTATAACCGCCTTCATTGATGAACTCGAGGAATTCGTGGTTGGAAACAAGATGCTTGGATGCTTGGAATTCGCTGACTTCGGATACATGATGTCCGTACTCGCTGTCCCATCCGTAGAGTTCGTCGTCGCGGTCTTTACTCTGTGTTACGGTACCGCCCGAAACGGGAATCAGTTCGTTTTGCGGAGCTGGAGTTTCCGTTTCAATTGAGATGGACCAGTCTTGGTGATTGGGATCGAGTAAATTTGTCGGGAGTTGGCGGATGAGGACGCTGCTGGTTTCTAGATGGATTCGCTCGTGTTCGGTTCCCATCATAATTATCCAGTAGAGGCTGCTCCAGTCGACGGGCAGGGTCAGGGGAGTTTGTTCGATTAAATCATCGATCGCTGCTCGAACTTGGTCTCGGTATTCCTTGACCGCTTTGACGGTGGGCCATTCGTAATGTTTTTCGTTGAGGTCGTCCCACGACATTTCATCGACGCCAATTGCGAAGGTCGATTCGAAGCTGGGATTTATGCGTTGGTCCATAAACTTGCCCAGAAGGAGCTTGTTCACGAAAAACGTAGCCGTGTGTCCATAGTAAAAAATGAGCGGGTGCCTGAGTGGGTCGGCACGCCGGAAGTACGCCTCGTCGGAAGCCAAGGTTTCGAAGAGAAGCTCGTAGGCGTCGTATGTCTCGTGAAAGTAGCGTCGGATCTCGGCTCGTTTAGCTTCCGGATCGCTTCCGTTGAGCTGTATTGTGTACGGTGTTTTGAGTTCCTTGGTGGCAGAGTTTTCCATAGTCGAAGGGAATTCCTGGATAGGGGTTACGTTATTCGCTTAGCGAGTGAATTGTAAAATTGAAGCTAGGCAAGCTCGCTGTTGGGGCAATGAGAATTTGGTATTTTGGCTATTGAGGCGTATTGCTCGAACAAGTGTTTCCATCCTGTAACTTATTGAGGTTTTCGGGCGTTCTAAGTCTAGAAGTATATGGAGCATTTGACGAATAAATCTGTGGCGTGCATGCGCGGAGACTCGAAAAAATCACCTAGTAGCGATTTTTTGGAATTCGTTGGGAGTTTTATTGGATTGAGGGACTAAATTTGGAGATGGCTAGACGATTGAGATTATGAGTGTAGCAATTGCGACAGGAATATTGGCTATCGATCTATTGACTGGATTGCGCGGAGCCGAAGAGAAGCTCGATAAAACGAATCGAGTTTCGCTCGCCAAGTCGGGAAAAGCCTCCAAGCTGCGCGATCGAAACTACCAGGAATCGGTATCTTATATGCGCGACATTGACGCCTCGACAGATCAAGACCTCGTGAAAGCTTCTCTTGAAGGCGATTTGAATGCTTTTGATGAGATTGTTCGCCGTCACCAGACGATGATCACGCGCTGTCTTTTCAGGTTCTGTCCCTACCAGGCGGATTTAGAGGATCTGGTGCAGGAAACTTTTATTAAATCGTTTCGGAAATTGAGTTCTTGGCAGGCCACGGCGCCTTTTGAGAATTGGCTGCGCAAGATAGCTTACAACACGGGCTACGATTATTTTCGCAAGAATTCGCGAAATCCCGCTTCGATTTCGCTAAACAACTCAGAAGAAAACGATTTAACGCTCGAACGCCTATCGGAGAAGAATGATCCCCGGCGTGGTTTTGAGATGACTGAACAGGCTCATAAAATCTTGGCCTTGTTGAGGGAAGAGGAGCGAATGCTCCTGACAATGCAGTATTTAGAAGACTTGCCGTTAGCTGAAATAGCCGATCAATTAGGTTGGGGGCTTTCTAAAACTAAGGTTAAGAGCTTTCGCGCCCGTAATAAATTAAGGAAATTGCTGATAAACAATGGAATCGCCCAAGAAACAGATCTCTCCATCCTGGGATGAATTAGTGCGTGGGAGTCGCGAGGAATCGCCTCCTGCTCTCGACGTTCGCCCATACGTACGCGGTCGGCTCGAGTCGCTCGTACGGTCTTCGTCATGGACACGTGGCGAGATTCGGATCGGAATGCTCGACTGCATTCTCGAAATATTTTCACGTAGAACGGCTCGCGTCTCTTTGGGCGCTTGCTTTGGAGCGGCGGCATTTCTAGCAATCGTCACGACTACCACGGCTGACGTTAACGAGTTGACCGATAGCGAATTGGAGCTGAGAGAAAATTTCGATGAAGCCCTCGTAGGCAACGATTGGACCGAGTACTTATGAGCCAAAACAGCAAATTTGGAGCGATGGCCATTTTGGTCGTTATTTTTTCGATCGGGGCCCTGTCGGGCGTCGGAGGTACTTTCTATTACCTAAAGCAAAAGCATGGACAACGTGGTCCTCGTCCGGACCGTATCGAAGATGTTTATAATGTGCAGATCGATCGAATGACATCTCGGTTGGAGCGATCGCTTGAATTATCGGAAACGCAAATCCCGTTGATTCGTGCGGAAATCGAAAAATTCGCCAGTGCGATGCGCGATAAGCATAAGGAAATGAAACCTCAACTTGATACTCTGATGCAGGAGCGTTCGGTTGCTATCGAAAAGCATCTTAGCGCCGAGCAGCAAGAAGTGTTTCGAGTTCAACGTCTTGAGCATCGCGACCGTTCAAATAAGTCTCGTCGCGATGGAAAAGACGGCGATAACGGGCCACGAGCTTGTCGTGGCAAAGCAGGTCTAATGAAGAACTGCTAAAACTACTCGGCCTGGGCTTCTTCTCCGAGTTCCGGCAGAAGGTTGTCCGTCCTGAGAATCGTTATAGGAAGCTTGGTTTTGATCGATACGCCTTGTTCCTTTTGGAATTTAGCTCCGACAGCTTCGCAGGCTTCGCCGATACTCTTAACTGGATACTTGCGACCTTTTTTGGAAATATTGTGTTCGTAGGCGCTTCGCTTGATGCGTTCGAGCGTTGAACCAGGATTGTCGTCTTCGGGTATTTGTACGACCCAACCGACATAGTCTTCGTCCGGGACGGTGCCGCGTGGATCGCTGAGGACGATAATGAATTGCTTCTTAACCGGTGGCTCGCGGCTAGCTTTCTCTTCGTCGGCCATGACTTGAGCCATGTGGGCGATGTCGTTCATCACCTTGGAGATAGTCTCTTCGTCGAGGTTGTTGCTATTGAGCGCTTCGGCTATGATTTCTAACGGGATCTTTGACATGAAGAAAAATGTAAAAATTTGGCTCGTAATTTTTCGCCGTAAAGCTGTGTTTCTAGGGCGAGCTGGACAAGCTCTCGACTAACCAAATCCCATGCAAGAAGATATTTTCGACGTTGTAGATGAATTCGATAAGGTGATAGGCCAAAAGCCTCGGTCCGAAGTGCACGCTGAGGGTTTAAGGCATCGCGCGGTACATGTGCTCGTCTTTAACGAGGAAAACGAGCTCTTCATGCAGAAGCGTTCGAAAACGAAGGATACTTGGCCAGGAGCCTGGGACGGTTCATGCACGGGTCACGTGGATGCGGGCGAGGATTATAAGGAAGCTGCCTATCGGGAGCTGCAAGAGGAGCTTGGATGGCAGCCGAGTAACGAGCTTGAATTCCTGTTCAAATTGAATCCGTGCGAAGAGACCGGTCAGGAATTTATCGAAGTGTATAGAGTCTTGGGAAGCGGTCCGTTT
>JBNMOQ010000167.1:0-11515 GCA_051275055.1 Candidatus Pelagisphaera sp.
TGACAAGGTGACAAGGTGACTGGGTGGTAAGGAGACTATTGCGAATCCATTTGAATAGCCCGAAGAAGAGTCTTTTCTGAAGTGACTGGAACTTTCGTTTTTAAAGAGCGTATAGAGTTTATGGATACGGTGTGTTTTTCGGATCCGGGTATGTTCGACAGCCCTACGGTGTTCCGCCTTACCCGTTCTCTCATCGCTGGAAAAAGACTACTCAAAGACCCAGAATATCAGTGTAAATCAGTGTCCTCAGTGGTGAAAAGTCTTCGAGGATTCGAATGTTGAGCTAACGAATGTTTTTTCAAACCACTGAGCACACTGATTTACACTGATACTTATAAACTGAAAATAGTCGGAATGGGAGAGCAAGGGTGGGCTGGCTCTCTTCGATCTACGGACTTACGACTTGGTTGTGAGGTTGACTTTTGCGGCGGAGCGGGACGAAACGATGCGGATGTATCAGCAGCCAAATGCTAATTAGGGCAGTAGTTATGCCAAGGGTCATAATAAGTCGTATATTTCTGTAGGTCGTCTCGCTGAGGCGACATCTTATCCTAATAGGCGGGTCAGCGACCCTCCCTACAGTTTATCTGCTCGAAGCAAGTGGACCTATTTAACAGACTCTAGGAGAACGAATTCTTTGGCGTGGAATTTTCCGTTTTTAATCGTGCCCTTTACCATGGCGTCTCTGATTGCGTTGCAAAATCCGTGTGAAGAATGGGCGTCGCCGTGATCATCTATATGGGAATCGGTAACGAAATAGGTTTTCCCGTTGATGGCGACCGCTAGGTCGCAACCGTTGCCTTCCATCTCAAAATTGCACTGTCCGCAAGACGCTTTAACGACTGCACCTTTGATCAGATCGCTCGGGCTTAGATGCTTGGGCGGGGTTTGGTCCTCCGCCCCATAGGTGATCGGAATTAGGAGAGTGATAAATAGAAATGCGCGTAGTCGGTTGTTCATATGAGCGGGAGTGGTGTTGAGATTGGAAATTCCAAGCGGTAGTAGGGTAGGGTACTCAGTGGCTACCTCTACAATAATGATCCCGCTGATCGGGAAGATCGGTCGCTACCTTTGAGGTGCTTCGGGGATTCTCTATTTTATTCCATCCGGGTAAATACCTCGAAGCTTGCTTCGTTGCTAATTTTGGTAGCGGCCGATCTCCGAGCGGCCATTGAACGATGTAATTGTTCAACTGCCTAAATAATAATGACCGCTCGGAGATCGGTCGCTACCTTTTGAATACCTCGGGGCTTGCCCCGGGGATGCTTTATGAATCTAGCGATAAGACGTATTCGGAACGAGACTCGCTTACTTTTGGCTTATTGTTTGCTAGGCACCAAATTTGAAAATCATCTAGATTCGCGTATACTATTTTATGATCAGTATGGTTTTTATTCGACTTCTTTACCATTTTGTCGGCTCCTTTTTTCCATTCTTTCCAGGTGTCGTAGTTGGAGCCGGAATCGTCCATGATTTCTTGAAATCGATCCCAATCCTCTTCTTTTACGCCGAATATCGAAATTATAACTGATCTGTCTTTAGACATTGGGTGAGCTTGGTTGGAGATGGAATTGATAGGAGGGTGGGCGCTTAGAGCCTGTTTGAAATAAGTGAATTTTTCGCGTGAATCGAACTGTAGGGCGGGTCGCTGACCCGCCGATGATGAGAAAGTCGCCTCAGCGAGACGACCTACAATAGAAGATTCTAATGAAAGATGCGCGAATCGGGGATTCAATACGAATTCTTAGACAGTGTCTTACCCTTTTTGCGTGCCGGGTTTACTATTGCCGAAGAGGCTTTTTAGCTCGGTTACTTTTGTAATCAGAAGTTGGCTGCCGTTGGAGCTGCCGTTTCCGGTGAGCGTTATGGGTGTGCCGACGTGGTAGGGGAGATTGAAATCGTGAAAATCGCGGAAGACGACTTCGATACGAACGGAATCTTGTCCGGCGATGTCGATGTAGAAGACCTTCGCTTCGTCGAGGTTGTCAGACATGCGCAGACGACCTTGGGCGGTGATGGTGCCCGCTTCTTGCGTGACCCAGCTCTCGAAAGGACGTTCGCGGAATTCAGGGAAGTAACCGCCGTCAAGTCCGGGTAGGGGCGAGTCGGATGCCGAGTATGAATCGGTTTCGACGCCGAAGGTTTTTAGAAGGGATAGGTGTAGGCTGCTGAGTTCTTGGTTTTCGGAATAGCGAATGTAACGTCCGGTTTTGACGCGACCCTTAGCGTTGCCTGCTAGAATGATTGGAATGCGTTGCGCGGTGTGATTGTCGCTATGGCCCATTCCGGAACCGAAGAGGACGACGCTGTTGTCGAGAACGGTTCCGCTGCCTTCTTTGTACGACTTGAGCTTGGTGAGGAGATAGTCGAATTTCTCCATGTGCCAGAGGCTGATTTTGAGGAGACTGTCGAGGTTCGTGCGGCTGAAATTGCGGAAGAAGTGAGAGAGGTAGTGATGCTGTTCCGTGATGCCGAGGAAATCGAATATCATGCGGCTGTTACTGTTGCCGAGCATGTAGGTGATGCAGCGAGTGGAATCGGTCCAGAGCGCGAGCGCTATGAGGTCGAGCATGGACTCGACTTGCTCATTGAGGTTGGCGCTGGCTTCGGGGCGTTGCAACGTAGAGAAGTCGATACGCGGATTCGCACCGGATTGTTCCATATTCTCGATACGGCGTTCGGTTTCGCGGACGACGGTCAAATATTGGTCGAGCGTTTGGCGATCTTCGCGTCCGGCATTGCGGTTGAGAGCTTTGGCATCGTCGCTTACGCGATCGAGCAAGCTGGACATGGAGCGTCTCTGATTCGGGTCGCTCATCGGGTTGCGGAAGAGGCGATCGAAGACGAGTTGCGGATCGCTCTCGCGGGGAATCGCTCCGCCGTCTTTGTCGTAGGAAATGTAGCTACAACCGAATTGCCCGGTGAAGAGGCCTTCAGTTGTGAGTTCAAGGGAACGGTGCGGTGTGTCTCCGCCAATTTTATCGGCGATAACCTGATCGACGGATGCGGAGCTCTTATTTTGGTGGTGACCTGATAGAAAGCGCCGCGTCGAATTGGCATGGGACGAAAAACCGAAGTCGCCCATGTTATCGAGAATGAGCAGGTCGTCCTTATGTTTGGAAAATGGAGCCATGAGTGGCGACATGCGAAAATCGAATTCGCTACCGCCGTTGATATTCCACGATGGCGGGTGTACGCCGTTGGGTTTAAAAAGGGTGACGAAGCGGAGGGGGCCGCTGTCTGGGCTTGATAGACTGCCAAATGCGTCGCGCGTTTTGCCTTCCATCAAATTGAGGAATGGTAGAGGCAGGAGGGCTCCGGCTGTGCCGCGGAGAAATGTGCGGCGATTGATTTTCCAGCGTTGGGTCATGAGTCGGTTTTTTGGGTGGGGGCGCTAACGTAAGTTTCCTGAAAGGGGAGGCTTTGGGACACTTCGATGAAAAGATCACGCCAGGTTCCGTTGGTTTCGTCAATCGTTTGAGCGATTTCGTCGACTGTTGGTCGGTCGAAGGGGTCGAGCTTCCGGCAGAGCGCGTAGGCGAGGACTTGCTCCACGGCGTTGCGAATGATGTCGCTTCGTTTGGTGGTGAGCAGGATTGATTTTAGTTCTTGGTAGTTGGCGAAGGTTTCGCCGCTGGGCATTTGACCGGAGGTGTCGAGGGATTCTAGATCGTCGTCGTGCTCTTTCTTTTTCCTCGGAGCCTTGTAGGTCGAAGAGAGCTTGTAGGCGCCGCTATCGTCGTAATGTTGCATTGCGAAACCGAGTGGGTCGATTCGGTCGTGGCAACGAGCGCAGGTTGAATCGCTGCGATGCTGATCGAAGCGTTCGCGAAATGTGAGATCGGCATCCGGAGCGGCCTTTTCAATTGCAGGAACGTTCGCTGGCGGCTCGCCAAGGCGTTCGCCGAGGATTTTTCGCAGCATCCAGGTGCCGCGTAATACTGGTCCACGGTTCATGGCGAGGATTCCAGGAATGGTGAGCAGTCCGCCGCGTTCGGTGGCGTGTTCGAGTGTGATACGTTGGTTGGGGACGAGTTGGCGTTCGATGCCTTTGGGCTTATGGTACTTTTTCAGCTGAGCCTTGTCCTTCGGATAAAACGAAGCGGTTAGGTAGTTGGCGAAGGCGGTCTTGGAGTCGATGAGCTCGATTACGGGACGATCTTCGGTGAAAAGGTAATTGAGGAAATCGAGGGCTTGGCTGCGTAGCGCTTCTCGAGTGGTGGCGTCGCTAGCGGCATCGTCGATGTCGGCTAGGCCGAACCACTGGTGAGCGAAGCTTTCGGAAAGCGTCCGCGACTTTGGAGATGCTAGCATGCGGTCGATTTGCACTAAGAGTTTTTGCGGATTTTTCAGGTCTCCGTTCGCAGCTGATTTGGAAAGCGTTTCATCGGGCATGTCTTCCCAAAAGAAATAGGAAAGCCGTTCCGCTAGCTCGTAAGAATCGACAGCCTGCTGCTTGTCGGGTTCGCCTTCGAAAAGCAGACCCCGGTAGATGAAGCCAGGCGATACGAGCAAGGCCTTTAGTTCGTTCTTTGTGGCGTCGAGCAGGGATTGTCCATGGAGGTCTTTGAGGGAGCTCAAGGCGGGCGCGAGGGATGTCTCCGTAACGGGTCGGCGCAGAGCCCTTGGGGCGAAGTTCCGTATGAGGGATCCTGCTTGGTCTGGGGTGAGATCAGTTGCTCGAAAGGCGGGTGAGAGAGTTTCGCCTATGAAGTTTTCGAGTTTATCGTGTTGTTGAAACGAGAAAAGCTCCTGCAGGGCGCGATCGGCAAGGTAGGCGTATTGCTCCCAGGTAACAGTCGTTAGGGGAGCGCTGTGGGTGTCGTTGACGTATCCGCTGGCGCCGGGGGGATCTGTGGGTAGAAGTTTGAGGGCGAGCGAACGTTCGATGACGGTTTGCTCGGCTTTGATTATGGAGACTTCGAGGTCGAAGCCGAAAAGGGAACGCAGCGTGTTGCGGTATTCGGGCGCGGAAAGTCGTCTCGGCTGCAGGGTTCCCGGGCGGGCCTGAATGGAATCGACGAATTTCTTTTGGTACCAGTCTTGGATCTGTTGGGATTCTGCGTTACTGGGCCGCTTTTTCGCTTCTTCTGGAGGCATTTCCTCGTAAGCCAAAACATCAGCGACTAGCTCCCAAAGTTCAAAATTGGCTTCGACGTCTTGGTCTGTCGCGATTGTCGTGAAGTCGACGTCGCCCTTCACCTTTTCGCCGCCATGGCATTTGATGCAGTATTGCTCAAGTAGAGGCTGAATGTCAGAGCCGAAGGGACCGTCGATGTGGGAGTCCACCGCGTGAAGAATGGTGGCCGCGGGTAGCGCGAGAATAATGAAGAGAAATCTGGATAACCTGCTTAACATAGAGGGGCCTACAGTTATTTTCAATTTTGATGTATTAATGGACAAAGAAACGCTTTCCGTTTTTGAAAGAGCATCATTTTGTTTTTTTAGCAAGGGTCGCGCTGCGCGTGACCTTGTGTCTTCGCTTCCGTCTCCACGTCGTTGCGCCGAGACAAGTCGCGAATCCAATGGTTTTCGCTCTGCGAAAAATAGGTTTTCGTTTGTTTCGGACCTATTGGCTCTCGCTCGCGAGAGGCACCTATTTGCGACGTGAGGAGCAACAAGCGAGCGCAGAGAGCGTTGTTTAAAACGTATTTTTCTTTGTCGCGTCTTGGAAATGTAGCGCTTTTGTTGGGGATCGTCGTTCCTCTGCAAATTGCCGGCCTTTATCCTTTTTCTAAATATGACTACCCTTCGACTTTCTTTAACGCTGTGTTTCTGCGTTCTTTTCTTGGGCCTATCTGTTTCGGCCGCCAAACCGAACATCATTCTTATGATGGCGGATGATATGGGGATGGGCGATACGAGCGCGTTTCAGGATTTTACGGGCAATGCGGATGATGTTCAGGTCCATACTCCGCAGATGGAGCGTTTGGCGCGGATGGGGATGCGGTTCACCGATGCTCACACGCCTTCGTCGCGATGCTCGCCGACACGCTACGGGTTGCTGACAGGGCGTTACCCTTGGCGCAATCGCTTGAAGCATTGGGTGCTGTTTGGTTCCCAGGGCGATCCGATGATCGAAGCTGATCGGCCTACCATTGCGTCCATGTTAAAGGATAATGGATACGGTACGGCCATGTTTGGGAAGTGGCATGTCGGACTGCGCTACAGTCGCTCCGATGGAACGCCTGCAGCTGGCTGGGAGGATGCGGATTTGTTGCAACCTTTGCACACGTCGCCTTTGGATCATGGCTTCGATGTTGCTCGGTACACGAGTCGATCGCACAAGTCGTCCGGCCCGGACATCGTGAAAGGGAAGACAAAGAATTTTCGCGGTCCAGGACATTTGGATGGGCGCATTGCTGTTGGAGCGACTGGAGTGGGCAAGGAATTGGATGTCGAAGGTCCAAACGCCTATGTTCTGACTGAATTGGGGAGTCGTCACTCCGACAATGCGATTGATTTTCTCGAAGATCACGTGAGTGGGAGCGATACTAAGAACGCGCCGTTTTTCCTTTATTACCCTGCCAATTCGAATCACGGTCCCCATACGCCGGATACGGACATAGGTGGAGTTCCAGTGGTTGGCGCGGCACGGACGAAATCTGGAAAGCCAACCACGAATCGACACGACTATATCTACGAAAACGACGTGGCGCTAGGGCGGATGATCGATTGGTTGGTTTTCACGGAAGATCCACGTAACCCTGGCAGCAAATTGATCGAGAATACGATCGTAATATTCACAAGCGATAATGGAGCGGAGATAGGCGACAATGTGGCGACCGGACCGTTCCGCAGTAATAAGGCATCGTCCTATGAAGGAGGACATCGGGTGCCGTTTATTGTGGCTTGGCCCAAGGGTGGTGTGGGCGATGGCAATGGAGAGACTGGGGGACTTACCAGTCCAGCTCTTATTGGATTACAGGACCTGTACGCGACGTTTGCAGAAGTGGTCGGCGCGGAGATGCCGGATCACCGAGCGGGTCAAAAAGGAGCGGAAGACAGTTATAGTGTTTTGTCGGCCTTTACCGGTGCATCGCTGTCAGGCCGTCCGCCGCTTTTCTTTCACGATCATAAGGAGGCTAAAGACGATCCAGCGGTTTCGGTCATTCGGGTCGATTCACCGAAAGTTTCGGGCAAGTCCTATTCGGGACAATGGAAACTCTTTTTCGATGCGACGCTGCTTCGCTTGGGCGAAGCGAATCCTTACGAGCTCTATGACTTGGCGACGGATCAATGGGAGGCGAATAATTTAATCGAGCAGGCTGATCTGCAATCGCTTATTGGATACATGACGGATTTGGCTTTGCTTCATCGCAATTCAGGTGGTCACCGTCTGGCGCGTTTCGCTCCGGAAGAGCGAGTGGTCTTCAATTTGAAATCGAACCATTCAGTTGTTGGGAAATCGGGAAAGGGAGCGACGCTAAAAGCGCCTGGGTCTCCATTGAGAATGACGATTCAGGGAGCTGGTGGTGGACGCATGTTCAACCAGAAAGCGTTGGTTTCAGACGAGCAGGGGCTTGGTATAAAGAGTTCCGGGTCGGAGGATGTGGATGCTAACGAAGCGGTGCTTATTCGTTTCAATCGGGATGTGATCGTGGATTCGGCTAGTCTGTTTGCAGGTGATGGCGTTTGCGGTGGATTTTATCAAGTCGGCGACGCGGTTCCATTGTCTATCTACTGCGTAGATGCCGATATCGACGATAAGGACCAGAGTGGAGTCTTGAGTGACTTGGGCGTGCTGAAAGCAGGTGAAACGTTACGTTTGGATAGCCGAGCTCGTTTCGAATCGGAAGCTACCGGCCAGTGGCGTTTACAAGCCTTGGCGGTTAGAGTTTTGGATTGAGTTTTTTTCAACAACGGTCGTTCCGGCCTTGTGTCTTCGCTACGCTAATCCAATAGGTTCTCGCGTTGCGAGAAATAGGTTTGAGAGTCCTGATTGATTCGAACCTTTTGTCCTGTAGGGACACCTATTGCCGACTTGTCGGCACAAGCGACGCGTTGTTAAAAAAGGGATTCGGTTTAGGTTGTTTTAACGATGGTCCATTCCAAGCAGATTGTGGAACTCATGATCTTCGATCTGTTTATCCTTGAGTATTAGCTGGTGCAAAGTTGCTATTGGGGACCCCGAAATAGCTGTTCTGGGTTAACCTTCAGCTAAATATGAGTAGAGCCCCAAAAGATGGTAGTGATTTCCGATCGTTTTCGGCAGGCCTGAACCGTCGCCAGTTTCTGAATAGCGTCGGGGGTGGCATTGGGGCCATTGCCCTGGCCAAAATCTTGAGCGAGGAAAACCGGCTCTCTGCGTCGTCGTCGATAGGAGGGGCTCAAGCAAATCCTTTTGAGGGAATGGTTCCGCACTTCGAACCGAAGGTGAAACGGATTATTTATCTGTTCATGCATGGTGGTCCCAGCCACGTTGATTTATTCGATCCGAAGCCTGACCTAATAAAATACGCTGGGCATCCGCTTCCGGAGAGTTTCGGTTCAGTGATGACTCGTCGCAAGGTGGCTCAAAATCCATTGCTTCCACCTGTTATGCCGTTTCGACCTCGAGGAAAGTCAGGCATTGAGATAAGCGATTTTCTTCCGCACATGTCATCGGTCGCGGATGAATTGTGCGTCATGAGGAGCTGTCATGGAGATAGCGTGAATCATCCCCAATCGGTTTATCAAATGAATACTGGCTCGACGTTCATGGGCCGGCCGAGTCTTGGAAGTTGGGTGTCTTACGGACTGGGATCCTCAAATCAGGATATGCCAGCGTTTGTCGTTATGCCCGATCCGGAGGGCGGTTTAAAGGGTGGCCCACCGGCGTGGGGAAGCGGTTATCTGCCCGCAACGTATCAAGGTACCACGATGCGTCCTGGAGCGAATCCTATTTTGAATTTAAATTCGCAAGCGCAGGTATCCGACGCCCAGCAGAAGTCCACCTTGGATCTTATACAGAAACTGAATACAGAGCATTTTAAGAATCGTGACTTCGATGATTCCTTAGCGGCGCGAGTTCAATCTTACGAACTCGCATATCGTATGCAATCGGCGGCGCCAGATATAGTCGATGTTGCTAGCGAATCTAAGTCGACGTTGAAGCTCTATGGGATTGGCGAAGAACCGACAGATGAATTTGGAACGCGCTGTTTGCTTGCTCGGCGTATGATCGAGCGCGGCGTGCGTTTTGTGCAGCTTTATTCGGGTGGCACTTTGGGATGGGACGCTCACAAAAACGTGAAGGAAAATCACACGAAGTATTGCGCACGAACGGACAAGCCAGTTGCCGGTCTTATCCAGGATCTCAAGTTAAGAGGATTATTGGATGACACATTGGTTATCTGGGGCGGCGAGTTTGGGCGAATGCCCATGAGCGAGCAGGGTACCGGTCGGGACCATAATCCTTGGGGCTATTCCGTGGTTTTCGCTGGGGGTGGCGTGAAAGGAGGCATGACCTACGGAGCGACGGATGCGGTGGGACTTCGGGCTGAAACCGATCCCGTTCATGTGCATGACTTGCATGCGACAATCTTACATTTACTAGGCCTCGACCATGAGCGATTGACCTATATGCACAACGGCCGCGAGCAACGTTTAACCGATGTCGCAGGCAAGGTCGTTCGGGGGATACTGAGTTGAAGAGTCGCCTTTCACATCGATTGCTGACCAGCGCGTTGATCCTCGGGATTGGGTCCGCTGCTTCTATTGGTTCTGCTTCGGATGATGAGTCGATTGAACCTGCTCTCACGGAAAAGGATTTGAGCCATTGGTCGTTTCAGCCGGTTCAAGCGTTCAAGCCTCCTGTCGTTAAAAACGAATCGCAGGTTCGAAACGATATAGATCGATTCATCTTGTCTGAGTTGGAAGAAAACGGCTTGAGACTCATGCCGACAGCTAATCGTCGCACTTTGATCCGGCGTCTTTCATTTGATTTGCGTGGATTGCCGCCTACGCAGAATGAAGTTGTTGAATTTCTTAACGATTCATCTGATGGCGCCTATGACGAGTTGATCGATCGATTTCTGGCATCACCTGCTTATGGCGAACGGTGGGGACAACATTGGTTGGATGTGGTACGTTTCGCGGAGAGCGATGGATTTGAGCATGATCAAGTTCGCAAGCAGGCATGGCGCTATCGCGACTGGGTCATTCGCTCGCTAAATGAAGATATGCCTTACGATGAATTCGTTCGCCTCCAAATTGCTGGTGATGAGTTTTATCCAAATTCTGAGGACAAGGCGATCGCGACGGGTTTCCTCGTCGCCGGTCCAGATATGCCCGACGTCAATTATGAGGAAGAACGCGTCCATACGGTTTTAAATGAGATGACGTCGTCAACCGGTCTTGCGTTCATGGGGCTGACGATGGGATGCGCTCAATGTCACGATCATAAGACTGATGCCATCAGTCAGGCTGATTTCTATCGGATGAGGGCGGTATTCGCTAATATGGAATTCCCTGAACTCAAAAAGCAGTTGAAGCATGTATTTGTGGAAATCGATGCGGAGGCGCCTCCGAGCTTCTTGATGGAGAAGGGCGATTTCCGCCGCCCGGGTCCGGAAGTTTCCCCTGCCTTTGTGCGAGCGGCTAATCCTATGGGCTTGGCCGTTGCCGCTCCGGGAGAAGGTTCCACGACGACTGGCCGTCGGAAAGCCCTTGCCGAATGGTTGACGAATCCAGAACATCCGCTGACTGCCCGAGTGATGGTAAACCGTTTGTGGCAGCACCACTTTGGAAGACCCATCGTGGGAACGCCCAATGATTTTGGCGTATTAGGCGACCGGCCCACTCATCCGAAACTGCTAGATTGGTTGGCCAGCGAAATGATGGAACGCGACTGGAGTCTAAAGGAAATGCATAGGCTCCTTTTGCAGTCTGCAAGTTATCGTCAGGTAAGTCGACCTGTTGACGACTCCTGGGAATTGGCCGTCGATTTGGATCCGAGTAATCGTCTGCTTTCTCGCATGAACCGGAAGCGCTTAGAGGGCGAAGCCATCCGTGATACCATGCTCGCTGTTAGCGAACAGCTGAACCGGAAGCAAGGCGGTCCAGGAGTGCACCCGCCATTGCCGCCTGAGGTCGCCATAACGTTGCTTAAGAAGCAGTGGGAAGTGAGCGAGGATGAATCCGATCACTACAGACGAAGTATCTATTTGTTCACGCGTCGTAATTTGCGGTTTCCTCTGTTTGATGTTTTTGACCGCCCTGATGCCAATGCTAGCTGCGGAATACGAAATGTATCCACAACCGCGCCACAATCGCTGACGCTTTTGAATTCGGAATTTTCTCTCCAGTCCGCTCGCTATATGGCCGGCGAAATTCTGGGGAGCGGTACTGCGAATTATGAGGAATGGGTAAGCCAGTGTTACGAACGAGTCTTTTCTCGGCCGCCAACGAATTTGGAGCATGAAACGGGAATCGCCTTTCTCCAAGGGCAAGTGGAGCTATTGAAAAACGAACAGCGCGACCCGGCTGGATTGGCAACTCCCTTGGGCTTGACTACGGAAGCGGACCCTTACAA
>JBNMOQ010000168.1:0-11483 GCA_051275055.1 Candidatus Pelagisphaera sp.
AGGGCCGCTTTTAGACGCCTTTGGAGCGTTCTTTTAGCGAGAGCGGAGAAGCTGCGGAAGACATATATGCGATGCAAGCGCAATTTTCGTTTTCTTTGGGAGAGAAACTTGCCTTAACTGTGGGCGACTTTTAATCTTCCTATGCTCCAATATTTGAATATCGCGAATCTGGCTTTGCTGGAACGGGCTTCCATTGAATTCGACCCTGGCTTTACTGTGGTTACGGGCGAGACAGGGGCGGGTAAAAGCGTCCTTCTAGGGGCGTTGAGTCTACTTTCAGGAGCGCGATCGGATAAGACGATTATTCGCGGCGGGACGGATTGTTGTGAAGTGGAAGCAGCTTTGCATTTCGAGGATCCTGCGGAGGTCGATGCGATCTTAAAGGAGTTAGGATTACCGCTTTGCGAAGAAGGAGCCTTGTTGTTGAAGCGCAGTTTACATGTTTCGAAACCGTCGCGAATTTCGATCAATGGGAGTTTGGCGACGTTGGCGAATTTACAAGTTTTGGGCGGGTGCTGGATTGATTTCCATGGTCCAGGCGAACCTCAGCGTTTGTTGCGCAGCGAGCATCAGTTGGAGATGATCGATCTGTATGCGAAGCTCGGAGGCGAAGCGTTGGCCTACGAGAGCGACTATCGAGCTTGGAAGGAGACTTTGGGAGAAATCGATCGCTTGCGAAATGAAACGCAATTGGATGTGAATCAAATGGAGTTTTTGAACGTTCAGATCGCACGGATCGATTCGTTGGAATTGTCGGTCGAGTCGGTTGAGCAATTGGAAACGGATTTTAATCGCGTGGTCAGCAGTCAGGATTTGCTTGAGTTGTCGAATGAGTTGTCGAGCGGATTGACCGGAGATGATAGTGCGATTTCCATATTGAGTCCATTGACACGAGCGGCAAACGAGGCGGCGGGGATGGATCCTTCGTTGAGCGAATTGGCGAGTCGTTTGGAGAGCGTGATTTTGGAGATCCAAGAACTTGGGGCGGAGTACGAGATGGTTGGCGGGTCTTTGAATTTCGAGCCGGCGTTTGCTGTCGAAGTTCAAGAGCGAATGGCGACTTGGCAAGAAGCTCGCCGCAAGTATGGACGAGGAGTTGGCGATGTGCTTAACGCTCGCAATGAGATGGCTCGGAAAATCGAGGATCAAGGCGATATTGAAGGTTCCCTAAAACGGCTGAACGAAAAGGCTGATGAGCAGGAACGGAAGTTGAAAACGAAGGCGTCGAAATTGACGGGTAAACGAAAGAAGGCCGGCGAAGCTTTGGCTCGCAAAGCGGAAGCGGTTTTATTGGAGCTGGGTTTCAAAAAAGGGAAGTGCGGGTTGAAAATGATTTCGCAAACGGGATTGAAGCCTTATGGCGATGCGTTGCCGGAGTTGCAGTTTTCGCCTAATGTCGGGGAGCCTTTGAGACCGTTGAGCAAAGTCGCTTCGAGTGGGGAGCTTGCTCGAGTGATGTTGGCGTTGAAGACTATTTTGGCAGACGTGGATGAAGTGCCGGTTTTGGTGTTTGATGAAGTGGACGCGAATGTTGGCGGGGAGATCGGGCGGATTGTTGGCGATCGATTACGAGGGATCGCCGGTTCGCATCAGGTGATATGTATCACTCATTTGCCGCAAGTCGCCTCTTTGGGGGATAACCATTTTGTCGTGGAAAAAGATCAGAGCGGTGATCGAGCTTTGGTGAGTATTGGAAAACTGGATGCAAACGCAGACGAGCGAGTGGTGGAGCTCGCTCGAATGCTGGGGGATCGATCGGCGGAAAGCGCGCTTTCTCACGCTCGCGAGTTGCTGGGGGAAAGCGTTTAGCTAATTGGCTCGGACTATGATTGCCGGTGAAACATTGGTAACTGGCGCAAGCGGGTGCGTAGGAGGGTATTTGGCGAATCGGCTTGCCAGTGACGGCCAAAAAATTCGCGTGCTTGTGAGGCGATCTAGTGATCTTTCTCGATTAAGACGGAATAGAGCGATTGAGTTTTGCTACGGCGACTTGGGAGACGAAAATGCTCTTCGCGAGTGTATGAGGAATGTAACGACTGTTTTCCATTGCGCGGCTATGAGCTCGGATTGGGGCAAGAATGATGCGTTTAATCGAGCAAACGTTTCGGGTATCGAAAACTTGGTGAAGCTCGCGAAGGAAAACGAAGGTTTTAAGCGGTTTCTCCACGTAAGCACGACGGATGTTTATGGCTATCCGGCAATCGCCAGCGATGAATCACGCGAGGTTAAGAAAGTAGGTTTGCCTTACAATGAATCGAAGATCGAAGGAGAGAAGGTCTTGTTGGACGCTTTTCGGCGTTTTGGCCTTCCGGTTACGATTTTGAGACCGGCGACTGTTTATGGTCCCCATTCGATCAGTATTGTTAAAGAAATCTACAATCATCTAAGATCTCGAAGCATGTTGTTGGTCGGTCGGGGCAAATCTTCGGCGGGGCTCGTGTACGTAGATAATTTGGTTGATGCTGCGGTTGCTGCCGCCGAGTCGCCAAATACGATTGGAAAGGCATACAACATTACGGACGATGAAGCGATTTCCTGGCGATGTTTCGTGAATGCGTTGGCAGATCGAACGGGAACGAGGCGACCATTTCTAAACTTGCCCGAAAGTCTTGCTCTTTGGGTAGGCTGTTTTTTCGAGGCATTGTGGGGGTTGTTGAATGTTTCTTCTCGGCCGCCGTTGACGAGGCATGCCGTGTATTTGTTCTCTAGAGATCAGCAATACGATAATCGTAAAGCGAAGGTCGAATTCGGGTATGCGAGCCGTGTTTCATTCGAGGAAGGGATGGATCAAACGGTCGAATGGCTGAGTCAGTTCGTGGAGAAATGAGCTAATTGACAGAGGAGCCGCTTTTTCGTACTGTAAAATGGGGGTTTATTCGATGCCTAAGTCCAATCGGGATGACAGTGTTGGAATTACTAGCAGTAGCGCTAGGTCAACTATTCCGTTACTACTTATTTTTACCTCGCGTTTCTAAGAGGTTTTTTTTTCGGTTTAGGGATACATCCTAATCTGGGGTGAAATGGAGAAATTGCACATTGTCTGGAGTTCGAATTCTAGTATTAACATCGAGTACCGGTGGTGGCCATGACGCACGAGCGATTGCTTTTCGCAGATGGGTGCGGAAGATTTATGGCTGGGAAATTGAAGTGCGCGTAGAGAGCATGCTTGAGGATTCATCTCGGGTGGCTCGATTCGGAGTCAATTTCTACAATTTCATTCAAAAGCGTGCTCCTTGGTTTCATCATCCCTATCATATTTTGGTAGAAGGCTTGAGTTATTTGAATCGTTCGAAGGTGACTTTGGGGCGTAAGTATTACTCGGAAGTCATTCGGAACTTTAAGCCGCACTTGGTGTTCAGCGTTCATGACTGCTTAAACCGGGGGTATTTTCAAGTAGCTCGCGAGATTCTCGGAGAAGAGAATGTTCGTTGCGCAACCTACTGTTCGGAGTTTTCGGGTGGTTATGGTTACAGCCGCAATTGGGTCGAACCAAGCGTGGATCTCTATCTTTCGCGGACGGAAACCGCCAAGAATTTCGCGATATCCCGGTTCAAGTTAAATCCGGAGAAAATTATCGTACGCGGGCATTTTTTAATTCCTCGGGTTTATGAGGAACGTTTATCTGCTTACGAAAGACATCGTTTCATTACGGAGCGACTGGGATTACGCCCGGATCGGAAGATCATTTTCTTGGCAACTGGAGGAACTGGAGCGAATAACCATTTGGCATTGTTGCCGGCGATTAAGAAATATTCGGAAACATACCAGGTCTTGGTGGTCTGCGGTCGGAACCAGGAAGCTTTCATGAAGGTGCGCCAATGGCAGCGGAACAATCCGGAACTTTCCTGCCATGTCGAAGGTTACTGCAATGAGATGCATTTGTTCCTGCAGGTGAGCCATATGGTGGTGACTCGAGGGGGAACGACTACGTGTTCGGAAGCGTTGCACTTCGAGTGCCCAATCGTTTTTAACGGAATCGGTGGAGTCATGCCTCAGGAAAAGTTGACGGTAAAATACTTCATGCAAGACGATGCTGCGGCGAAGATTTCGAATAGCGATGACTTCGAAGTGCTCCTCATGAATTGGAGTCGTTTTCCTGAGCGATTCAGGGAGTTGAAACGTCAGTTTCGCACGATGAAGTTTAAAGATGCTCCATCGAGAGCCATTTACGATTTGGTGGATCTTGCGCGTGAAGCATTGCCTGAAGAAGATCGACCGACTCTGAAGGTCGTCGGCGAATAGCTGGCAAGGATCGGATGCGTATCCTTTATGTGACCACGACGTTTCCGGTCTATTCGGAAACCTTTTTGCAGCGGGAAGCGCATGCATTGCGCGAGCTAGGAGCGGAGCTGACCATTTTATCGCTGCACCTTGGGGAGTCGGAATTCGACGAATTCGAGATCGACTGTTTTTCGAAATGGGAATTGCTGACATTGTTTTGGAAGCTTCCAATTATTATCCTGACGCGATTTTCAGTTTTTCGGACATGGTTCAAAGAGTTGTTTACGCATTGTCCTCCGAGCTGGTTGAGCTTTTGGGCAAATATGTTAGGTATGGGCGTTGCAGTTGTCAGGGAATCGCAAATACGTTCCTTGAAGCCTGATTTGGTTCATTGTGTTTGGTCGGCGGACCCGGCCTCATTTGGCTGGGTGACTTCTTTGCTGGTTGGGATTCCTTTTTCGGTAGGAGCTCATGCATATGACGTTTTCGAGCGAGGAGGGGATTGGCTATTGCGAACGAAATTACGAGAAGCCCTGCTTATTCATACGTCCACAGAGTCGGCATACGCTCGGCTTGTGGAGTTAGTGCCAGAGGATAAATTGAATTTGATCCGCCGAGGTATGTATCGGTTTCCGGACTTCAAGTTGCTGCGGAACAATAGAGGCGTTCTTCGAATTATTTGCGTCGCGCGGTTGGTAGAAAAAAAAGGATTTCCTTATCAGATCGAAATTTACGAGGCTTTGCGTGGTGCCGGGGTTGCTTTCGAAGCTCTTATTGTTGGCGAAGGAGAGTTGCGGGACGAGATCGAAAAGGAATTGGAAAAGAGGTCGCTGGGAAATCAAGTTGTTTTAAAAGGTCGTTTGTCTCAGGAGGACACGATGAAGGAGCTGGCATGGGCAGATGTCCTTTTCCATACCGGCGTGATTGATCGAAACGGAGATCGAGACGGATTGCCGAATGTCATTCCCGAAGCGATGGCTGCTGGAGTTTTAGTTGTCGCTTCGCCGATATCTGGTGTTGTGGAAGCAATTAAGGATGATGTGACTGGTATTCTAAGAGATGTGAATGAGCCGGCGTCATGGGTTTTAGAGTGTCAGCGTATTCAAAAGGATGACGCACTGTGCGAACGCATCAGAAATGAAGGGCGGGCATGGGTGGAGCGAGAATCTGTGGCTTCGCGTAATTCCGGGAAATTGTTGCATGCCATGCGCGAGCGACTTTCCTTGCACGACAACGCGTAAGTTCTTGAGGCGCGATCAATGACGAGCATACTCGACCGAATTCCAACCGATGATTAAAGGCCGAATATTATTCGATGTCACCAAGTCTTCCAGGCAGCGGCAGAAATCTGGGCTTGCCCGGGTCTCAAGTTGCATGAAAGGCGAGCTGCAATCGATGCTTGGGGCGCGTTTTCTTGAAGTCGTTTGGGATGGTCGGAAGGAGACCTTTAGACCACGTTTGAAGCAAAAGGACTTTCGGGTCGAAACGGATGATGTTTTCCTGACTGGCGAACTTTTTTGCGAATTCGAGCGTACGGGAGTGGAGCGGTTTTTAAGCGAGTCGCCTTGCCGAGCTTATGCGATCTTTCACGACGCGATTCCTATGCAACATCCGGAGTTCACTTGGCCGCATAGCGTTCAGCGGCACCCGAGTTATATGAAGATGTTAACGCTCTTTACGGGAGTGTTTGGAATATCGAGCCATAGTTCGATTTTGCTAGAGGAGTATTGGGAGTGGTTGGATGTTGAAGCGGCTCCGTCGGTGAAATCCATTCAATTGGGATCCGATGGGATTTTCGCTGAACCGTCGTCTCCGAAAACCGTTCATGAAGATCGGCTGCAGATATTGATGCTAGGGATCGTCGAAAAACGTAAAGGACAGGATTTGGCGTTAGAAGCGGCAAAAATTCTCTGGGACGAAGGTTTGGAATTCGATCTTCATATAGTTGGGAGAACTAATCCTTATTTCGGAAAAAATATTGCGCTAGCTCTTAAAAATGCAGCGAAAGAGGGTTACCAGGTGAACTTGCACGGCCAGATTGATGACGCTGCATTGCAGCAGCTTTTTCTGAATACAGATTTGGTATTGGCGCCATCGCTGGCCGAGGGCTGCGGACTTCCGGTTCTGGAATCGATTTGGAAGGGAGTCCCGACTTTGAGTAGCAACTTGCATTCGGTCCGCGAGAATTCGCGGTTTGGTGGCTGTGAACTTTTCGAGACGGGCAATGTTGAGGCATTGACCGACGCATTGCGGGATTTGATTAAGAATCGAAGGAAGCTTCAAGAGCTTACTGATGGGATTCAAACTAAGATATTGCCACGCTGGAAGAAGACTGCTCGCGATATTATCGACCACATGGTGACCGAAGGCGCTTGAGTGGCTGTACCAGTCCAAGTTTATGACTCTTGTAAACTACAACGTTGTAACTTTAAAAGGTAAACGAATCGTATCCACGATTCACCTATCTGGCGAATCGAAGATAGTCTTCTCTTACATTTTGCTCGCGGCGTAGCGTAGGGCTTTTTCAATTATTTCGAAATCTTCGTCGGTGTGTCGCGCTGAAACGGCAGTGCGGACGAGGTCTTTTCCAGGGGGGACGCCTGGTGCGGTTGCGAAAATGGTGAAGACGCCTTTATCACAGAGGTTTTTCCAGAAGTAGTAGGCTTTTTCGCGGTCGCCGATTATGATCGGAATAGCGGGTGTTTCACTTCCCCAGGTGTCGAGTCCGAGATCGTCAAGTATCGCTTTGTAGCGCTTTGTGTTGGACCACAGTCGCTCGAGCCATTCGGGTTCGGTCTCGATGACGTCTAGGGCAGCCATCGCGCAAGCCGTTTGGCAGGGTGATAGAGCTGCGCTGAAAATGACCTGTTTGGAACGGGTCCGAAGATATTCGATCGCTGCTTCGTCACCGGCGACGAAACCTCCAGTGCTCCCGAGCGACTTGGAAAGGCTGCCGGTGATGATGTCTACGCGATCGGTGAGTCCGAAGTGGTTTGCGGTGCCGCGGCCTTGGTCGCCAAGTACGCCGATTCCGTGCGCATCATCCATGACGGTGAAGCATTCGTATTGCTGAGCAATATCCAGGATTTCGGGTAGTTTGCCGATGTGGCCTTCCATCGAGTAAACGCCTTCGATTGCGATGATCTTCGCTGTAGAGGAATCGAGTTCTTCAAGTAATGAACGCAAATGGTCGGGATTATTGTGACTGAATCGTTCGACGTCGGCCATCGAGAGGCGAATGCCGTCCCAGACGCTTGAATGCATGTTTTTGTCGACCAATACGACATCTCCTCGCTGGGCGAATCCGGTGATGGAGGACATGCAAGACAGGTAGCCGGCTGAAGAAACGTGGCAGGCTTCTTTGCCTAAGAATTTTGCTAAGCGTTGCTCGAGTTCAATATGGAAGCTGCGGCCGCCATTTGCGGAGCGAGCGCCCATCGTTCCTCCGCCCCATTTTTCGAGCGCTTTTTGGCCAGCTTCGACGACTTTCGGGTGATCGTAGAGGCCAAGATACTCGTTGCTTGCGAGCATGATCATTTCCTTGCCGTCCATTTTTACGCGGGTGCCGCGTTGGTCGTGCAGTATGTGGTACCAGAGTTCGTAGCGCTTGCGAAGGCGTGTGTGATCGTCGTTCACGCAGCGTTTTAGGATGGGATTGCTGGCTTTTTTCTTAAAGACGGAACGGATCATAGCAGAGTTTGATGTGCGGACTGTTGCCTAGTTGGTTTGAAAAATGAAGGAAATTCGATGTTGAAGGGCCTCTAGCGTCGAAAGATAATCATATTGAGGGCTCTCCAGGCTAGCCCTGGATTCATCCGCCACCAGTAGCGAGCATAACGGTGAAAGTACTCGATTGGCCATTCGTGAATACCGGTATCGACCATGGTATTGGACCATCGCTGTCGAAATAGTTCCGAATTGCGGTCGTTGTGGTCGTGCCTTCCCGGAGAGCTGCTGATGTGGTGTCGTATGACGCTTTTGTGGGCGACGAACAGTCGATAGCCCGCATTTCGAAGGCGAACGCAGAGATCGACGTCCTCCATTCCGTTGCGATAGGATTCATCGAAACCGTTCATTTCCGCGAAGAGAGAACGTTTTATCAGAAGGCAGGCGGCGGTGATGGCACTGCGTTCTTTCCAATCTCCTTTGGGGTGTTTCTTTCGGTTTTTCCAGGCGTGCGTAGGCATTCCGTTTGTATCGAAAAAAATGCCTGCGTGGTCGACGAGGCCAGTTTGGAAGTTCTTCTGAATATTCCCGACGGCTCCGACCTTGGGGAGCGTACGTTCCAATTCGATCATCGGCTCGAGCCAACCAGGGACGAGTTCGAGGTCGTTGTTCAGAAAAACTAAATGGGCACCAGTCGCGTGAAGGGCGGCTTTGTTGTTGGATGCGCTGAAACCGAGGTTGGTCTCGTTTCTAAGGATTCGGTAGGGTGCTTCGAGATTCTGCAGCCAAGTGGCGGTTTCAGCATCGGAAGCGTCGTCGATAAGAATCAACTCGTGCTTCGATAGATCGACTGTGTCTTCGAGCGATCGGATCATAGCGCGGGTGAGGTCCAGGCAATTGTGGACCGCCACGATAAACGATATTCGAGGCTCAGGCATTTGGATTTGCACCCTAATTGGTGCGGCGATTTAGATAAATGGCCAGATCCTTGAGGAATGGCATGGCGAGATCGTCGCAGATTTTGTAGGCTTGGTCGGCTAGTTCGGTGGCGTATTGACGCGATTTTTCGAGACCGTGGAGGGCGACGTAGGTGGATTTGTTGGCGGCTTCGTCGGCTCCGACGCTCTTACCAAGCGTTTGAGCGTCGCTTGTCGCATCGAGGATATCGTCTACAATTTGAAACCCTAAGCCGATGCATCGTCCGTAGGATTTGATAGAATCGATTTGCTCGGAGGAGGCTCCTCCAATGATCGCGCCCATTTCCAAGCTCGCTTCGATGAGGGCGGAGGTTTTGTTGAGGTGGATGAAATTGAGTTCCTCTTGGTTGAGGATACGTTGCTCGCCGAGGATGTCTTCCATTTGGCCGCCGATTAGACGTTCGCTACTCGCAGCTTCTGACAGAGCGCGGATGAGCTCGATGCCTCTGTCCGAGGGAGAAGCATAGTGTCTGGAAAGCAATTGAAATGCGTAGGTGAGCAAGGCGTCGCCAGCGAGGATTGCGGTGGCTTCATCGAATTGGATGTGGCAAGTGGGGCGGCCTCTTCTCAATGGAGAGTCGTCCACGGCAGGCAGATCGTCGTGGATCAGCGTGTAAGTGTGGAGGCATTCGACTGCTACGGCTGCGGGAATCGCGTTTCGGGAACTATCGAAGCGTTCGCAAGCGGCGAGGACAAGAGCAGGTCGAATTCGTTTCCCCCCCGCGGAGAGGCTGTACCGCATAGCTTGGTGGATGCGCGAAGGCCTAGCATCCTCAGGCGGTAGTAGCGTTTCGAAGGCTTGTTCTGTTTCGGCGACGTATGTGGATAATTTCTCTTTGAACTCCATGCGAAATGCGCGATTGTGATACAAAATCGACACAAGAAATCCGAATGCCGACAATTGAGCAAGTATCTAAACGACTGAGGTCTGATCGCAACTGGTTTACAAAGTGCCTACTAGGCGTCTTGTTTTGCTGTATTCCAATCCTTCACTTTTTGGCCTGCGGCTACCTGTATAGAATGTTTAAGGCGGGTAAGGCTCAGAACGCCTTCGTTTTGCCGGAATGGGATGACTGGAAAGGGCTATTTATCGATGGGCTGAAATTCTTTTTGATCGTGCTGATCTTTGGAGGAATACCTATCGCTCTGATGAGTTTTGCGAAATTCGCCATAGGTTGGAGCGCTGGTTCCTATTTCGCCAACATTCCGGTGGCTCCGGCGCTTTTTATTGCAGGTCCATTGAGCTGCTCGGCTCTTTATTTGTACATGCTCGAGGATGATTTCTCGAATTGCTTTAATGTTCAGGCACTTACGGGGCTTTTGAAGCGAACGGCCGAGGATTATTGGCTGCCGACGCTCGCTTTTCTAGGTTTGAGCCTGTTGTTGCCATTCGCATTCTTTTTTGGAGCGGTGATTTATTTTTATTTGATGGGTTATGTTTTCAAGAACTTCGAGCTGAGCGCCGATAAGAGATAGGAGTTTATGAAACGAGGACTACCAAAAGAACCGACGATTAAGGGAATGCTTTTTACGGCAATGTCGGGGGCAGTGCTTGGCTTGTTGCTCGGAGCCGTGATTTTGTTGAAGGAAACGCCAACGAAATCAAGGAATGTGGGGGATGGATACCAACGCGTGGGAGTTTATCAAGGCCAGTATTCGGTTGGGGCAGTCGCAACAGCTGAATCTGCTACGACACGTTCTCGTTTGAGTCGATTGAATCGTCGATCGCCCGGGCCAATTCCGTTTACGGAGGCTGAGCTGAATCAATATCTCGGTCAGTTTAAGAGTGCAGAAACGAACGCTGATGGATCTCCAGCCGATTTTTCGTTTTCGGCACCCAATATTTGCCTCGAAGAAAACGCGTTCGTAATGAATTCGAAAGTGGTCGTGAATCCAAAATCCGATCGTTTTGAAATCATGGTGCAAGCGTATTGCCATTTTGAGTCCGGGTCAGATGGAATCGAAATGAAAATCGATCGAATCATTTTGAATTCGTTCGTGGTTCCAGCGCTTGGAGGCTTCGTCGGCGATATATTTTTATCGAAACTTTCAGCAATACCTTGGCCGACTGATGTAGTTGATTCTTGGAACGCGATTCGCGAAGTCGAATTGCTCGAGGACAAACTCGTGCTGGTATTGTAAGTTGGCTATGTCGACCTGAAGGTCGTTTCTAGAGCGCTTTTTCGAGCGTCTTAAGGTCGATGTTGTTCAAGATCATCTCTTGGATTAGAGGAATCTTGTCACTGTCATCCGGTTGAGTTTTGACGGTCATCCCATGTAGGCGAGACGCAATTACGTAACTATCCTTTTCTGCCACAATGACAGGAATAGAGCTTTGCTGGATTAGTTTGACCAGGCGCGGATGCGGTGTGATTCCGCGAGTGAGTACGATTCCGGAAATAGATCCTGCTTTTGAGATAGCCTCATAGGAAAGCGCGGCCATGATAATGTCTTCACGGTCTCCTGGCGTAATGAGTAGAGTGCCTGGAGTTATTGTATCCAAAAATCCAGGAGCGGTCATCGCCCCAATAATGATATTACTGATACGCCTCGAAGCAGTGTTGGCTACTTTGTGCAGCCACTCACCGTCGGTTCTTTCGAAAATCTGGCGCAAATTTG
>JBNMOQ010000169.1:0-11451 GCA_051275055.1 Candidatus Pelagisphaera sp.
CCAAAAAACGTAGCATTCCCTCATTCACACAAGCCTCCCAAATCTCCGCAAGCGACAATTTTGAAATAATCATCATCGCTCCTTAGTAGTCGCTAGAATGTCTCCTGCGTCTCGAAACCATTTTCTCAAATTGACCAAGAAAACCTTTTTTCCGGCAAAGCCATATCCTTATTGGCTTGCGGAGTAAGAATCCTAGCGACTGCCAAGGAGCGATGCCGAATATTGATACGACCATTCTTCATTCCAGCATCGCCGCCCGATGCCATTCGCGGCAAATCCTTCCCAAACAGAAACTATATCTTCTTTTTCCTAGGCGAATCCCATTCTTTGCGCTATTGCTCCGCCCTTACTTTTGGCGTCCTCTGATCGGCGTCCGCTACAAACAAAGAGATAAGTGATTCTCTTTCAATAGGTTAGCGTATTTACAACAGGTCGAAACCGACCTCCAAAGTCGCCTGATCGGACGCGTTGCCAGTCAACCCGAGCGGCTCGCAATCATTGAATCAATATGCCATTCTCAAAACTCGGACTTCGCTCCGAACTAATTGAAGCAGTCGTCGCCAAAGGCTACGACACGCCCTCTCCCATCCAGGAACGCGCTATTCCAGCTATCCTCGAAAGACGTGACGTCATTGGCGGCGCCCAGACCGGAACCGGCAAAACCGCCGCGTTCTCGCTGCCGATGCTTCAGCTGCTCGCCGAATCGAACTTCAACAACAAGCGCCCCCGCGCTCTCGTTCTAACGCCAACTCGCGAGCTAGCTTCGCAAGTTCACCAAAGCATTCGAGACTACGGCCAAAAGCTGAATCTCCGCTCGACAGTCATCTTCGGTGGCGTCGGACTAGGCCCGCAAATCACATCCTTAAGACGCGGCGTCGACATCGTCGTAGCGACTCCCGGTAGATTACTCGACCTCATGCAACGCCGTGAAGCCAATCTCTCCGCTGTCGAAATTCTCGTCCTCGACGAGGCCGATCGCATGCTGGACATGGGCTTCATCCATGACATCAAAAAGATTCTCAAAGAGGTCCCGAACGAACGCCAAAACCTCTTTTTCTCCGCTACCTACTCGAAGGAGGTCAAAAAATTCTGCGACGGTATTTTGCGCGATCCAGTAGAAGTCGAAGTCTCCGCTCGTAACTCGACAGCGGAACGCGTCGACCAGGAAGCCTACATCGTCGGACAAAAATCAAAGCGAGCCATGCTCTCTTCGATGATCAAAAACGAAAACTGGTCCCAAGTACTCGTTTTCACTCGCACCAAGCACGGTGCCAATCGCCTCGCGACGCAGCTTGAAAAGGATGACATTTCGGCAATGGCCATTCATGGCAACAAGAGCCAATCCGCTCGTGAACGCGCTCTAGCGGCGTTTAAGGCAAACCGAATTGAAGTCCTCGTCGCAACGGACATAGCCGCTCGCGGACTCGACATTGTGGACCTTCCCTACGTCGTGAACTACGAGCTGCCAAACGTCGCAGAAGACTATGTTCACCGCATCGGACGAACAGGTCGCGCTGGCAAAGCAGGCAAAGCGATCTCCTTGGTTTGCGAAACCGAAGAAGAATACCTCTGGGACATCGAAAAACTGCTTAAACGCGAAATTCCTGTTTTCATAATCGACCAAAACGGCGAACGCCGCGAAGCCGATATGGATCGCAAGCCAACCGGCAAAAAACACGCTCACTCTAAGAACCGTGGCGGGAGCGCCAATCGCAGTTTCGGCGGTGGCGGAGGCGGAGGCGGAAATCGCGGACGTGGAGGCCCTAGAGGCGGCGGAAATCGCAATCCCCGAGGTGGAGGCGGCGGTCCTAGAGGTGGTGGCGGCCCTAGAGGTGGTGGCGGCCGAGGTCGCAACCCCGAAGGTGGCAGCAGCGCAGGCGGTGGCTCATCGCAAAACAATCGCAGACGCTCAGGTGGCCAAGGCAACCGTCAGCGTAGCGAAGGCAGTTCTTCCGAAGGTTCAAGCCAAGGAAGCAAACCATCAACCTTTCGCAGCAAGATAACGAACCTTCTCTCGAGGGGACGTTAATTTTTGCCAAAAGGTAAGGCAGCGACGTCCCGGCGCGCCGCGTAAGATGATAAAACTTACGCGGTACACCGCAAACTGGAATTCGTTTAAAGCTGCGTCGTAGCTACGCGAGGGACTCGCGTGGATTCTGCGATGCCAGCAACTCGCTCAGGCGCATCGGGACATCGACCCCATCAAACCTCTACCAAGAGGTCGTTTGCATAGAGCAGTTTCACCATTTCTACATCGGCGAAATGACTTCCCTTGTAATCGGTTATCGTACCTGCAAAGCGGCCTTCCTCGATCAAAGCTAACGCTGCGATCAAATCCAATATCGCGCGATGCCAAGACGCTTCTAGCGACTTGCCTTCGTGCATATGAGTGGGCGTATTAACGTACCTCGATTTCGCGGCGATGAGGATGTTCTTCCGGTTGTATCCGATATTCCGTACATCGGCGAACACCTTGCCAATCGTTTCGATAAATAACTTCTGACGGAAAGTCGCATTCGTGCGGGCAGTCGCTCCATGATCGAATGAATGCTCATTCAGAACGAATCGAATCCGTTGCTTCCCGATGGCATTGGGAAATTCGCGAGCGCAATCGATCTTCAAAGAAACGTCGCCTCGCTCGTTTGGCTGGATTGTCGTGAACCCATGATGGGGCGTCATTATCGTGACCGTTTCCTTCACCGTAAAGGTCTTCACTCGCCCCGAACATTCCTTTCGACCAGCGCCTTTCAAGGCATTCACCAAACCGTCGCTACCTGCGTCGAACAGGGGCGGATCTCCGGAATTCATCCGAATCATCAAATTGTCCACATCCATTCCGGCCTTCAATGCAATAATATGCTCGACCAATCGGGCGTAATTATGCCGCGACCCTGACCTGAGAACGATGTTGCTGACGACTTTACCCGTCGTCCAAACATTGCGCACCGAACACTTGATCGGCTGCGATTCGGGCAAATCCGTCCGATCGAACCACCAACCTGGTCTGTCCGTCGGCTCAAGCCGAAGCGTCCGAATTTGATTCTTCGAAAACGTGCCAGGAGCGCTCACTTCAACAGCATTAGCAATCGTTCGAGGAGCCCCGATCCGAGGCGCGGGAACCTCATCGCTCCAATCCTGATCCACCGGCAATGCATCGAATTGCTGATAAGATCGTTCCAGGGCATCACGGTTGCCATCTAAAATACTGCCAAAATCGAAGTCTCGGGCCATCGTCCCCGTCATCGAGAAATATCAGCGCTTTGCAAGCTTTTCGCAAAGAGATGCTTGCAAGACTCAAGTGCCAAAGCCGGACGCTCCGCTTGCAGGTTAGCTCGCAGACAACTACTGTATTAAGTCATAAGCACATCGATTGACTACCAAATCCACAATTGAAAACTATCCAATATTTCGGTGAATGACAAGATAACCATAAGATACCCTAATACTATGCTCGGACTTTTAAAAAAACATTTGTACCTTGGGATTCACTTTCACAGTCTAAATCCCTTCATGTTACCAAGCTTGAAACTCGGGACACCCAAACCGAACCAACCCCAAAACTTCATATCAATGAGAGGTAATCAGCAGGTGCTGCCTCAAGGATAATCACAACGAATTACCAGTATGATCGCGTCCAAACCAAAATATCCTGGTATTAGAATTACCACAAACGGGAACCAGCTCGTAGCGCTTTATACCGAAGCGAGAATCACAGAAGCCGGCGTCTACTACCCCATCACCCCATCAACCGAGATGGGTGAGATGTACGAGTTCGCTCGAGCCAAAGGTCAGCTCAATGTTTTCGGCCGATCCACAATCGCCATCGAGTGCGAAGGTGAGCACGCCGCTCAAGGTGGCGCGATCGCACAATCGGTTACCGGCAAGCGAACGGTCAATTTCACATCCGGACAAGGAATCGTCTACGGCATCGAGCAATACTATCACGCTCCCGGAAAGATGAGCACAATGGTCCTCGAAGTCGCCGCTCGCGCCCTCACCAAACACGCGCTCAACGTGCATTGCGGCCACGACGACATCTATGCGGCCCTCGACGTAGGCTGGATCATGCTCTTCGCGAAAGACGCTCAGCAAGCAGCCGACCAAGCCGTCATCCTTCGCAAAGTAACCGAAAAGGCCCTCACACCTGGAATGAACATCCAGGACGGCTTTCTCACCTCTCACCTCGAACGCACTTTCCTCAAACACGAATCTCAGCTCCTTCGCGAATATCTCGGAGCCCCCGAGGACATCGTCGAGTGCCCTACAGATTCGCAGTGCGAACTATTCGGCCCCACCCGTCGTCGCATACCTAAGACGATCGATCTCACCAACCCTGCGCTAATCGGGCCCGTCCAGAACCAAGAACATTACATGAACGGGGTCGCGGCTCGTCGTGACAATTTCGTCGAGCCGATTCTCGGCTTCCTCGCAGATGCCTATTCCGAATGGGGCCAGCTCACCGGCCGCCACTACAGTTTTGTTTCCGAATACAACACAGATGACGCCGACACAGTATTCGTCTCTCTAGGCTCAGCCGCAGAGAATATCGAAGCCGCCATCGATCACATTAAGGAAACCCGAGGCGAGAATATTGGTAGTGTTCACATCAATGTCATTCGCCCATTCCCAGAAGCGGCAGTGGTTGAAGCGCTCGCCGGAAAAAAGAACATCATTATTATAGAGCGTACCGACGAGCCGATGGCTGGCGACAACCCGCTCGCTCGTGACGTTCGCACCGCCCTAACTAAGGCCCTCGCCAATCACGCCGAGAACGCTTACGCCCACATTCACTCCATATCGCCAGAAGAGATGCCGCGCATTTACTCCGGCATCTACGGACTCGGATCTCGCGACTTCCGCCCCGAGGACATCCTCGGCGCCTACGAATATACCCAAGGCAAAATCAAACGCCAGGACGGCAAACACAAAAGCGACGGCGAATCTTACTTCACCCTCGGCATCAATCACCCATACAACGTTCGCTCGGAAGAAACGCCTTCGCTGCTACCAAAAGACGCGATCGCCGTACGCCTTCATTCCATCGGCGGTTGGGGCATGATCACGACCGGTAAGAATTTGGCGGAAATCATCGGCGAGCTCGGCACCTTCGTCGCCGAACGCGACAACGTAGTCGACGACCAAGGTAACCCCAAGGAAGTCGTCCACGTATCCGCCAACCCGAAATACGGTTCGGAAAAGAAGGGTTCGCCAACGGAATACTTCATGACCGCCGCTCCTGAGCGCATTCGCGTCAATTGCGATCTACGCCACGTTAACGTCGTCCTCTGTTGCGACCCAAAGGCATTCACGCACATCAATCCGATCGACGGGCTCGTCGAAGGCGGCGCCTTCATTTGGGAATCCGCAGAATCGCCTAAAGAAGCGTGGCAGCGCATCCCGAAGCGCTATCGCCAAGAATTGATCGATAAGAAAATCCGCATATACATTTTGCCTGGATTCGATATCGCCAAAGAAGCGACCAATCGCCCGGAACTCCAGCTCCGCATGCAGGGCAACTCGTTCCTAGGAGCCTTCTTTAAAGTATCTCCATTTTTGGATACATTCAAAATCGACGAGGATCACTTCAAAAAGGTAGTACACGATCAGTACGACAAAAAATTCGGTAAATTCGGCGAACAGGTCGTTGAATCTAATATGCAGGTAATGAGCCAAGGCGGCTCGCTTATCCAAGAAGTCCCCCACGGCGACGTCGATGCGCCTGACCTCTCCGCGATGAGAGGCGACATGCTTCTACCGGCGAATACAGATTGCGGCGGAAAATGCGGCTGCGACACTCCCGAAGAACAAGAAGCAGGTCTTCCCATGTACAAGACGGAAACCTTCGACAAGGAGTACCGGGCAGGGCTTGGGTACAATCAACCGGCCTCCCCTCTCTCCGCTATCGGCGTTATGGCTTCCGCAACCGGAGCAACCGCATCCAAATACGGAGCCCGACGCGAAACTCCAAAATACATCGCGGAAAATTGTACCCAGTGCATGGAGTGTATCACTTCCTGCCCGGATACTGCCCTTCCGAACATGGCTCACGATTTGCAGACGATTCTGCAAACCGCAGTCGACAATTACGTCACCGACCAAACCGAACGCGATACCCTCCGTAACGCCCTCCCGGATGTCGATGCGGCCATTCGCGATACGATGGCGACCAATGCCAAGAAGAAAGAAGGCGATAGCCTCCGCGAATTGGTAATGGGAATCGTAAGACAAGACGAAACCGTTTCCAAAAAGTCCGCCGATCAACTTGATGGAATTCTCGAAATCCTCCCGCTTTCCTACCTTAAAGTGCCGGCGATTTTCTTTTCGCTCGAACGAAAGGAAAAAGGAGCAGGCGGCATATTCTCCATTTTTGTCTCCGACCTCTGTAAGGGTTGTGGACTTTGCGTTGAAGAGTGTGGCGACCACAACGCATTAGTGATGGTTGAAGACACTGAGGAATATAATGCGGAAATCCTTTCGGCCACGGAGTTCATGAAACTCTTGCCCGACACGGATCAACGTTTTCTCGGTAAATACGACAACGAAACGCCCGAGGATTCACGTCCTGCGGCTTGGAGAAATCACATGATGGTCAACCGCAACTACGATGCCCTCACTTCGGGCGACGGAGCTTGCGCAGGTTGCGGCGAAAAGCCGGTCCTTCACGCGATCGCCTCCGTCACCGAAGCGTACATGCGTCCGGTCTTCCACAAGAAAGCCGATCGCCTTACGCAAAAACTCGCTCTGCTCAAGCAGGACGGAATTAATCTTCTCGAAAAACTCGCCGAAGAGGATCCCAATTCTTACGGGACGTGGAAACGCACTGTTTCCCACGTAATTATGGGACTTGGTGGAGACTCCACCGAAGACACCAAAATTCGTCACGATGAGCATGGCGAGATCTCGGACGCAGAAGCGATCGAAGCCATTTGTCTCGTTCTAGAGCGCGAAGCCTTCAACCACAAAAGCCTCCAATCGCTTGACGGCCGCCTCGCCAATGGCATGTCCGTTATGGCAATGGGCGCTCACACTGGTTGTAACACGGTTTACGGTTCCACGCCTCCAAACAATCCTCACCCGTATCCATGGCTCAACTCCCTCTTCCAAGATGGAGCAACCATTTCATGGATGATGGGAGAAAGCTTTATGGCCGACAACGCGCGTCGATCTATCGTGCCGGAACGCATGATCGATCACTTGACCAGCGGCGACGCCCTAGATGAAGCGATCTACTTCGGCTACACGCATTTCACCGATGCCCTAATGACCGATCTCGAGATCAAGGAATTACCCAAGGTCTGGTGTATTGGCGGCGATGGAGCGATGGGAGACATTGGATTCCAAAACGTATCCAAGGTTATTCTACAAAATCGTCCGAACGTGAAACTGCTCATGCTCGATACGCAGGTCTATTCGAATACAGGCGGACAAAACTCCGATCATAGCCCGATGACCGGTGGTTTCGACATGAACCAAGCAGGTGCCGCTAGCCAAGGTAAACTCTGCGAAATGAAGAACGTCGCCGAATGTTTCCTCAATGGACACGGCTCGCCTTACATAGCGCAGGTTTCGATGGCCGATTCGAACAAGCTCTACACGAGTCTCATCGAAGCGCTTGAGTATCGCGGAACCGCCTACTTCCAAAGCTATACGACTTGCCAGCCCGAGCATGGCGTCGCCGACAACATGGCGACCAAACAAGCAGTCCGCGTTCGTGAAAGTCGCTGCCTACCGGAATTCGTCTACAATCCGCAACTTGGCGAATCGTACACCGAAGCCCTCAGTCTTAAGGGAAATAAAAACCCGAATCGCGACTGGTGGCAGGCGAAGCTCAGCGAGACGAAAGAACCTTACGAATTCACAATCGCTCATTGGTGCGCGACCGAAGCCCGCTTCCGCCAGCATATCAAGAAAGTGAGCGCCGAAGAAGTCGAACACATGGAACCCTTGGAAGACGTGCTCTTGCGCGTTAATCAACAGGATGTCGTCTATCGTCGTTACGTAGATCCTAATAGCCGCGCATACGTGCCTGACTTCGGTTCTTACATCGTATTCGACGCAGGCAACGGCAAACACGTTCCAATGAAGCTCTCGAGGCAGATGGTTCTTTTCAACGTCGAGCGTCGTAAAGCCTGGAGAATGCTCCAGTCCCACGCCGGCCAAGAGAACATCGACTACAAAGCGCAAAAGGCCCTGCTAGCGAAAGTCGACAAAGGCGAAATCTCCATCGCCGACCTGAAAGCCAAAGGCCGCCAGCTACTCGACGAGCAAGAGCCCGTCACCGCGTAGCCTAAATGCAGATACATTTTCAAAGCCGAGGACTAACGTCCTCGGCTTTTTTTGGATGACTCTAAACCGCAGGAGCGAGACCCTAAGCACATAGGCGTCATTTTAACTGAAAATTATCTGAAACCACGCCGCCTTGCGACGCAGCTACGACGAGACCTCGGCGTGGAGTCTGTGCAATAATTTCCTAAATATAGGTCTAGGTCGAAGCCTATGCGCTTAGCGGGACCGCCCCTACAACAACTTATTAGATACCTTACAAACTCCAAGAATGTCCAAAACTAGCCGCAAAAGCTCTAATTGTCATGAAAGTTCATTTCGTTGAAAATTGCAACCGGAGCTCCATTATGAGCGTCCTTCACTATTGAACAACCAATTACCTATCCTATGAAATTCACACGTACCTCAATCGCACTCGCAATAATCGCTATGATAAGCTCACTAGCCAGCGCTAGCCTCGATGTAGGCAATGCTGTCGGAACATTCGCCGCCAACGACGACAAAGGAAATCTCTGGAGTCTCGACGAGCACCTCGGCAAGAAGAACGTCATTGTCTACTTCTACCCTGCTGCCATGACAGGCGGCTGCACAAAGCAGGCCTGTGCCTACCGCGACGAATCAGCTTCGCTAAACGACCTAGATGCCGTAGTAATCGGAGTCAGTGGTGACTCGGTTAACAACTTGAAGCTCTTCAAGGAAGCCCACGGTCTTAACTTCACCCTCCTTTCCGACATTAACGGAAACATCGCCAAGCTTTTTGGAGTCGCCACCAGAGACGGCGGATCCATCGAACGCGAAATCGCCGGAGCAGCTCACACATTGACCCGCGGTATCACGACGATGCGCTGGACATTCGTCATCGATAAGCAAGGCAACGTCGTCTACAAAGACGATGCAGTGAAAGCTACCGAAGACACTTCCAACGTTCTCGCTCAGCTCAAGAAGCTGTAGAAAATACGAATTTGCATTTATTGGCTCCTGTTTGCTCCTACGCAAGCAGGAGCCTTTTTTTTGAACGTAGAACAGTGGCTAAGCAGAAGATCTGCGAGAAACATCATTAAAACACCATCGCTAACAAAATCACCGCTGGAAGGTAGGTCACGGTTTCAATTCCGGCAGAATGTTTTCAAGGCTAGCCTGTCCGAATGCGGTAAACGCAGCGCCGGGTTCCAGCCATCATGTGCTCCGCTCTCTCGATGACGACGCCCTCGCCAAGAATGGCGCGGAATACTTCCAATTCCGCATCGCAGAGCTTGCGGCACACTTTGGCTGCGGCGGAAATCGGGCAGTGGTTCTGGATCAGGAGGAACGAACCGTCAGGCTGGAGCTGCGCTTCGGCCATGAAGCCTTCTTCGTTTCGGAGGGTAGTTAACGCCTGCAGTCGACTCTGGAGCGCGTCGCGAGCCGGGATGCGGGACCGGTAGGTCTCGATCTGTTGCTCGGCGCATCGCGAGATCAGTCGTTCGACGCCCTCTTCGCCGAAGGTCTGTTCGGCCGCGTTCAACAAATTCACGGTCAAGCCCGCATGGGCGTCGGGAAACTGAGACCCGGCTTCCGGCGTCAGACACCACATCTTGGCCGGCCGGCCGATGGCGCGTTGCTCTTCCTGGTAGGTTACCAGTCCTTTTGCGCGCAAGGCGTAGAGATGTTGTCGGACGGCCATGGCAGAGATGGCCAGTTGCGCCGCCAAAGTTTTCGAATCGCGCGGCCCCTGCTGCTTGAGCAGACGCAGGATCGCCTGCGAATTGGGGACGACCCCAGATTTTTTTTGGACCTCACCGGGTTTCTTCATGCCGGGAAACTTACGGCAAACTTATCTTGAAGGCCAGCCGCAATCTGCGATTCTTTTCGAAAGAAAAAACTTTCGAAAACCTCTTGACGAGTACAACTGCGTCTCCTATTACTTTCTAAAGAAAATACTTTATTAAGTCGGGCGGGCGATACCAAGCCGCCTGAGGTGACCGGAGCCCGATTACAAGAAACGAAACAAATTTTATGGCCGACACCGCTAACAAATACGCCGAAAACGTCAAAGGAGACTTCTACGTCGATGACCAATGCATCGACTGCGATCTGTGCCGAGAAACCGCACCGGCCAATTTCACGCGCAGCGACGACGGCGGTTATTCCTACGTCTATAAGCAGCCGACGACACCAGAGGAAGAAGACCTTTGCCAGGAAGCAATGGAGGGTTGTCCCGTAGAAGCGATCGGAGACAACTGCGAAGACTGAGCGATCAATTTACTGGCGGGAGGAAACCGAAAGGTTCCGAACGGCCTCAACCTAAAACAAAAACATCCATGAACACACCGAAAATAACTGCCTACCTAAAACCCTCCTGCGGCTGGAGCCAGGGCGTGCGCGCCATTATGCACAAATATAACCTAGCCTACGAAGATCGCGATGTGATCAACAACCCGTCAATCTATGCAGAGATGGTCCAAAAGAGCGGGCAGGGTCTTTCGCCTTGTATCGAAATCGATGGACACATGCTGGCCGATGTCAGCGGGGACGAAGTGGAAGCCTACCTCCTCAAAGCCGGAGTGGTGCAACCAACCGTCGTCGTCGCCGATGCGCCGACTGACCGGGCTTGTGACGCGCATCACCATGAGTAACGCCTGACAGGAGCAAGACGTTCAGCAGCCATCAAAACTCATCAAAATAGCGGTAGTCAAGACGTGCCACATCGCCAAGCGCCTGCATTCACAGTCGTAGGCCTGAAAATCGCCCTCTTCAATTTCGAAGGCGATAACATCAAAGGGGAAAAATAGAATATTATGAGCACATCAACAGAAACGATTGAGGGGCTGGTCAAACAGGAATACAAATACGGTTTCTACACGGACATCGAGACGGAGTCTGCTCCGCCGGGCTTGAATGAGGACGTCATTCGGCTCATCTCGGCCAAGAAGAAGGAGCCTGAGTGGTTGCTGGCATGGCGACTGAAAGCGTATCGCCACTGGCTCACCATGCCGACTCCGAAGTGGCCCAAGGTGCATTATCCGGAGATCGACTATCAGGACATCACCTACTTCGTCGCGCCCAAGAACACAAACGACGGCCCAAAGAGCATCGACGACGTCGACCCGAAGCTCTTGGAGACTTACGAGAAGCTGGGCATTCCCCTCCACGAACGCGACCGGCTGTTGGGCGTGGCAGTGGATGCGG
>JBNMOQ010000170.1:0-11424 GCA_051275055.1 Candidatus Pelagisphaera sp.
CATCGCCGAGGCCGCAAACTCGGTTAGGGGTTTGAAATCGCGAAACTCATAAAAACAGTCTCCACTATTCCACCCTATCGAGTATAAAAATCCCGCGACGGCTGCCTACGCAATGGCAGCCACGTAGCAACCGGCGCCTTAGAATCCTGCAAATTCGCCGTTGCATCCGCGTATCCAGGAAATCGATCCAATGATTTTTCAAAAAATTCCCGGGCTCGATCCGGGTTTCCGAGCAAAGCCTCAGCGACCCCCACATTATTGAGTACTTCAGCGGTTTCTCCTTCAGAAACGATTCCTCGAAAATGATCCAAGGCCCCAGTCGCATCGCCTTCCAGCAAACAAAGCGACCCTCGAGCAAACGCCAGACGCCACCCTTCGCCCATCGGCATCGGCCCATCCGGCTCCAGAACGCATTCCGGATCCATCCCTTCGCACTCCAATTCGGCAAGAAAACGTCTGATCGAACTTCCATCCACACGAAAAGTCGCCAGCGAATGGCGACCCCACAAACTGATTCGCTCACTGTAACCCGCTTCCCGATACAACTCCGCGACTCGCTCGTAGGAATGTTTTTCCAACACTCGTTTCAACTCCGAATTTTGGCGAACCAAGTTTCTCGATACGGACAATTCTCCGTGATACATTCGATAGCCAACTTCTCTAAGTAAAGAGAACGTCCCTCCAGCAACCAGCGCCCGAAGCACGATATCCGTATCCTCAGGACCATGGACTTCTCGGTCATATCTAACCGCCTGGAAAAAAGCCGACCGAAATCCCATTTGTCCGATCCCAGGCAAATAATTCCTCTCGAACAATCTGCAAAGCGAACCTCCATTCTTCAAAAAACAGGGGATCGGCAATGTCCTCAGAAATCGATTTTCGCTTTCTTCCCAAAGTTCTATTTCATCGAAAACCGCATCCGTGCCCTCCCGCTGCATCGTTTCAACTAAGCGTTCCACTCGTCCCGGCAAAAGCTCGTCGTCCGCATCCAACAAAACGCAATACTCCGTATCGATCGATTCCAATCCCAACTGCCGAGCCGCTCCCAATTGACTGTGCGACTCAACGCTCACCACGCGAAGCCTATCCAACCCTACCGCTTTCGCCAGAGCCACAGTATCGTCGCTCGACGCGTCATCCACCATTACGATTGGGCAGTCCCCCTGGCCAACCGCCGAGCGCATTGCCCGATCAATCGTCGAAGCCGCATTTCTGGCGACAATGAGGATAGTGACGTTCGGCATGTCGCGAATCCATTCGCTCATCCGATCGAAGGCAAAGCCAAACCAACCCAAGATCGCGATTATCCAAACATTGCTTTCCTCTCGAAAATCGCTCACCTATAACGTTTTTCCAGTCGCAGCAAAATCAGTGTAGCACGATCATGCCCAATCGACCGAACATCCATACAGCCCAAATCAAAGACGTCAGCTTCGGCGAAAACGTCACTATCATAGAGCCCGTCAACCTCTATGACTGCTCCATCGGCGACGACGCCTTCGTAGGCCCATTCGTCGAAATCCAAGCCGATGCCAGCATCGGAGCCAAGACGCGGATCCAATCGCACTCCTTCATCTGCGAATTCGTCTCCATCGGCGACGACTGCTTCATTGGCCACGGTGTCATGTTCATCAACGACCGATTCGAAAACGGAGGCCCTGCCCCTCAAGATCGTTCGCTCCTCGCGCCAACCAAGATCGGCAACCAAGTCTCCATCGGCAGCAACGCCACCATACTTCCCGTAACCATCTGCGACCGCGTCGTCATCGGCGCCGGAGCAGTTGTAACCAAAAACATCGACCAACCAGGAATCTACGCCGGAAATCCCGCCCGTAAGCTGAGAGACTGTTAAATGAAAGTCCCCTACAACAACCTACTAGATCAGCACACTCCCTTGATGCCGCAAATAAACGCGGCCATCCAATCTGTTCTATCTTCCAGCCAATTCGTTGGCAACGACGGCAACCGTTTCGTCCAACAATTCGAATCCGCATTCGCCAGCTTCTCGGGAACGCAACACTGCATCGGCTGCGCCAACGGAACCGAAGCGATCGAACTCGTTTTGCGCGCTCTTGACATCGGTCCTGGCGATGAAGTCATCGTTCCCGCCCAAACGTGGATATCCACAGCGGAGGCCGTGAGCCACGCCGGAGCCACGCCCGTTTTTGCCGATATCGATTCGAATACGTTCACTCTCGATCCAGCCGATCTCCCAAAACGCCTCACAGATCGCACCAAGGCGATCATCCCAGTCCATCTCTACGGCCTCCCTGCGGACATGGACCCGATTCTCGATTTCGCGCGGAAACACTCCCTGAAAGTCGTCGAAGACTGCGCCCAAGCCCACGGAGCTCAATACAAAGACCGGCCCGTAGGCACGATAGGCGTCGCTGGAACGTTCAGCTTCTATCCAGGAAAGAACCTGGGAGCGATCGGCGAAGCCGGCGGCATCGTAACCGAGTCTGACGATCTAAAAGAAACGCTCCGATGCCTGCGCGATCATGGCAGGTCGACCAATTTCAATCACAGCAGAGAAGGTCGCAACAGTCGCCTCGACGGGATCCAAGCCGCCGTGCTCGACGTCAAACTACAACACCTTTCGACCTGGACCGAACAACGCCAGTCCCACGGAGCCTACTACCGCGAAAAGTTGAGCGAGATCGGCGTGACTTTCCAATCAACGCATTCCGACAGAACCCACGTCTACCACGTATTCTGCGCCCAATTCGAAAATCGCGACGCGCTCCGAAAGCATCTCGCCGATAACGATATCCAGACCGGTGTCCACTACCCGATCGCCCTTCCATTCCTCGATGCCTATTCGAAACATGGATACGACAAAGCCGACTACCCAGTAGCCTATGCCCAGATGGATCACGCGCTTTCCCTGCCATTGTTTCCAGACATGACTCGCGAGCAAATCGATCACGTCGTCGACTGCATTGCCCAGTATCCAAATAAGTAAAACACGCCGCCGTCAGCGCTACTCCATAAATATCTTTTGCCGATCGAACATCCAAGCGTTGCATTTCTCCAAAAATTGACCCACCAATTATCAACTTAGCAATCCGCCTGAATGCCGAGAATGGAGATAGACGACCTTAGCCAGACCGATTCCCTCAAGGACGAGCTTTCCAAAGCCCAAGCCTTAAGCAAATCCCTGCTCGAATGCTCCAATGACGGCCTCGTGGTTCTCAACCGTTTCGGCAACGTTGAGAATCTAAACCAAGTCGCCGAAAATTTGCTCGGCTGCAGCCTCGACGATGCACGCGAAAAATCGATCAACGATATTTTCCACGCCTTCGATCCCGACACCGACCAACCCATCGATCTCGCTTCGAAGCGCTTTCGCAATCAACAACTCTCTTCGACCCGAGCCTATCTCGAAAAGCCCGACGGCAGCCGCAGCCTCACCACTTTCCAGCTTAAGCCAAACGCGAACACCCTCAAACCGGAACTCTCCGGAGCCCTGCTCTTCCTAAAGGACGAAAGCCAGAACGAGGCCACCGAAGCGCAAATGCGACTGATCGCCACCGCACTGAAAAGCATTGGCGAAGGCGTTATCATTACCGACAACAACTGGACTGAAGGCGACGCGCGCATTCTCTACATCAACGATGGCGTCACCGAAAACAGCGGCTACGCCGAAATGGACGTGGTCGGTAAAGGCATCTCCCTCTTTCACGGGAAGAACACCGATTTCTCCATCATAGAAGAGATGATCCTCGATATCCGCGAGGGCCGAACCGCAGCCGGTGAAATGGTGGGATACAAAAAAGACGGCACCGAGTTCATCATGGCTTGGAAGGTTTTTCCTGTCCAGGAAGCCGCCGCCGAGATCACCAACTACGTCGTCATTCAACGCGACGTCAGCCAAATCCGACGCCTTGAGCAAGACCTCTTCCAATCCCAGAAGATGGAAGCAGTCGGACGTCTAGCCGGAGGCATCGCCCACGATTTCAACAATATCCTCGCCGTTATCCTCTCCTTCTCCGACCTCATACTCGAAGCAAAGAATCCAGAGGACTCCGACGTCAAATACCTCAAGGAGATCCGCAAGGCAGCCGAACGCGCCACCGATCTCACTCAGCAGCTACTTTCTTTCAGCCGCCGAAACAAAAACCTCAAACCCGAGGTTCTCGACGCGATCAAAGTCACGCGCGACATGCAAAAAATTCTCCGCAGGCTCATCCCGGAGAATATTCGATTCGATCTGCAATTCGCCGAGCACCCGGTTTACGTAAACCTCAACCGAACCGCCCTCGAACAGATTCTCATCAACTTCACGACCAACGCTCGCGACGCCATGCCCGACGGAGGCGAGGTCGCGCTTTCAATGTTGGATTGCGACGCCGAAGAAGCCGCCAAATACCTGCCCGAACACATCGAACCGCGGCCCTATATGATCCTCAGCTTCCAGGACAATGGCATGGGCATCGACGCCAATACCCAGAAGCATATTTTCGAACCGTTCTTCACCACGAAAGACCAAGGCAAGGGCACCGGGCTCGGGCTCGCCACCGTCTATGGCATCGTTCGCCAAGCCAATGGCCACATCGAAGTCGCCAGCGAAGAAGGCAAAGGCACTCTCTTCCGTATCTTCCTGCCGACCGTCGTTTCAAAGCAAATTAAGGAAGAAGCCAAAACCGACGAGCCGCCCGCTCGGAGCCTGTCGTCCACAGAACGCGAAACCATTCTCGTCGTCGAGGACGACGAGACGATGTGCGACTGCATCTCGGGACTGCTCGTCTATCACAACTACGAAGTCTTCTCGACCAACCTCGCAGAAGACGCTCTCGAATTCTTCGAAGAATCGGACGCGGACATCAAACTGCTCATCACCGATATCATTCTGCCGAAAATGAGGGGCTCCGAACTCGCCGAACGACTCGTCGAAAAGAATCCTTCCATGAAAGTCATCTACATGACCGGCTACTCCGACGAGGTATTCGCCCAATTCAACATCCCTGAAGACGCCACCGTCCTCAAAAAACCTTTCTCGCTCAAAGCGGCCCTCACCTCCGTGCAACGCCTCCTCCACGAGGACGCTAAATAGAGTGCAAGATCGGCGCAAAATACGCGCTGTATAGATTGACCTTCAGGCTCCAATCGATCCTCGAAATTCACATAATTTCGTAAAATAGGTGTGTCTAGGTATATCCACCCGCCCGTAGACCATCCTACTGCCATTTCAGCTCAAGAAAGATACGCATGCGGACGATGGAGGGCATTACAACAAGCACCGCCTTTCCTACACCTGACATATTTCCAATATTGACGTCTCATGCATTGGTCCCCTGAAGAAATTACTCGCTTTGAAGACATCGTTACGCAACTCGCGGGCGAAATACATCTAGCCAAACCCAATGGAGACGAAGGACTTCTACCGATTTTCAGCCTAGTGAGCTCATTTTCGGAGGATTTCGCCCAAACCCCGTTTATCGAAGAAATGGCCAAGCAGTTTCAAGCTGTCATCCAACCAATGATCGACGAGGCAAAGCTATTCGAGGAAAACGATATCGAAACACTCAAACGCCTTTCGATCCAACTTTCCAATAGTCTCATCTCTATTAATGAAGGCAAAGACCCGGAAGTTCCCCAAATAGTCGCAGATGAACCCGTCAGCATTTTCGACGCGCCAGCTGAAAAAGAAGAAATCTTGGAAATGCCCTCGCCGATCTCGCTCAACGAGTCGGTTCAAGATTCCAGCAACTCAAACTGCCTCTTGCCCAGCGACAAACTCGAACGCTTCAGCAAACTCTCCCAACAATTTTCCGGAGAACTCCTCCTTGCCGACAAGGGAAGCGACGAAGGCCTGCTTCCGATCTACAGCCTTCTGAAAGAATTCGAGGACGCCTTCGTAGACATCACCATTATCCTCGAAGCTCTCCAGCCGGTGAGTTCAAAAATGGATCAGATTCTCGACAGCACCGGAATCTTCGATGAAACAGCCATCCGCCTCCTCACCGAATTCAATATCTGGCTTGAAAGCTCTTTCACCGCTTTCACCCAAGGATTAGTGCCGGTCCCATTCGAGGCTCCCGTAGTCGGAGAACCAATCGTCGCTGAAAAACCAACGGCAAGCGCAGCCGTCGAGGACGATCTCGTAAAAGAATTCTCCGAATTCGATATCGTGATGGACCTCAACATGGAGGAGAACCAAGAATTGCTCGTCGAATTCCACGCCGAAGCCGTCGACCACCTGCGCCAAATCGAAGAAGCCGTTCTCGAGCTCGAGCAAGACGGCACCAATCGCGACGCCATCAACTCGATGTTCCGCTCATTCCACACCATCAAAGGTGTAGCAGGCTTCCTAAATCTCATTCCAGTCAATCGACTCGCCCACGAAGTCGAGTCGCTCATGGACCTCGTCCGGAACGACAAACTTGGCGTCTATACCGGCATCATCGATCTCGTCCTCGAAAGTAAGGACACCATTGCCAAGCAGATCGAACAAATCTCCGCTGCCCTTTCCGCAGGATCACTTCCGACCGAGATCATTCCCGTCAGCCACTACATGGCCCGCGCTCGTTGGGCAATGGAAGGACCAGAAAAGTATGCCAAGCAAATGGGTCAAAGCGCTCCAGAACCTGAAGCGACTGAAAAAGAATCCACTCCGGAAACCATCGAAAACTCAGAGATCCCCATCCCAGAAACCTCTGAAACTCCCGCCACGCCAGCCGCTCCTACAGCGGAAGCCACCAAGGCAGCAAAGAAACGCGCTATCGAAAACGCGTCCATCCGAGTCAATACCTGGAAGCTCGACAACCTAATGGACATGGTCGGCGAGCTAGTGATTGTCCAAAGTCAACTTCAAGAAAGCTCCAAAGAGCATGTCCGCGAAAATTCCTCTCTACTGAGAAACATGTCTCAGCTCACCCGCATCACCAAGGATCTACAACACACGTCCATGGCTCTGCGTATGATCCCTATCAAACCGACCTTCCAAAAGATGAGCCGTATTGTGCGTGACCTCAGTGCGAAGTCCGGCAAGAAAGTCTTTTTCGAAGTCGCTGGAGAAGATACCGAACTCGATCGCAACGTGGTCGAAGAAATCGGCGATCCTCTCGTACACATGATCCGTAATTCTCTCGATCATGGACTCGAAGACACAGAAGAACGCGCTAAAACCGACAAGGACAAAACCGGTCACGTAGCGCTTAAAGCCTACCATCAAGGCAGCAGCATCGTAATCGAACTCTCCGACGACGGACGGGGAATCGATCCTAAACGAATTTTCAAGAAAGCCGTCGAAAACGGAATCATTCGGGAAGAGGATCAACTTTCGAACGAAGAAATCTACAAACTCATCTTCGCTCCCGGATTCTCAACTGCAGCGGAAATCACCGATATCTCCGGTCGCGGCGTAGGAATGGATGTCGTCAAAAAGAACATCGAAAAACTCCGTGGCAAAATTGAAATCGAATCCGAATTGGGCAAAGGCTCCACTTTCCGGATACTGCTTCCGCTCACCATGGCTATCGTCGACGGACTCGTCGTCAAAGTCGGCGCCGACCGCTTTATCCTTCCAACGACTTCGGTCAAGGTCGCCCTTCGCCCCGATGAGCAGATGATGACTAAAATCCAAGGCAACCAAGAGGTCCTTAATCTACGCGGGAAAGTCATCCCTCTCTTCCGCCTACACGATCACTTTAATATAGAGAACGCCGTCACCGATCCAAAAAAAGCTACCATCGTAGTCGTCGAAACCGCAGGCCGCCCTTGCGGGCTGCTAGTCGACGATATGATCAGCAAACAGGAAGTCGTCATCAAAAGTCTCGGCAGCATGATGCAAGGCCTACATGGCGTATCCGGCGGAGCGATACTTGGCGATGGAAACATCGCGCTTATACTCGATCCAGCCTCCCTAGTTAGTGCTGCCTAATCAATTTCAATTGATCTGGTTATGAACACTGCTCGGCTCTTCGGAGTCGAGCTTTTCGTTATACAAACGCCACGCGCGCTCACCAATTCTCCACCGCTCCCTTGGGGACTTTTATACTCTCCTGCTTAACACCGTCAGTAATCGACGAATACTGAACGCCCGGGCTGTACCTTTCCAACAACTCTCCTGAATCGTCGCAAAACCGATTTCGCCACTCGATGTACTGAACTAGGATTTCTTCGAATTCCTCCAGCGAAGATAACCTCACCACACGGTCCTTGAAGAATTTGGACGGCCCGAATCGCTTAGCATACCAGGGAGCTACTTTTCGAAATTGAATGCATCCGCGATTCTCTCCATAAAACTCAATCATCCGTTTCAAGTGCTCCCGCATCAACGCGACCCGATCTTCGAATGTCGGATCAGGCAATTGCTCGCCCGTCTCCAAATAATGCTGCGTCTGCTTGAAAATCCACGGATTGTAGAAAGCGCCGCGCCCAATACTAACTCCATCGCACTCCGAATCGCGCAACATAATGCGAGCCGCTTCCGCAGTCGTCACATCGCCATTGCCGATCACCGGAATAGAATTCACAGCTTGCTTAACCAAGCGAATCCCATCCAAGTTAACACCACCCGAAAACCCTTGAGCTCGAGTTCGTCCATGTACGAAAATCGCGGATACGCCAACGTCTTCCAACGCCATCGTCAAATCAGGCGCCGTAATATTCTGGTCGTCCCACCCCAAACGCATCTTCGCCGTCACGGGAATATCGAGAGCATCAACCATTCCTTTTACCAACGCCTGCGTCGCCCCGAGGTCTTTCATCATCGATGAACCGCTCCCCGTCTTGGTCACCTTCTTCACAGGGCAACCCATATTAATGTCGACCGATTGAGCTCCGCGTTCCTGCACCATCAAAGCCGCATCACGCATCTCCTCCGGTACGCCACCAAAAAGCTGCACCGACATCGGTTGCTCCCGCGGGTCGGTTGCGATCATCTTGAAAGCTACTGCACGCTGCTCTAGTAGCGACCGAGCATTCACCAAATCAGTCGTCACCAAACCCAAAGAACCCAGTCCCTTCACCGTCAAACGAAACGGCAAATTCGTGTAGCCCGCCAATGGCGAAAGAAACAAATTCGATTCTAGCTCTAGATCCCCGATTTTCATTTTTCGAATGATTATTGTCCTACGAAGTACACAGAGGAACACGAAGAAATTTCATTCTTCAAGAATGATCTTCAAATCAATGTAGAGTCGGCGCTTGCGCTGCGCCGCGTAGTTACTTCGTCCTCTTCAAACGCGGCATGGCGCAAGCGCCCAATCACCCTTCTCTAGATCTTCACCTCGAGCTTCGCCAACGCAGCCTTCAATCCTGGGTCCATAGGGTGACCATTATAGAGCACCTTGCCCTCAGGACTCACCAAAATCATTCTCGGAATCGAATTGATCATAAGCATCTGACTAAGAGGTCGACTCTCCGGTTCGAGCAACCAAGGCATCAATTCCATTTTATGATCCGATCGAGTCTTCTTCGCTTTCGAAACTGGGTCGTCGGCATCGGTATTCATTCCCATAACCACGACTCCTTGATCCGGAAGCGCTTCCGCTTTCGCTCTAAGCTCCGGCATTAGCTGCATACAAGGCCCGCACCAACTTGCCCAAAAATCAATTAGCAACGCTTGGTTTCCACCTAGCCACTGAGTGAGCGTTTTCTCCTCACCATCAGCACTCGCAATTTTCATATCCATCGGAATGCGCAAATCTGCCATTGCCGATTCCTGAACTTCCTTTTGGCGAACTTCCGTCATCAATCGCATCAATCCAAAAGCCTCATTGTACTCAGGAGAATTAACATAGGATTTGGCCGCCTCTTTCTCGAATGTTTCGATGTCATTCGCTTCGTAAGCTTGAATCGCTCGTATCGACGCGACCATTCCGATTAACTGCCGAGCCGAATGAAAAGGCTTGTCCGTTCCGTATTCCAACGAATCGATCACTCCCTCCAACTTGCCGAGATTCGTGTACAAACTAGCCATGTTACCCGTCGAAAGATAGTTTAGCGTCTGAGCCTCAATTAAAAACGCATCGGCTACTCCCGCGTCCTTCGCTGCCGCATAAGCTTCCTCAAATGACTTTTCCGCATCTCGAGCGGCTTCGTAGAGAGCGTCCTTAGCAGCATCCACATCTGCCATCGCCATGCTCAACCATCCAAACGCCCCTGCGACGAGGCCTATACGCAAAATGAACTTCATACCTCAAATACGACCCGCCCCGCCGCCCGCATGCAAGATGATTTTCAAAATCGAGCGATCGCCGAAATCAAATCCTGCGTTCGCTCCAGACACGAATGAAACATTGCTTCAGTCATACTAACCAGAAAAACAGATTTCTAGGAAGGTCCGCTCAAAATCTCAAATTCGCTCTTCACTCTTCACCATTCACCATTCACCTTTCTCGCCATGCCTGCTACAAGTCCAATGGAAGCCGCGCGAGGCGTCCTTAAACGCTACTTCGGCCACGACCAGTTTCGACCGCTACAAGAAGAGATCATCTCCGAATCCTTGGCGGGGAATGACGTTTTCGCTCTCCTGCCGACCGGAGGTGGCAAGTCGCTCTGCTACCAACTCCCAGCAATGCTCGGCGAAGGCCTCACCGTAGTCATCTCACCGCTAATCGCCCTGATGAAGGACCAGGTTGACGGTCTCCAGGCAAATGGCATCGACGCGACCTACCTGAACTCTTCTCTCAACAAAACCGAAGCCCGAAAACGCTACGCCAAGCTTTTTGCTGGCGAGTACGCCATCCTCTACGTCGCTCCAGAGCGTCTCATGCTTTCCGGTTTTCTTGACCACTTGAAGGAGTGGAAGGTAACCCGATTCGCCGTCGACGAGGCCCACTGCATTAGCGAATGGGGCCACGACTTCCGTCCCGAATACCGCCAGCTCTCCAATCTGCGACGCCTTTTCCCCAATCTTCCATTCATGGCGCTCACCGCCACTGCGACGGATCGCGTTCGGAGCGACATTCTCACTCAGCTCAATCTCAAAAACCCAAAGTGCTTCGTTGCCAGCTTCAATCGCCCCAACCTCGCCTACCGGATCCAGAACAAACAGGCCGTATTCCAGCAAATCCTCCGCTTCATCCAAAGCAAACCCTTCGAAAGCGGCATCATTTACTGCTTCTCTCGGAAAGCCACCGAATCGCTCGCCGAACGCCTCAGTCAAAACGGCATTGAAGCGTTAGCCTACCACGCCGGGATGACCCCACTCAAACGCGCCGGAAACCAAGACGCCTTCATTCGCGACGAGGTTAAAGTCATTTGCGCCACAGTCGCCTTTGGTATGGGCATCGACAAACCCAATGTCCGCTATGTCATCCACCAGGACATGCCCAAGAATATCGAGGGCTACTACCAGGAAACCGGTCGAGCCGGACGCGACGGACTACCGGCCGATTGTATTCTCTACTTCAGCGCGGGCGACGTAGCCAAGCAGCTCCAATTCATAGCCGACAAAAGCAATCGCCAAGAACG
>JBNMOQ010000171.1:0-11258 GCA_051275055.1 Candidatus Pelagisphaera sp.
TCGCAGGCTATCTGTTGCTTATTGTGGTTGCTACAAGCTTTCAACAAGGCTTGTGGATGATGTTGTTCAACTACAATTTATCGGTTTGGTCGATGGGAGCGTTTCGCTTTGAGTCGAAGATGAAGATTTTTAAATTTCTCGGGGTTGCGGTAAGCAACGTACTGGCGAGCGTATTTACGTTAGGTTTGTTGGTCCCTTGGGCTAAGATTCGAATGGCGAAATACCAATTTGAAAATCTGTATGTGCTCGCTCCTAATGGAGAGCTCGGAGAGCATTTTGCTGCGGAGCATGAGGATGAAGGTGCATTTGGCGAAGCGGCTACGGATTTCATGGATTTCGAAATTGGGCTGTGATCGAACTTTGCGGCATTGCATATCGAAGTAACTCGTCCCGGTCTTTTGATGCGAAGGTTCGTGTCTCGGAGCGAGGAGGAGCGATTTTAACGATCGAAGATGACCTTATAGAGTACTCCAAAAGCGAGTATGAAGTTGAGCCGAAGCTTGGCTTAGCGAGTCGAGTTATTCGATTTGCAGATGGCATCCGGTTTGAGACGGATGACCAAGTAGCTTTTGGACGCTGCGAGGCATTCGTATCGCAAAGCAGTCTTATGCGATTGGTCGATTGGATGGAATCCCGATGGCTTGTTGCGTTGGGGAGTATTGTTGGAGTCTTTGTGTTCGCTTTTCTCTTTTTGACCTATGGCGTTCCGGTTTTTGCAGAATACATAGCACTTGAAGTACCTCAGAGTATCCGTCGAACGATTACGGAAAGCAGTATTGATGCGATGGAAACGTATGGCTCGTTTGAGGAGAGCTATTCGATGAAGGTCCATCGGAAAGCGGAAGGCGCTTTTGAGAGAGCTTTAGAGTTGCTTGGAGAGGAAAGGCATGGAGAATTTGAATACGAACTTCGTATCTACGATGCTCCTCAAATAGGGCCAAATGCGTTTGCCTTGCCTTCTGGGGTGGTGATTGCGACAGAGGATTTCGTAAATCTATGCGAGACGGAAGAACAGATGGTCGCCGTTTTCCTTCATGAATTCGCCCATGTGGAGTTTCAGCACGGAGTGCGATCGCTTATTCAAGATGCTGGCGTATTTCTAATCGCGTCATTAGCTTTGGGCGATTTGTCATCGTTGGGAGGTATGGCTGCGTCTTTGCCGGCTTTAGCGATTGAGTCGCGGTATTCTCGAACGTTCGAGACTGAGGCTGATTTGTTTTCCGGTAGGATCTTGGAGGAGGACGGAATTGGGATGGAGGCGATGAAGGAAGCTCTTGTCCTTCTCCATATGGATACGGTGGACATTGAGTTTACTCAGTTTCTTTCTTCGCACCCAGATCTTGAAGAACGTCTCGAAGCCCTGGATGAACTCGAGAAGGATCAGACGGATGCGGATGATTCGAATTAGATTAACCCGAGCTTTAACTTTATAGATTACAACCTTGTAATCCACATGGTCGGAGTGGCGCGGGATTACAGGCCGAGTTTTCCGAAGGCATCTGAGAGGCCGTTTCCTTCGAATGAGCGCTTTGGTTTGCTTCGTTGATTTGGGCGGTTGTTTTGGGGGCGTTTGGAAGGTGTGTTGCGGTCGCTTTTATTGTCGCTGGTTCGAGAGGTTGAACCGATCTCGGGTTGGCTTTTCATGGAGAGGGCGATGCGTTTGCGGGCGACGTCGATTTCGGTGACGGTTACGTGCGTTTTCTGACCGACTTTTACGTGTTCGTTCGGCTCTTTGACGAATACGTCTGCCAGCTGGCTGATGTGTACGAGTCCGTCTTGGTGTACGCCGATGTCTACGAAGGCACCGAAGGCGGTGACGTTGGTGACGACGCCTGGAAGCTTCATGCCTTCGCGTAAGTCTCCGATCTCGTTTACGCCTTCTTTGAATTGGACGACTTCGAATTGTTCGCGCGGATCGCGGCCTGGTCGAGCGAGCTCTTGCAGGATGTCTTTCAAGGTCGGTTCGCCGACCTCGTCTGTAGCGTATTTTTGGATATCGACTTTGCCGCGAGCGGAGCTGTCGGTCATCAAATCGTTGACGCTTACCGATAGGTCTTTGGCCATTTGTTCGACCAAACCATATCGTTCCGGGTGAACGGCACTGCGATCGAGCGGATTGGCGGCGTCGCGGATGCGTAGGAATCCTGCGGCTTGTTCGAATGCTTTGGGGCCGATGCCTGCGACTTTTTTAATTTCGCGTCTGGATTTGAAAGGGCCTTGGGTGTCGCGTTGGGTGACAATGGCTTCGGCTAGTCGCGGGTTGAGTCCGGATACGTATGATAGCAATTGCTTGCTGGCGGTATTGATCTCCACACCTACGCCGTTGACGCAACTAAGGACTACGTCGTCTAGGCTACCTTTTAGGGCGCGCTGGTCGACGTCGTGTTGATATTGTCCGACGCCGATCGATTTAGGATCGAGTTTTACGAGTTCGGCCAGAGGGTCGGTTAGTCTTCGGCCAATGGATACGGCGCCACGGACAGTGAGGTCTTTGTCGGGGAATTCGTCTCGAGCTGCTTCCGAGGCGGAGTAGATGGAGGCTCCGCTTTCGTTAACGCTGATGATGGCGATCGTTTTCGGGAGTCCGCACCCTTTGACGAATGTTTCGGTCTCGCGGCCTGCGGTACCGTTTCCGATTGCGATGGCGTCGATTTTGAATTGTTTGCAAATCCCGAGGAGTAGATCTTTGGCTTCACCTTGTTGGCGGGCGCCGTGGGTTGGGTAGATGACGGAGTCGAAGAGCAGTTTGCCTTGCGGGTCGAGGGCGACGAGTTTGCAGCCGGTTCGGAATCCGGGGTCGATTGCGACGACGGCTTTTTGGCCGAGGGCGGGAGCTAAGAGAAGCTCGCGTAGGTTGGAAGCGAATACGGATATGGCTTCCTGGTCGGCACGTTTTTTCAAGCCAAGCCGAGCAGCGGTTTCCATGGAGATGGATAGGAGTCGTTTGAATCCGTTTTTGATTGCGAGTCTGACCTGTTCGCTCGCGGGCGATTGTCCGGAGACGAATCGGTTTTCGAGCTTTGAGATGGCGACGTCTTCATCGGGACGGACGGTCATACTAAGCGTCATTTCGCTTTCGCCACGGCGAATTGCGAGGATGCGGTGAGACGGAGCTTTGTTCGCAGGTTCTGACCAGTCGAAGTAGTCGCGGAATTTTTCGCCTTCGCTTTCTTTGCCGAGCATGACTTTGGATGCGAGAGTCGATTCGGAAAGGTAGTAGGAGCGTAGTTCTGCTCGAGCGTCGGCATCGTCGTTGACCCATTCGCCGATGATATCGCGTGCTCCGGCTAAGGCTTCTTCGGAATTGGCGACTTCCTTTTCGGTGTCGATGAAGGCTTTCGCTTCGCTTTCCGGATCGTAGTTGGACGATTGTTCCCAGATTTTCTGGGCTAATGGCTCTAGGCCTTTTTCGCGTGCGATAGTGGCTTTGGTGCGGCGCTTGGGTTTGTAGGGTTGGTAGACGTCTTCGAGTCGAGCGAGCGTATCCGCATTTTGGATGGAGCTCTTGAGCGCATCGGTAAGCAACTTCCGTTCTTCGAGCGATTTGATTATGGCGCCACGCCGTTCTTCGATGGCTTTGAGTTGGGCGAGGCGATCTCGAATCGCGGCAATGGCGACCTCGTCGATTCCGCCGGTCGCTTCTTTCCGGTAACGGGCGATGAAGGGGACGGTCCCTCCTTCTGCGAGCAGTTTTACGGTGGCAGCAGTCTGGTGGACCTGCAGGCCGAGTTCATCGGAAATTTTGGGTAAAAACGATTCGATCATATCGACGTTAGGAACGTGAAAAATGAGGAAGGATGGGATGGGTTGGGCGACTGACAAGCGATAAATGTAAAATTTCGATGGGGCATGGGCTTTCTGTGGATGGAGGCTTTTTTGAAATTGCAAAAACTGGGGGAGTTCGGGTGAGTTTTCTCCAGGAGCGGCTTGTGTTTCTCAAAAAAGCTCTCTAGCCGTATCCATTCTTTTGAAGAATCTATAGAATATGAGCGTTAAGAAAGTAGGCATTCTCACGGCGGGCGGCTTGGCTCCCTGTCTTTCCTCGGCAATAGGCGGATTGATCCAGCGATACACGGAAATCGCTCCAGATGTGGAGATCATTTGCTACAAGAATGGCTACTACGGCTTGTTGAAGGGGTTGTACTACAAAGTAACGCCGGAAGTACGTAAGAATGCAGGTAATTTGCATGTGTTTGGCGGTAGCCCAGTGGGCAATTCACGTGTGAAGCTTACGAATAAGGCGGATTGCGAAAAGCGTGGTTTGGTGAAACCTGGCGAAGACCCTCAGAAGGTGGCGGCTGAGCAGTTGGTGAAAGATGGGGTGGATGTGCTTCATACCATCGGCGGCGACGACACGAATACGGCGGCGGCGGATCTGGCGAAGTACTTGGCGGAGAATGATTACGCGTTGCAGGTAATCGGTTTGCCGAAGACGATCGATAACGACGTGTATCCGATTAAGACTTCGCTAGGAGCTTATACGGCGGCGGAGCATGGGGCTAACTATTTCGAGAATGTAGTTGCTGAGCATAACTCTAGTCCACGCATGTTGATCATCCATGAGATAATGGGGCGTCATTGCGGTTGGCTAGCGGCGGCTACGGCCAAGGAGTATCATGATCGTATGGCGAGTAAGCCTTGGGTGCCTGAAATCGGCTTAGCGAAAGAGCGGCATGATGTGCATGCGGTGTACCTTCCGGAATTGAATATCGATTTCAAAGCGGAGGCCGAGCGTCTCAGCAAACAGTTGGACGAGCATGACGCGGTGAATATTTTCTTGAGCGAAGGCGCGGGCGTCGATGCGATTATCGCGGAGAAGGAAGCGGCTGGCGAAGAGATCGTTCGCGATGCTTTTGGGCACGTGCAGCTCGATTTTATTAACCCAGGTCAGTATTTTGCCAAGCAGTTCAAGAAAATGATCGGCGCGGAGAAGGTGCTTGTCCAGAAGAGCGGCTATTATTCCCGCGCAGCGAAAGCGAATGCGAAGGATTTAAATTTGATCAAGAGCTGCACGGATAAGGCTGTTGAATCGGCGTTAGCTGGCGAGAGCGGCTTGATCGGACACGATGAAAACAATCGTGACATTCTCCGAGCTTGCGAATTCGAGCGAGTGGCAGGAGGAAAGCCATTCGATACGGACCAAGAGTGGTTCGGTGAATTGCTCGAGAGTATCGGTCAGCCTAAAGGCTCCCCGGCGGTGGCTCATTGAGCGGCGGTATTTTATGATGGATACTGCTCCCGCGATTGGATTCTCCGATCGCGGGTGAGAGAGTTCCTGCTCGAAATCTATACAGAGTATTCCCCGGTGGTAGCTCGTTCGACTTCTTCGAGGGTGGTGAGCCCGAGGAGCGCTTTTTTCAAAGCGTCGACCCGTAGAGACATGCAGCCGATTCTGTTGGCAGCTTCTTGTAGCTTCATAGGCGATTCCTTGTTGGAAATCATGCTGCGCATTTCTTCGGAAATTTCGATGACCTCTTGAATGGCAATCCGGCCTGAGAAGCCTGTCTTGTTGCAGGAATCGCACCCGCGACCACGGTAGAAAGTGGCGTTGGCAATCGTTCCCGGGAGAAAGTAGCGATGCAGGATGTCGTCACTAGGCGTGTAGTCCTCTTTGCAATTCTGGCAAATACGGCCAATGAGTCGTTGCGACATGACTCCGATGATCGAAGGGGCGACCATGAAGGGGTCGACTCCGATTTCGGTGAGTCGTAAGATCGCTTGAACCGCATTGTTCGTATGAAGCGTCGAGAGTACTAGGTGACCCGTTAGAGCTGCCTCGGTTGCGATCTTGGCGGTCTCTTGGTCGCGAATTTCTCCTACCAAGATTACGTCGGGATCTTGTCGAAGCGCGGAGCGTAGAATAGCGGAAAAGTTAAGACCTGCCTGGTGATTTACTTCGAAGTGATTGACCCCAGGGAGCTGATACTCGACCGGATCTTCGATCGTCATTATATTTCGATCTCGATCGTTTAAGTAATCAAGAGCTGAATACAAAGTGGTTGTCTTTCCGGATCCCGTTGGTCCGGTTACGATGTAGATGCCGTTTGGTTTCGAGACTGCGTTACGGAAACGCTTTAAGTTGCTTTGAGCGAGAAAAAGTTGGTCGAAAGTGGGGAGCCCTTTTTCCCCGGCTTTGCCGAGGAGACGGATAACGACTTTTTCTCCATGCAGACCTGGGCAGGTGGATATCCGGAAGTTTTGTTCGAAGGATGCCACCTCCATCGTAAAGCGACCGTCTTGCGGCATTATGGAATTTGCGATATCCATTTCCGCAAGGAACTTGATCCGAACGATCATTGCGTTGCCTACTTTTCGGGGAAGGCTTACGATGTCTCGCAAGTGTCCGTTCACGCGGAAGCGGAGCACTCCGTTGCCCTTGTGCGATTCGAGATGAATATCGCTCGCGTTTTGCTTGAAGGCAGTGATGAACATGCGGTTCGTGATATTCACGAGTTCGCTAGATTCTACCATCTTGATCAACTGCTCGCCGTTCATCGCGGAGAGTTCCCCGCCTTTACTTAGAGCTTCGAGTTCAGCGAGCGCGTTGTCGAAGGAAAGCTCTGAATTGTAGTGAATATCGATTGCGCGTTCGATATCGTCGGGAAGAGCGAAAACGGGACTGATCCGATATTGGAGAAAACGTTCCAGGGATTCGACGAGTTGTCGATCCATTGGGTCCGCCATCGCGAGCGTTATGTATCCGTTAAACTCGTACAACGGAATCGCTTTGACGCGTTTTGCCATGTCGAGGGGTAGGTTTTGGTCGTCCGAACAGGAAATGTTGATCGACATGGGGTCAACGAATGTAGAGCCTATGGCCCGAGCCCATAGCTCTCCGGCTACATTTCGACGGATAAATCCTTTGTCTACGATTTCTATGAGTAACCCGCCATGGTCGTTTTTGTACTTGCTGGTCATCGAGTTCCAGACTTCGGTCTCGATTTTGCCCGTTGCCTCGATGAGCTCGATAAATTTCTCGGATCTAATTTCTCTCATCATTACTGTGGGGTTCGAGTTTGAAAAACTTTGCGATCGAGTTTTGGTCGATAAGTTCGCGAGATGCTAGCGCCGAGTCGAATTCCGTTCGAGCGTTTTCCAGCATTTTCCCCATGTCGTATTTTATGATATGGTCATCCAAACTTAGGCTGGCGCTCTTGGGGGGAGTCTGATCTTTATGCGTATCCATTGTTGTAGGACTAGGTGTTTTAGACGGTGACTCCAATAGATTCGATTACACTTTTCAATTGCGTTCGAATATCTTCAGGCGTTTGCGTTTTGAGGATGTAGTAGGTGGCTCCTTTGCGGCTGCATTCTTCTACGGATTCGCGGGTAGATACGGCAGTCATCATTATGACCTTGGTTTCGGGATTGATTTTCTTGATTCCTTCGAGGGCTTCGAGGCCGTTCATCACGTTCATATTGATGTCTAGCATTACCAGATCGGGCTGGTATTCGCGAAAGGCGTCGATGGCGTCCATTCCGTTTTGCATTAGATAGATATTTTTGACGCCTAGATCTAGAAGCAGGAGCTTCATGAAGGTGCGCATGTGCGCTTCGTCGTCTGCGATGAGAGCTGTGATTTCTTTAGACATGTGCGATGATTCGGTTGAGAGTTACTGTGAAACGCGTCCCTTTCGGGCTGCGATTTTCTACTGAAATGGTTCCTCCGTGGCGTTGTATTATTCGGTTGGTTACAAACAGGCCGATTCCACTGGTAGACTCGCCTGCAGTGGGCTGATTGGAGGTACGGCCGAATTCTTTGAAAAGCTTGTCGAATTCGTTTTCCGGAATACCGGGACCTTCGTCTTCAACGTAAAAATGGAGAGCATCCGAATCACTCTCTATAGCGATTTTGATTTTGGTATTCGACGGAGAGAATTTGACTGCGTTGGATATAAGATTGTCGAGAACGCGAGACATGAGTTTTTTGTCAAAGCAGGCTTCGCAGTCGTCGGTTTTGGTCTCCTTTGATAGTTGAATGTGTTTTTTGGATGCGCTGACAGAATGAAGGATAACGGCTTGATCGACGATTGGTTCAAGTGATTGTCGTTCGGGTTGGATTCTCATTTGTCCGGTTTCCAGTAATGAGACATCTAAGAGATCTTCGACGAGTAGCAGCATGTTTTCCGAAGCGTCGACGATGGTTTGCACGAGTTCGTGCTGCCCATCGTTGAGTGGGCCGAACTTTTCGCTTCCCAGGTACTGGGAGATACCGCGAATGGAAACGAGAGGATTGCGCAAGTCGTGCGATGCGACGCCTAGGAATTTCGTCTTGGATTCGCTTTCCGAGTTGAGTCGCTGAATACTATCTTTTGCGGTTTTCTTTCGCCGATAAACTTCGAGGTGATGGTCGATCCGGTTAAGAAGCTCTACTCTACGCAGAGGCTTCATTATGTAGTCGCTGGCTCCGGCTTTGTATGCACGGTTGAGCGATTCGACATCGGAAATCCCGGTGAAGCAAATGATGGGCACGTCTTCGTGGCGAGTCTGACTGCGTATTTGGGCACAGAATTCTATACCGTCCATGCCGTCCAACATTATGTCGCTCAAAACAATATCTACGGTGCTGTCTTCTAGATAGAGGAGGGCTGCTTCAGCGGATGGGAATCCTTCGAATTCATATCCGGCATTGTTCAAGATTTTCTGGACGAGACGTCGCGTGCTTTTGTCGTCATCGACGACTAAGATTCGCGACCGCTGCGGTCCATCTTGACTGGTGTTTTCGGAATTCGATTGATGTGGGTCTGCGGACATTATGGGACGATTATCCTAAATAGGATTCTTTTTTACTAATTTTAGTACGTTTACCTCATTCATAAATCGGCGCATGAAGGGTTCGGTTTAGGGGTTGGGTAGAGAATTCCCTATTAGGGTAGGGTGGATCCTTGCGGGAAAAGGCGGCAAACCGCGGGAAACTCTAACTATAACTCGTCCGGGGAGTGCAGACCGAGAGTTGACTCAATTATGAGCGTTTGAACTCTGAGACTAGTAAGTCTCAGGAAACCAGCGCCTTATGTTGAATAGGTCTTATCGACGCTTGTTCCAGTCGTCGGATTCAAACTGCTGGACAAGGTGGGATTCTTCGGAATCTTTCCATTCGGGCCAAGATTTGAACTGAACTTCTGCTTCCGCGGCCTTGGCAATTTCAAGAATGAAATCGTTGTAAAACCGGTTCCATTCCATGTCGGGAACGATAGGCTTCCAGATGGAGCCCTGCATTAGATAACCAGCTTTTGAGCGTTTTTGAGCGGCTCCAGCTACTTTGCTTGGAAAATTGCGAAGAACGACGTCGTAGACTTCGGCTTTGTTGAAACACACTCCTGGCGTCGAGCTATCCGGCGCTGCGATGTTGAGCACGACGTCGGAGCCTTGGGCAGCCATAGCGGCAATCATGCAATCGTGCACCTTTTTGTAGATATCCATAGGCTGGGCATTCCCGAAGGGGTGTCCTGCTGGGATGACGAGCGAGTAGGTCCAGTCTTCTTGGTGATTGACGACGCCGCCGCCGGTGGGTCGTCGGCAGACATCAGCCGTTGGGTTATCTATTTCCGAGCTAACGTAGCTGAATGCCTGGCTTAAACCGAAGGTAAAGGAGGGGCGCGCCCATTCGTAGTGGCGAATGCGCAAAGCGTTGATTGGTTGGTAGCGATTTAGGAACAGAAAGTCATGGGCCATATTTTGGGCCGCGGTATGACTGGCATCGGGAATGACGTGAAGCTCGTGGGACATTCGGTATTCGAGTTCTGAGGAAAATCGATCGGTAGGCTATCTATGGGGACATCCTGAATTGGGATGCGTGTCCAGAAGATTATAGAGTATATCGGCCGAGAATTTGAAATGAGTAGCGGCCAGGCATTTGCGTACTTCGTCGACGGTCGAGGTTAGATTGCGTTGTACCAATCTCGAAAGGGCTTTGGGACGATGAGAGCATCGAGTTGGTCGGCAAATGCTTGTGGGCGTGTTTTGAGGATGCCCGCAAGGGGTTGCAGGTCGAGGGATAGATCGCCTTGGCGGTTGGCGAATTGCGGATCGTCGCCTCGTCGGGCTTCTTGGATGAAGTCACTGGGCAAACCGAAGTGACTGAGGATTTGCTGGCCAATTTGATAGCGAGAGAGTCGGTCCTGGCCTGCCCAATGAAGGAGACCTCTGAGCTCGGTTCGTTCGCACAACTCGACCATTGCTTCGGCTAGATTGTCGGTCAGGCACGGTTGGCGGAATTCGTCGGTAAAGAGCGAGGGGCGTTTCCCTTGGCTCCAAGCGTGGAAAAGCTGTTCGTGTATGCTGCGAGTTCCGCGAAGACTATTACCACTGAGCAGCGGTATTCGAATAACGGATGCGAATTCTTTTGCAATCTCGAACACGCGTTTCTCGGACTCGAGTTTCTGTTTTGCGTAATTGTTTGGCGGATTCGGATTGTCGTTAATCGAATAGGGGGCGGCATTCCCGTCGAAGACTTGGTCGCTTGAGACGTGAAGGTAGCGAGCGAAAAGGTGACGTGCGAGTAGGGCTAGCTTTTCGGGAAGGGCGACGTTTATTTCGGTGGTTTTGCTTGGGTCGGTTTCACAGTCGGCTGGAGTGGCGTAGGCTGCGCAATTGACGATCGCATCGGGAAACCTTTCCAAAACCAGTTTTTCGAGATTAGCCAGATTGTGAAGGTCGATGGGCATTTGCTGGCTGAGTCCTTCGATCTTCTCAGAGTAGCTGCCGACGAGCCCGATGACTTCGTGTTTTCTTCGTAGGGCGGCTTTGGCGAAAGCGCTGCCCAAGAGGCCGGATGCTCCTGTGAGTAAAATTTTCATCTTGTGGTACTCAGGTTTTGAATAATCGATGGTTTATATGCCATTCGATATGCCAGGGCGTGGAGTCGCCGCCGACTGTGAGTCTGGATAGGCAGAGGATGGAGGCTGTGGGGAAAACGATTTGCTCGAAGTTTTGGGTTCCCGAGAGCAATAAAGAGCTGAGGATGGATAGGTTTGGCTCGTGCCCGACGATCATGATTGAATCCGTGGTTTGGGTGATTGCCTCGACTATGGTAGAGGGATCGTCTTCGGGGGCCAGGTTCTCTTGGGTCACTAGCTGCGCGTCGAGTTCGAGGCCGGATTTTAGTAGAAAGGCTGTTTGTTGGGCGCGGACGAGCTTGCTGCTCCAGATCTGGGTGGGCGTTACCAGATTCAGGTTTTGTAGGGCAACGCATAGCCGGTTGAGTTGCTTTTCGCCTTTGGGACTAAGGGAGCGTTGGGCGTCTGATTCCGCCGAAG
>JBNMOQ010000172.1:0-11226 GCA_051275055.1 Candidatus Pelagisphaera sp.
GAACATCGTCGTATTCAATATTCCCCTTCTGTCCTCGGGCTTTAAAATTGCCCCAAGCCTTCGGAACATCCAATCGGGCATGCTTCATAATCAGCGTTGGTCCGCCAGCTACCTGCGCCACAACTTCCTCCCCTTGCGTCTCCAGCATCACCGTGTACCAGCGATCCGACTCCAGTTTCCAATCCGAAGTCACTGTTATTTGATCCTTGTCCCCTTCGATTTGGGAATTGCGATCCTTTTGCAATGACACTCCCGATTCCGTTCCCAAAAGTAATCGAAAGATATGCCCCGTCGTTGTACTAGTGGGTCCTTCGTTCCAACCAATATGAGCCTGTTTCAAATCGCCAGAGAGTCTGAACGACATTTCGAGAATCGTTTCCCGAGCACCGACCTGTAGCGTCATGCTCGGCGTCGCCCCAGTATGATTATCCCTACTCGATTGAAACTCCACGGTCGAAGGAATCCCTTTATACGCTCCGCCTTCTACCTGCCAGCGGGTGCCATGTAACGCTTTCCACTCAGGTTTCGCCTGAGCTCCATCAAATCGATCTTCGAATAGCAAAGCGCCCTTTCGCGATATCAACGGTTCCAAAGCGAAAACGCTCGGAATCAACACTGAGACCAAAAGACCAAATAAAATACTCTTCATCGCGCTTTTCATAATTTCCGAAAGGTTTCGCTCGTAGCGACCAATTCCACCAAATCCCTCAAACCATAACCTCGTTCTGAAAGCTCATCCGTCAGATCATTAACCATCGGTCTATCGCCAAATCCTAACTCGCGACCCAGTGAATACGTGAGCATTTTTTCCACAAGGCAGCGAGCGAATTGATCATTACGATCCAAAAGCAACTGCTTCAGGTCGTCGATGCCTTCAAACGATTCTCCGGAAACCAATTTTCCCGATGTATCCACCTTTCGGAACGGCTTTCCTGAATCATTTCTATAATTGCTACGAAGAGTCCCAATCGGATCAAATCCCTCCAAAGCAAACCCAATCGGATCAATCTTCCGATGACATTCCGCGCAGGTCTCCACTTTCCGATGCTTCGCCAATTGCTCGCGTATCGACGTCGCTCCCCGAATATCCGGTTCCAAAGGCTCGACATCCGATGGCGGAGGCGGTGGAGGCGCTCCTAGGATATTCTCCAACACCCAAATTCCTCTTACTACTGGCGAGGTCTCTACGCCATTTGAAGTCGTCGTTAAAACGCTTGCCTGTCCCAGCACACCTCCGCGATGTGAATCCTTCGGCAATGCAACTCGACGAAACTCGTCTGTACCAACACCTTCGATACCGTACAAATCCGCCATATATCGATTGAGGTAGGTGAAATCCGAATCGATCAACAAATCAATGCTGCGATTATTCTTCAATATATCTTGGAAGAACAACCGCGTCTCTTCCTTCATTAAGGGCTCCAGCTGACGGTCATGGTAAACTTTAAACTTCTTCGAATCCGGAGGCATGGAACCCAGCTCATTCAAATGCAGCCAACTATCAGTGAAATGATCAACAAAGGCCCGTGCCTTGGGATCACTTAACATGCGCAAAGTTTGATCACGCAATTCATCCTCATCAGCTAGCAAGCCACGTTCAGCCGCTTCGAACAATTGCTCATCCGGCATTGAACTCCATAAAAAGTAGGACAAACGGGACGCGATCGCATATTGCTTCAAACGTGCCAGCCCAATCTCGTCTTCGACCGCCGATTCGTCCAGCGGCGCCTCGACATAAAGAAAATTAGGGGAACTCAGAATCGCCTTCAAAGTCGTCTTAATCGCCACTTGCGTGCTTTCCCCTGTTTCCAAACGACTTTGATAAAAGCGAACATAACGATCGAGCTCCGTCTGACGCAATGGCCGACGAAACGCCTTTGTCGCGAATTCCTTTACTACCAATTCGACATCCATTCGATCGCCTTTTCCAAAAGCCTTACGAATAATCGCCTGATGGCTTAACGAAGGCCTGTCCGCATTTTCAGGCCCTTCAATCGAATAGTCGAAAAGCCGAATCCGGGGGCCTTCATATACATCCGAAAAATAGATCTCCTGGTTCTCTGAAGGCTTAGCGGCAACGCCGTCCCGCCAATTGTCAGGCATCACGTCTAGGTGATACTTTTGGGCAATTTTCGACAAAACGCCTTTAATCGGCTGAGGACCGTTCGCGTATCTCAAAACTGGCACGAACCCTTTATCCATCCAAGCGCGAACTTCATAGACGTCCGTTTCATTATCCTTTAACGGGATAACCGCGATAACTCGATCCGATGCATTGTATCCACGTCCAGGATACCCAACAGAGGGGTCTGTCACCATCACCTCCAATTTGATCGGCTCTTCCGGATCCACTCCCAATATCTCAGGATCGTAAGGATTCACGCGCCCAACTGCCGCAGCTCGAACCTTAATCGAATAGTAACCATCCGCTGGCACTCCCAAAAAGCGATTCGCATAAACGCGATACGATTTCGTATCGCCATGACCGACATCGAGATACTTGCCGCCCACATTAATCTCAAACCAAACCTGCGGTCTGAAATGGAATGTCCTATCGGTCAAATCATCCGGCTTAAACACTTCCCGGATACCCTTGGGCTGAGCGCCAAAGCCCATTGCCTTTTCAATCGTCGCCGAAGCGGCTTCAAGATAGCGCTCGAGAAGGTAGTCCGATAACACCAACTCGCTTCCTACATTTTCGAATCCTTCAAAGCGTTCGTCTGGCGGAAAACTTTGCGTGGGATCAAACGACTCGATATTCAATCCGCAAAGATCGCGAATCGTGTTCCGATATTCATAGCGATTAAGACGTCGCAGTCCTACGGCATCCGAAGATCCATGCAGCTCGTACGCCAATTCTAATTCACCCGATATCCAGTCGACGACCTCTAGGGTGTCATTAGCCGGAGGCCTCGGCTCGTCCTCTGGAGGCATATCGCCAAGATTAATCATATCGAGAATTTCCTGCCAATCGTAAGCAGTCTCTTCATCTCCAAAATCAATTCCTAACCCATCGAAACGGCGATCACCCTTTTGCTTTTTCTCCCCGTGGCATTCGATGCAATGCTCCTGGAGATATACCTGGGGATCGGCAGACATCGCCAAATCCTGAGCATAACCCAAACCACAACAAAGCCAGCATAGCGCTAACAAAAAGCATGTCTTATCTCGTCTCATCTTAGACCAATCCTTCAAGCGTTCCGGTACTCGTCCCAAACTGATCAAGCTCAAGCCCGAAACGTTGCAACATGGATACATACAAATTACAGGCTGGGGTTTGCCGATTTCCCTTCTTCGGGTAGTCCTTGTGCTCCCCGTGGCGAAACCCTCCGCCCGCCAAAATGAGTGGCAAATCTCGATTCGAATGAGAACTGGCATTTCCCATTCCGCTACCCATCAAAACCATTGTATTATCCAATAATGACGAACTATCCGATGACTGAGCTCGTTTCAGGTTCTCAATAAAACCAGCGAAAGCTCGCGTGTGAAACGTCTCGATAATCGACAGCTGCTTCAATCGTTCGGCATCATGTCCATGGTGCGTCAAAAAGTGATAACCTTGAGTCACTCCCGGCAAGCCTGAGTCGCCATTCCACCCATCTATTCCGCAAGAAATCACGCGCGTCGAATCTGTCTGCAATGCCAGCTTCATCAACTCATAGAAAACCGGAACTTCTTCATAGAAATTGTCCGGCATCGGCTCCGGAAGACGGTAGCCGACTTTCGGCTTTGGAGTTCTCAGCCAAGACTCGGACTGAACCAATCGATTCTCAACCTCACGAATCGAAGTAAAATACTCGTCGAGCTTGTCTAAATCATTTCGGCTGACCCGCTTCTTTAATGCCGCAGCATCTTCATGCACCACATCGAGGATGCTACTATTCACCTTATACGATTCCGACAGACGCTGACGTTTCGATTCCGAAGTCTCCAAAAACAGGGCATCGAACATCGTCTGCATACGCGTTATCGGAGGGATCGCCACTCCATTGCGAGTCCACGAAAGCCCGCCGCCGCCGATTCCTATCTGCATCGATCCGTAACGCGTCGCTACTCCAGAAAACTCAGCCGCTTTCTGATCCATCGTAACATTGCGCTCCGGCATAGCCTTCGAGCCATCCGCCATGATGCCTGACAAAAACGTGTGAACCGCCTCATGGCCTCCCTTGACGCCGGGATGGTCGAGGTGGGAGAATACCGTCATATCCTCTCGGATCCCCGCCAGCGGCTTGAGCAATTTTGGGAGCTCGTAATTTCGCCCCGTTTCCTTTGGGAAAAAACCGCCCGGATAAAGTCCGTAATTCAAACCGACGCAGACCATCCGCATCGGTTCTTTTACTCGACCCGCGGCAGCCAGCAACTGCGAAGGCCTTGAAACCGATTCCAGAAAAGGCAAAGCGATCGAAGCTCCGCAGCCGCGCAAGAATGTTCGGCGATCAACGTATCCAAATTTCCTTTTCATAATATCGATATTTTTAGCTATCCGCAACGGAGCGGCGAAGCAACGTTACGAAAGCTGGTGTTATAATGTTATTTGGGCAATCGATCAGACTTTTTATTCCATGGAATCGACCGATCGTAGTAATCGCCATAAGGTTCGTAATTATTGTAATCAACTGCCTCATTCCGCCAAGAACGGACCGCCTTATCATAAACGCCGCGCAATTCCTTTAAAACTTCCGGATGCTGATTCTTAACCGCGCGATTAACCAATTCGAGGCGATCTTCCTTCAGGTGATACATCTCTTCGGTTGGTTTCATTCCTTTATCTCCATATGGCCAGTAAATGTATTTCCAATCTTTGGTGACAACCGAAAGACTTTGAGCTGAAAGCGGGCCCCAAGCATTTACCAGGGTCAGCGATTCATGAATCTCCGCCCGCGGATCATCGTAAAGCGGCATTATACTACTCCCATCCATCTCGGCAGGAACTTCTACTCCCGCCAACTCAAGCATCGTTGGCGCAAAATCGATATTACCCGTCAGAGCAGCGCTACGCAATTGGCGACCGCTATTCTTGTGCCTTGGGTCGTACACGATAAGCGGTACGCGAGAACCTTCTTCGTATGGAAGGACTTTGGAACCATATCCGTGAGCTCCGCAAAAGAAACCATTATCCGAAGTGTAAATCACTATCGTATTGTCCGCGACTCCCGCGGCATCCAATGCATCGCGTATCATTCCTACAGCTACATCGATTCCATAAATCTGCTGATAGTAGGTCGCCATCACTTCGTCGTACTTATCGCTATAATTCCACTCTTCAAAACGCGTGTACTGTCGACCTTGCTTGCTTTGCTCGGAAAAATGCTCGGAGAACTCGCGACCATAGTTACCCGGCTTCGTAAAAGTCTTACCCTTATAAACATCATCGAACTTTGGATCCGGAGTCGTAGGACGGTGAGCGGCCTTAAAGCTGATAGACAAACAGAAAGGCTGATCGCTCTTTGCCGCATCCGTTATGAAATCGCGGCTGAATGCTCCATACGACAATGTCGAATGCGGGTACTCATCCGCATACTTCGCCATAGACTTGTTTTTCGCCGTTTCGTAGTGCGTTTGTCCCGGGCCACCTCCCCAGCGATCGAAATCATTTTCCGGCAAACGACCTTTCTCCTTTGGAGCCATCGACACTTCGAAGCCAAATTTTCCCGCAAACGCAGTCGAGTAGCCCACTTCGCGAAGCAACATGGGATAAGTCTGTTCCCACGTCGACTGCATCATATTTCCATGTTCGAAATTCGTCCCGTTCTTGTATTCGTACTTTCCGGTCATCACGTTCGCCCGACTGGCCATGCAAATGGCAGTCGTATCGTAATGATGATCGAAAACCACCCCTTCATTCGCCAACTGATCCAGGTTTGGAGTTTGCACATCAGGCGTGCCGTAGCATCCCATGGAATAAAGATTCTGATCGTCAGACATGAGAAAGACAATGTTCGGGCGACTATCGGCTGCACTCGCAACGCTACAATAGCTAACGATTAAAGCCGACAAGAGAGGAATTCTTAAACGTAGTTTCATAGATGAGTAAGGATATTTCGATGAATGTTAGCACCAAAAGCTCTAGCATCAATTCCCAAGTTCCCAGTCGAAATAGACTATTCGCAATCAATTGTCGCAATTTCACAACCAGTCTCCCTCCTCTCCCGAGGCGAATTTGCTTAATTCAGTATTTTCGCTTATTCCGACGGTGTCCATTTCAGAACAGCAGGCGTCGTCTTGGCCCCAGCTCGAAACCGAATGATCTGACGGTCCGATTTCAATTCCAAAAAACGATCCAGTTCGGCCGAAAGCTCTTCAACGACTTCAGGGTTCTTTCGCGAAACGTCCAATTTCTCGAAAGGGTCGCTATCGATTTCAAACAACTCCAAATTCGACTCCGTTTTCTCGGAATCTGGCGCAGGACGAGTCATAACCAATTTCCATCTATCTCGATTAACAGCGAGCCGCTCCATTCGGTCGTCATTTTGATCCATATAAGTGAACCATGATCGGTCATCCAATTGAGAATCCCCCCGCATTGCATCCAAAACATCGATTCCGTCCAAAGTGTTGAGTGGCGTCGCTTCCAAACCGATCGCCTTTCGCATCGTCGGCAGTACATCGATGTAACCCATGCGTTCGCGTATTTGCTTGCCGCCTACTATTCTACCCGCTTTCCAATAAGCTGCCGCGGCAACCCGCACGCCACCTTGATACTGAGTCAGTTTATTCCCTCTCATTTCACCATTGCTGGCAACCTTCGCTACGCCCCCATTGTCGCTAAAGAAAAGCACCAAGGTATTGTCCCAATCATCGCGAGCTTGGGCGGCTCCAACAATCTTCCCAATCGCCTGATCCATCGAATCCACCATCGCCGCGTAAACCTGGCGATTGCCCTTCCGATGCGTATATTTTTCGAGGTCCGACTCTTTGGCCTGAAATGGTGAATGCGGCGCGTTGAAAGGCACATAGAGGAAATAGGGTTCATCATTCGGAACGCCTTCAATAAATTCGACTGCTGCCTCACCTATCAAATCCGTTGAATACCCTTCTTCCTCTGAGGGCTCAAGATCATGGTGCCAATCAAGCTCCCCATCGCGTTCATGCGTGAAATAGTCGATCGCTCCATTCAGACAGCCTACGAAATAAGTAAAACCCTGCTCTGTCGGGAACCACTGAATACGCCGATGCCCCAAGTGCCATTTACCCACTACGCCCCGGTGATTGTATCCGGCCTGCTCGAATACTTCAGCCAATGTCTCTTCTCCAGGATCAAGCCCAAAATCGCGTTGCGGAGGAATAACCGAACGCATCAGCCCAAAGCGAAGCGGGTAACGCCCCGTCATCAATCCCGCTCTCGTAGGCGTACACATCGGGCAGGCATAAAACGATTCCAGCCGAACCCCTTCATTTGCAATACGGTCAATATTCGGGGTCGCGATATCGCTTCCATGAAACCCGACATCGCCGTATCCGAGATCATCCGCCAAAAGGATGATCACGCTCGGACGAGAATCCGCTCCAATTAATGATTGAACGCCGATAAAGACTGAAACGAAGAAAAAAACGAGCTTTGCCATATTTGATTAACAGGGTTTTGGGAATACCAAAACAAACCAAACAAAAGTGCCCAAACGTCAAAAACAAAAGCGGTGAAAGACCTTATCTAAAGAAGCCAACCGAGCGCACAGGACCGGTTTCTTCCAGCCAATCTTCAATACCGTTCATCCATCAATATGAGCAATTCGAACAAACGCAAAAACCGTCCGACCGGACCCGAGACTAAAGACCTGTATTCCCAAGGTCTGCTTTGTTATCGAACATGTTGAATTTCATTGCGACCAACGAGACCGATCGTACCGTCAATCACTCAATATCTCGTAAAAGCTCCTACCCCACGAAATGCCCAAACAGGCCCCCACCTTCGAATCCATCGCCCTGACGGCTCAAGTATCCAAGGCCACAGTATCCTTGGCACTCAGGGGAAGCCCCAAGGTAAAGACAGAAACGCGCAAGAGGATCCAAAAAGTAGCATCCGAACTGGGCTACCGACCGAATCCTCTCGTGTCGGCCCAAATGTCACATATCCGTTCCCGAAAAAAACGGAAAACGACTACCACGATCGGATTCCTCAATACGTGGTTCGATGAAAAGACCGGCAAGCGACTGAAGTGGAATATTATCGGGCGCTTCGCGGACGGAGCGCGGGAACGAGCTGAATCGCTCGGCTACAATTTCCAAATCCTCGATTTCGACCGAAGCCGCTACAGCGACTCCCGAATCGAAAGCATTCTCCTCAATCGCCAGATAGACGGACTCGTCCTCGCTCCACTAGAATTTTCCGATTCGCAATTCGATTTCGATTGGTCGCGTTTCGCCCTATCCGCGATCGGCTATTTCGAGGCATTTGGAAATATCCACCGCGTCTACTACGACAACTTCAAGGGCATGCAAAACCTATTGACCAAACTCATCGGTCGAGGCTACAAGCGGATAGGATTCATCACTGATCTTGAAGACGAATCCCGAGGCGGACACTTTTGGATCGGGAGTTTTCTTGATTACCAATTCAGGAAAATCCTAGCCAAGGATCAAATCCCAATTCTCAATTTTTCCGTTCGCGAAACGGAAATGACGCCCAACGACTACGCAAAAACGATCGATTGGATTGAGACAAACAAGCCCGATGTCGTTCTCTCTTTTAGAGACGGCTTTCTGAAGTTCTTCGAGAGAAGTGGTTACAACGTTCCTAAAGATTTTGGATACGCAGCCCTTTGCATTAACTCCGATATGAAAGACTGTGCTGGATTCATCCAAAACTTAGAAGACATTGGGTCGACCACCGTCGATATCATCGTCGAACGCCTCTACTGCAATGAACGAGGTGCCCTTCCTGAGCCCAAGATTACATTGATCGGCGGCAAATTCGTCGAAGGTTCCACCATCGAAGCTAAACGCAAAGATCTTTCCTCCACCTAGATGAACCCATCAAACGTCCTTTTCATAATGTCGGACCAACATGCCCGACATATCACAGGTTGCTATGGCAATGACGTCATACGCACTCCCAACATCGATTCTATCGCCAACAATGGCGCCCGGTTCGACTCGGCCTACACGCCTTCCCCTATCTGCGTGCCTGCTCGAGCCTGCTTCGCAACCGGGAAATATACCCACCTAAATGGATACTGGGACAACGCCCATCCATACGATGGAGTCGTCCGCGGCTGGGGACACAAACTCATTGACCTTGGCCATCGCGTAGAATCGATCGGCAAGCTTCATTATCGCGACGAAAAGGACTCGGATGGGTTTAGTGCCCACCATATTCCGCTCAACGTAGTCGACGGAAAAGGCGACCCACAATCGAGTCTGCGTTCCCACATTCCCGTTCGTTCGGGCAATCACGACGCTATCGCCGCCGCTGGACCCGGGGATTCTAGTTATCTGAGGTACGATCAAGATATCGCCAATACTGCCTCCCAATGGCTCGACTCCGCTTCGATCGCGAATAACGACAAACCGTGGGTCCTCTTTGTTTCGTTCACTTGCCCCCATCCGCCTTATACAGCGCCTACCGAGCATTTCGACTATTACATTTCAAAAGAGATCGGCCATCCGTATCGAGGGAAACCTGACGAATGGACTGATCACCCTACGTTCAACGAATTGCGTCGCGTCTTGGAAATCGACACTCCCTTTTCCGAAGAAGAGACTCGCCGCATATCCGCCGCCTACTACGGTTCCGTAAACGCGATGGACGATCGCGTGGGCGAAGTGCTTCAAGCCCTCGACCGAAACGGTTTTAGCGAAAACACACGCATTGTCTACACATCCGACCACGGCGAAAGCCTAGGCCAGCGCGGACTCTACGGAAAGTTCACGATGCTGGAAGATTCTGCTGGCATCCCATTAGTAATCTCAGGTCCCGATATCCCAAGTAATCAAGTGATCAATACACCTGTATCACTCGTCGATTTTCATCCAACAATAATCGAGATGGTAACTGGCGAAGTTTCCGATAAGGAAAGCGACGTAGACGGAAAATCCATCAACCCCCTCTTCACGAACGAAGCGGACGAACGGTCAGTTATTAGCGAATACCATGCGGTCGCTTCGAACAACGCTTGGTACCTTGTTCGAAAAGGCGCTTACAAACTGATCTATTACGTCGGAGTCGATTCGCCAATCGAACTTTACAATATCAACGATGATCCCATGGAGGAGCGAGACCTCGCCAATGATCCAGCAAACTCCGAGATTCGAAATACGATGGAAGCGGAGCTCCGTAAATTCCTCGATCCCGAAGAGACCGACCGCCGCGCTAAAGTGGACCAGGCCAAATTGATTGAATCTTACGGAGGACGCGATGCAGTGCTTGGCCGAGGCACATTCATAAACTCCCCTGCTCCTGGCGAGAACGCTTCATTCGTAACCGAAGAATAATGACGCGAAAAAAGTTCTACAGACTTCTCGTCTACCTAGGAGTTCTATTTGTCGCGATTGGACTAATCAATCGCTACGTAGGAGACGACGCTCCCGACGAAGCCTATCCAGGCAAACCAATAACGATCATCGTCCCTTTCAAACCAGGTGGAGGAAGCGACCGAATCGCTCGATCCGTCAATGCGTTCACCAAAGAAACCTTCGGAAGAGAATTCATCTTCCAATACAAGACCGGCGGAGGAGGTCACCTAGGCGTTGGTTACCTCGCTCAGTCTCGGTCCGATGGATACACAATCGCCACCTACAACACTCCCGACCTAGTACTAGGGCCCCTAACAGGAGCCGGCCAATATAAATTGAGCGATCTAAGAATCATCGGCCAAATCGCGTTCGATCCGAATGTTTTCGCGGCAAAAGCCAACACTCCCTACGCCGACATGAAGGCATTCCTCGACGATGCCAGAAAACGCCCAGGCAAGCTCAGGCTCGGAATCGCCCAACCCAAAGGCGGCACTCACCTCGCAACGCTCGCGATGTTGTATCAAGAGTCCATCGACGTCAGTGTAGTTCTCTTCGCAGGAGGATCCGAACTCGCCACAGCTGTACTTGGCGGACAAGTCGATGCTGGCATATCCGGGCTCGCTCCGTTTTTAGGTTCCCTAGAAAGAGTCAAATTCCTCGGCATCGCCGGCGAATCTCAGCATCCCAGAATTCCGAATACAAAAACGATGAACGAGCAAGGGGTACAGATGAACTCCGGCACCGGCCGTGTTTTTCTCGCTCCGGCCGGCATCG
>JBNMOQ010000173.1:0-11184 GCA_051275055.1 Candidatus Pelagisphaera sp.
CGGCACTTTCGACTTCAGCGGCACTTTCGACTTCAGCGGCACTTTCGACTTCAGCGGCACTTTCGACTTCAGCGGCACTTTCGACTTCAGCGGCACTTTCGACTTCAGCGGCACTTTCGACTTCAGCAGTCGCCTCAAACACAGGATTATCCTCAATCAACGGTGAAACCACAGATTTAGCGAAATTCTCTCCAACGTTTTCATTTGAAAAGACTGGCACTTCCTCTTCCAAGGGCCTTCCGACCAAGACGTCGCGTCCCAATTCCACAGCCAATTCGGACAGGACGACACTACGTTTCCTGCGTCGAAAGACTGCCTCCATTATCGACTTATCTCTTACGATGGTCTCCATTTTCTAGCCCCTATAAATTATTGGTTTAGCCACGTTTGTAAACAGCATCGTCGCAATCTACTTTCAAAGAATTGTTAAACAGTAAATCGGGTCGAATTAATGGCTCTACGAAGCCAAGATTCACCCTTACGCGCCGACCTATAATCTAGCGCCTAAACACCAATCTATCAGTATGGCAGTAAAGATCAGTTTTTTGAATTTAAAGGGAGGCGTCGGAAAGACGTCTCTTCTCGTTAATGTAGCCTCGTGCCTAGCCTATATGGGCAAACGCGTTCTTGTCGTCGATTTCGATGCTCAAAGCAACTCGAGCATTTGGCTCATGCGCCTAGACCGCTGGAACAAACTAGGGCGAAATCCAAACAATTTCATCCTAAGCGCTTTCAAGGAAGACGGATCGGACCTCAGGCAATGCATCCAAAAGGACATCGTTCGCAATGCAGACGATGAAAAAGTACTCAAAGGACTCGATTTGATCCCAGCAAGTTTTCGCTTAATGGATCTTGAGCACGAAGTATCCAATCCCTGGGGAAAACCTTTCTACGCTCATTTCCAAGAGGAGCTCACCGAGATTGAAGATCAATACGACTACGTCTTCTTCGATTGCCCGCCGAGCTTTTTCATAACATCTCAATGTGCAATTTTCAGCAGCGATCATATCGTAGTCCCTGCCAATCCAGATGCTCTCAGCATCATTGGGTTCCACTTGTTAATCGACAAACTAGACAGCTTTAAAAAGCAAAGCTATCGCTGGCGTCAGGAACTTTCCGTTCCAGAGCCTCAGGTTCTTGGAATTTCGCTTAACGCCGTAAAGCCCGGGACCAACATCGAAATTCCAGTCGAACGATTCAACGCCCAGATCGAACGATTTGTGGCCCAGGGCAAAGTTCCCGAAAGCACTTGTATCTTTCCCGAATACATCCGCCATTCCGTCTCAGTCGGACGCGCAGTAATGCAAGGCCTGCCCATGGTTCTCATGAGCAAGCGAGAAGCATCGATGAACGTCGCCGAAGACTACATCAAAACGGCTCAACGTATCATCTCTCTCACGACGAAGGAGACCGCTGCAGCTATCGGCTCCAACTAAAACGAACTCCCACTGTTGAAATCCAATCGATTTCGATCTTGAGTTTTCAAAAGGGCTCGTGTTTCTTTCCGCCTCCTTTCGCATTAGCGTTAGAATATGGGGTAGTAGCTCAGTTGGATAGAGCACCTGATTTCTAATCCGGCGGTCGGGGGTTCGAATCCCTCCTACCCTACCATTGTTTCGCCATCTAGGCGTTGCTCCGTCGACGTTCGCTGCCTCTTTGGCCTTCGTATCCAGACGCAAAAAAGGCGACTTTACGCCGCCTTTTGAATTTTAGCCGAAGCCGATGTCTAAACCGCTTCGACTGGGAAATTTCGCTGGATTCGCCTAGTGTGAATGAGCCAAAGAGTATCGTTTCTCCATCATTTCGGCAAGCGACACCCAATTTTTCCAAGCAGCTTTTACCTCTTTCTTCAATTCCTTGATCTCAAGTAGCAAAATTTGACGACGCTCTTCAGTGGCTATCTTCAATTCGCGATAAGCCTTTGTCAGCTCAGCCGCCTTAACGTCGTAAGTTTTGGATAGATCCTCGAGCTTATGCCTCAACTCCTGAGCGGTCTCATCGATTTCGTGGCGAATCCGTTCGAGTAACATCCGCTTATCGTTCTTAACCAGCGTTTGCTGAATACGTAGATTATTGTACCAGCGCAGATTGCTGACCAAACCGATTTTAGAAGAAGTCCAAATCAGCCACTTGGTCGGATCGAAGTGGTACCAACGAATCCCGTTTCGGTAATCGTTCGCAATCGTGTGGTGGTAGTTGTGATAGCCCTCGCCAAAAGTTAATACGGCCAAAACCGCATTATCCGCTGCAGTTTGCTCTTTGGAATACGTACGCGATCCCCATATATGAGCCAAAGAATTGATGAACCAAGTACAGTGGTGAATCGTGAAAACTCTCAAGAGTACGCAACCGACAAACGACGCCATCGGCGACATGAACAAACACCCAAACCCAAATACCGCTGCATTTACGCCCAAGAAGATCCACCTGTAGTTATTATGCTGAAACATAACGCGCTTGTTCTTCATCAGATCCGAAACCAATCGCTCGTCCAAAGGAATCGTTTTGCGAACGAACAACCAAAGAAAATGAGCATACCAAAAACCTTGGTTAATGTTATATGGGTCCTTCTTCGTATCCACGTGGCTGTGATGAATGCGGTGATCATTCGACCAGCTCAATGCGGACATCTGTCCAGCCAAAGCCGCCATGAAAAGCCAAAACCACTCATAAACCGGGCTCGCATCGTAGGTTTTGTGAGCGAACAAACGATGATACCCTGCCGTAATCGCAAACCCCGAAAGGAGGAACGTTATGAAATACAGAGCGAAAGTAGCCCCATTGAATTCACTGAAATAGAACGGCAGCAATGCTAGAAGCAGTACGTGGTAGCCGGCTATAACCGCGAAAGATCCCCAATTTTTAATACGCATATTTTGTGAAGAGAGTCTGTTTTAAGGAGAAAAAGTTCAAAAAGACCACGCATAAGTCGTGAAATCTTGATATTTAGCAACCTTTCATAGCCTTTTTGATGAGATTTTTCCGAAATTCTTATTTGCGCGGTTGCCAGGCGAGGATGTCCGCATACGCCACGTCTCCCCCAAAAAGATCCAAAGCGCTCCCAATGGTTAGGTCGACCCGACCTGAGCCCAAATCGCTTACCAAATCCATGTCATCCAAACTTCGAACGCCCCCGGCATAGGTTGACGGGATCGGACTCGATTCTCCCATCAAAGAGACCAAGGCGTCTTCGATCCCAGACATTTTTCCTTCCACGTCCACGCCGTGTACCAAAAATTCATCGCAGTACTGAGACAGCGATTCCAGCGAATCTGCTGTCACCTTAAAGTCAGTAAACCGCGTCCAACGATCCGTAACCACCCAATATTCTCCCTCTCGCTTCCGGCAGCTCAAATCCAGAACCAGCCGCTCGCGCCCAACTTTCCGCGTCAGTTCGTTCAAACGATCATAGTCAATCGCCCCATCTCGAAAAACGTAAGACGTCACAATCACGTGGCTCGCTCCCGCATCGAGGAAATCAGCCGCATTTCCAGGAGACACACCCCCTCCATACTGCAAACCTCCTGGATAAGCGCCAAGCGCAGCCAAAGCCGCTTCTCGGTTTCCAGCCCCCAGAGCAATCACATGTCCTCCGTCTAAGCTATCTTCGCGATATCGATCAGCGTAGAAACTGGAAGAACGCTCCGATTGAAAGTTCGTTTTAGTCGACGCATCATTCTCAGACAAGGAGCCACCAACTATCTGGACAACCTGTCCGTTTTTTAAATCTATGCAGGGACGAAAACGCATTTGGCTAACCTTTCGGATCGGTTTCGCCCACGCGAGCATTCAATTCCAACAATCCGTCTTCGATCTGCTTACGGTAAGGCTCAAGCTCGTCCACGTTTCATTCGACCGAAGCTTCCTCTCGTAGCGATTCAAAAAAAAGATAGCACTCCTAATTGCGTGCGATCGAAAAAATAGCTGAATATAACCGAAGTGCTCAATCAAATCGGCCAAGCTGATTTGATTGTATGAGACTCTGCACTTTCGAAATATAGACATAGCCTTCTTGCGAATAACGATGCAATCCCGCCGCAAGTTCATATCCATTCAAATTCCCATCACTGCTGCGAAGCTCACGACGAATGGCCCGCATTGCGACATAGTAGCGATTCGTATTTAGATTATTAATATACGCCGCAAATGAATCCTTAGGCGATTCGTACTTGGTGACCTCGTAGGACTTCCCTGCCGGGCGGCGACTAGGAACAAATCCGCAACCGGGCTCGTAACACCACATTCCAAAAAGATTGTAGCCTTCCCGCGCAAAACGAGACGAACCCCAACCGCTTTCCAGAGCCGCTTGCGACAGCGCAAGCGAAGGCGGAATTTCATCAACACGAGACAGCAAATCCTTAAACGTTTGTTCTTCGAAGGCCTCTACCGCATCGAAATCATACGTTTCCAGCAACTCGTTGATACGCCTCTCGCCACGTCGCGACAAATCTCCTTTGCGGAGAAATTCCGCCATCAAGCGCTCCACCTCAGAACGCTCCTTCAAGATCTGATCGTTCGCCTCTTCCGCGAACGGAAGCATGTATTCAAAAAACGCTTGCTTGCGCTCTTTCATATCTACGATCAACGCAAAATTCGGCATCTCTTGCTCCTCTTCTTGGATCATCAGATCCATGAATAGAGAGCCAAGAATTAGAAATAAACACGCACCGGCGATGACGACTGCAAGATCTCGATGAGACCCTGTTTTCATGTCGACTCCCCGGAGCCATTTCAGGTTCGGTTTACGTTTCATAATTTTCCCTTTTTCCCAATTATCGAATGAACTATAAGTCCATTCTCTTCAAATGGAGGAATATCGATCCATCCATCCAATATTCGATATATTTTGCCTTTGTCTGCACCCTATCGGTCCAGCCCAAAGGCGTTTTTCCTGCATTGGCCGGAGACACCAACTCCAAGCCCCCGTGAACCCAATTGCGGTATTCCGCAAAGCGTTCGCTTGAAATTTTAACTACGAGCTCTTTATTCTTATGTTCAGGATCGAGCTGTAAAAAGATGTTCGACATATTATCCACCCGAACATCGCGAATGATATCCCTGTTGACTGCAATCGCCTGATAAGCTCCGTAAACCGGCATCGATTCCCGAGCAACCGTATCCCCGGTAGTCGCTCGCGGACGCAATGGTTCGGAACGATTTTGACCATAGGTAATAGAGCCCACGACACAGGCGATTACCAAGGCAATACTCAACGGAACAGATCTCATACTTAGCGAATCATAGGGTCATTCACCCCCAAGTCAAAGCTCTATAAATAGGTAATTTACTCCATCAAACCAGATACTCGTTCGTCCATATGGTTGACGGAATCATCGACGCCAAAACAAATTCAGTCACGGAATTCCCAAAAGCTCCCTCATAACCTGGATCGAATTTGCCTTCTATTTAAGACTGCTAGGACCTTCTTAAGCCCTCCGACTTGCCGGTCCTACAGGATGGCTGAACACATGGTACATCTACTATTTGGAGTCTTTTCGCACGCTAAATAGAGTTTCCCGCCCCTAATGCCACCACCCTAGAACAGACACGCCTTATGCTCAACGACATCGATACGGTGGCTAGACGTTTCCCAGAGCAGGTCCGCAGGACTCACCGACGCTGAAAAACACGTCCTTCGACCTGAAACTAGCAGTCGAACTTTCTTGCAAAAACGTAAAAACCATTAGATCCACGAATCAAAATATGATCGGGAGAATCGGAAGGAAGGGAATTGGGCTCGTGAGCGAATTGGGCGAACTGACATGGTTCGGCGCATCTTCGATCACTTCTCTCTTTGGGCAACGACATGTTTTCGAAAAGCTTTTTCGCGCAATCTACGAAATAGGAGTCCGTTGCATTCCCATTACGCTAATAGTCGGACTCTTCATGGGTCTCATACTCGGCTTGCAGCTCTACTACGTTCTGTCGAGTTTCAGCTCCGAGAGCCTTCTTGGCCAAGTGGTGGCACTATCCCTTATCATGGAGATCGGACCGGTCTTCACTGCCATCATGATCGTAGGACAAGCCGGATCGGCAATGTGCGCGGAAATCGGCATCCAGCGCAACGCCGAACAGATCGACGCCCTGCATACCATGCGCATCAACCCTCTTGGCTTCCTCGTTTCGCCACGTTTATATGCAGCCATCATAGCCTTTCCCATTCTGACCGCTTTTTTCGATATCGTCGGTATTTTCGGTGGTCATCTAACGGGAGTCGAAATGCTTGGCGTGGATTCCGGAGCCTATTGGAATCGGATCTACGAAGGCGTCAGCATCAAAAACGTGATGGATGGGTTCCTCAAAGCGCTCACGTTCGGCGTGCTAACGACCATCATTTGCACTTTCCAGGGATACTTCACCCATATTAAAGCCAGCGTGCCGGGAGCTCGCGGCGTTTCCGAATCGACCACTCGAGCAGTCGTCCTCTCCAGTATCGCCATCCTGGCGAGCGACTACCTGATAACCTCCTTTCGCCTCTAACAATGAGTGACGCCTTCCTCCAGATTCGTGGTCTCAGTAAACGCTTCGGCAATCAAGTCATCCTAGATGGGATCGATTTGGATATCCCATTGAAGTCGCACACGACAGTGATTGGAAAAAGCGGAACCGGGAAGTCGGTTTTTCTCAAATGTATTTCCAAACTCCTTGATCCAGATTCCGGAACAATCAGTCTTAGCAACTCGTCCGCAGCAGTTCCGCAGTGCGCTTACATGTTCCAGCAAAACGCGCTCTTCGACTCGCTTAACGTTTTCGACAACGTAGCCCTGCCGCTCAGGGAGAAACACCGCATCAGCCAAAAGGAACTCTCCGCACGCGTTAACGATCTCCTCAACAAACTCGATCTTACGGATGCCGCGTCCAAGTATCCGGCAGAAATCTCAGGTGGCATGCAAAAGCGTGTCGCTCTGGCCCGAGCGCTCATAACAAGTCCGGAAATTATCCTTTTCGACGAACCAACGACCGGTTTGGATCCAGAACGCAAATTCGCCGTTTTCGACATGATTCGGAACTATCGCGAACGGTTCGGGTTTACTGTCATCATGGTCAGTCACGACGTTCCCGAAATATTCGGAATCTCGGATCAAGTCGCCTGGCTCGATTCCGGAACAATCAAATTTTGGGGATCCCCTGCCTCGCTCCTCGATTCGCCTCCAAGCGACCTCAAAGGATTTCTCAATCCCAAGCTTTCAACAGAAACCTCTGCCGTATGAAACAGAAGAACTTAGAATTCTCCGTCGGACTGTTTGTCCTCGTTGGTATCGCCGCGATACTTTATCTAGCCATCCAAATAGGAAGCAATCGCTTCCTCGGTTCTGACTCAACCGTAATACAAGCTCGTTTTTCAAACGTAGGCGGATTGAACGAAGGCAGCAACATCATGATTGCTGGCGTCAAAGTCGGCGTCGTCAGTAAAATCGAACTCGATACCGAAAACATCGTCGCGATAGTGCACTTAAATTTGAATACAGACCTCATTATTTACGATGACGCAATCGCATCCATCAAGACCAACGGCTTGATCGGCGACAAATACATCGCTCTCGACCCAGGTGGAGGTGGTTTGGAACTCGAACCAGGCGAACCCATCGTCGATACGGAATCCGCTCTCGACATCGAAAGCCTCATCAGTCGTTTCGCTTTCGGCAGCTTAGATGAAGAATCCGAAAAATAATAAATTCAAACCCATAATTTCTGAGACAAAATAACTTTGCCCTAGCCGCCTTCTCGATTTTTTCTAAAACCAAATTTTATAGTACGCTCTGCAATCCATTCGGTACCCGTATTCGTATACGCCCTTATCAGACGCCAAAAACAAATTCTATTATGAGCTCGAACCTAATCCGCTCCACGTTCACTTCTCTCGCGATTTTTCTCTGGGCAATCGCTCCTGCAACTGCAGATCCTTTCGACGCCCCTAAAAACGCTCTGGAAGCAACGATACTCGAACTCCTCGAAGTCCTTCACGCCGACGACTCCAATCTCAGCTACACAGCGAAACGCGAGCAGATCATCGAAATCCTCAACGAGGACTTTTCTTTCGATATAATTATACAGCAAGCCTTAGGTCGCAATTGGAAAAAGCTCGATGACAAGCAAAAGGAACAAGTCACTTTGCTCGTAACCGATCTCGTTCTCAGAACCTACACAAGGGAACTCAACAACGGGCCAAAGCCCACTATGAAATTCGGTAAAGCCAAGGCCCTCACCGAGAGCAAAAGCAAAATTGAAATCGCCTCGAAAGTCTCGCTAAACGGAACTGAAGTCAATTTGAGTTATCGCTTAGCGAACATCAAAGACCGCGGCTGGCAGGTTTACGACGTACTGGTCGAAGGCGTGAGCATGGTGAGCAACTACCGCAAACAATTCGACGAACATTTTCAGCGAAAATCAGCGGCCGATCTAATAGATCTGCTCAAGAACAAACTCAAAGAAGTACGTTCGTGAAGCATCGAAACTGGATAATTCTAGCGACAGCAGTCGGGTTGCTTTTCCAATTCAACGCTCAATCCCAAGACTCCATTGACCTCGACAGCCTAATGGAAATCGACGATTTGCTGGATGACGAAGATGGCTCCTCTCAAGGATCAATCGCTGATCCCTTAGAGGGTTTGAATCGAAAAATCTTTGGATTCAATAACTTCGTCTACAAGAAAGTTGTAAACCCATTCACTCGACAATACGCTCGAGTTGTACCCAAAGAAGCTCGCAAGGGAGTTCACAATTTCTTCAGCAACCTTGAGTACCCAATCCGTTTTACAGGAAACGTTCTCCAATTCAAATTTGGACGAGCAACCCAAGAAACTGGAAAATTCCTCGTCAATAGCACAGTTGGTATTGGTGGTCTTCTCGAAATCACCAAAGGCGACCCTGCTCTCGACGTTCCTAAAGAAGATATTGGACAGGCTTTCGGGTCTTGGGGAATCGATCACGGATTTTACATAGTTATTCCCCTACTCGGACCTTCGAGCTTTCGAGATTTCGTAGGGCGCTTCGGCGGCAATGCAGTCGATCCAATATCCGAACCTTGGAGCCATGTAGATGACTCTCAAGATCGCATAATCCTCAAAGCCACGGATACGATCAATAACTTCCCGGAAATAATCGATTTCTACAATTCAATCACCGATTCCGCAATCGATCCCTACGCAGCCATTCGCGACGGATACACTCAGTACCGAGCGAATCAGGTAAAGGAATAGGAAATCCCTTTACCCCGTCACTAGTCAAGAGGTAGCGACCGATCTCCGAGCGGGCATTATTATTCAAGTAGCTGGGCGATTACATCGTTCAGTCGTCGCTAGGAGATCGACAACCACCAAAGGAATCAACGCTAAGACTCCGCTCGACTCTTAGCGTCATCGAGAATCGCTTGCTTCAAAGACTCCAAAGACGCTCGTGTCTTCGCTTTCGTAGCCTCCAATTCGCCTTCTCCCGAAACTGCATCATTGCCGAATAGGTAGAATTTAATTTTCGGCTCGGTTCCGCTGCCGCGTACCGCGTATCTGTATCCATTTTCCAATTCCAAGAAATACAAATCTTGTTTCGGGATTTCTTTACCATCAGGATCGCTCACTGTTTCGCGACCAAAGTCTATAAAACGATCGACCTTAGATTCTAGGAAATCCGTTGGCGGATTCGAACGATACGTTTCCAAAATGCGAACGATTTTTGCAGCTCCAGCAGCGCCTTCGTAAACGATCTGACCCAGGGTTTCGAGAAAGTAACCGTGCTGTAGATAAAGGCTGTCCAGGTATTCGAGGATCGATCTACCTTCCTTCTTTAGACTCGCTGCCAACTCGCAGAATATTACGCTCGCCGCATTGCCATCCTTATCGCGAACCGCATCCGTTGGAAGATAGCCATAGCTTTCTTCTCCACCGAAAACATAAAACGTACTGTGCTTTTGCAACAACTCGGATCGCTCTTTCTGGCTCAGCGAATCGTAATCCAAATCCTCCCCAGTTTCGAGTTTGTGAGCTTTCAATGCCGCTTGCTCATACAAATGCAGCTTCTCGCCAATCCACTTGAATCCCGTTAGCGTATTGATGCATTTGATGCCATGTCCCTTTGCTATGGCGTCTTGCAATGGAGACGTAACAAACGTTTTGATCAACGCAGCTGATTGAGTGCCTTCTTCCGGAATCCAACCCATCTGCTTCAGTTTCCGAATTCGATAGTCTGCCAACATCGCCCCAATCTGATTACCCGTTACGAGAACCATTTTTCCATTGGAATCAGCTGCGGCTACTCCCATGCGATCGCAATCCGGGTCAGTCGCCAATAGTATATCCGCTCCGATCTCTTCCGATTGAGCGATAGCCAAAGATAGCGCTTCCGCGTTTTCCGGATTTGGCGACTTAACTGTTGGAAAATTCGGATCCTGAATCATCTGCGACTCGACCAATGAAGCCTCTACTCCTAGGCGATCCAAGGCCGGCAATGTCGAAATTGCGCCAGTACCATGAATCGGAGTGAATACAATCTTCAACCCAGAATCCGCAAAGGCGCCGGGATCAATCACAGTTTCCACAACAGTATCCACATAAGCATCGTCCAAATCCGAACCAAGCGTCGAAACCTTTTCCAAATCGATTTTCAAATAATCTTGAAGACCATCGAATGAAACGTTCTCCACTTCATCGATGACGCTTTGATCGTTCGGTGGAACCAATTGACCGCCATCCGCGAAATACGCTTTGTATCCGTTATCGTGTGGCGGATTGTGGCTCGCAGTAATAACGATCCCACACGTCGCTCCCAAATGCCGTACGGCGAAACTCAAATGAGGTGTCGAACGCGGACCGTCGAAGATAAATGCTTCCCCGCCACAAGCCGTCCAAATCGAAGCCGACAGTTCGCAAAAGAACCGCGAAAAATGCCTGACGTCATGAGCGATCACCAGTTTCGGAACCTCCCCGTTACCCTGCGCTTCCAAATGCTTCCGCGAGAACTCAAATAGACCGACCGTCGCTCGAGTCACGGTGTACTCGTTCAACATGTTCGAACCGACTGCCGGAAATGCAGGCACTCCAGTTTCATCCATGTCGCCCTTCTCGCCCGTCGTCGGCGTAGCTCCAATCGTCCGTCCCCTCAAACCTCCGGTTCCGAAGGCGATCTTCTTATAAAATCGATTATTCAGCTCTTCAACATTCCCGGATTCGAGCAATTCCTTGAGCGCGCCAG
>JBNMOQ010000174.1:0-11170 GCA_051275055.1 Candidatus Pelagisphaera sp.
CTTTTCGCTGGATTGGCTGCTCCATTGTTTGCTGCGGGCGAGCGTAGAGCGGCAGTTAGGCTTCAAAAAGCGGAGCTCGAAGGAGCCTTGGCAGGTTATACCGATAGTTTCCTTTCCGCCTGGGTCGAGGTGGAGTCGGCTTTGTTGTTGGAACGTAAGCAGCAGGAGGAATTGATCCTAGTCGAACAACAATTGTTCACGGCCCAACGGCTGTTGACCGAAGCTCGCAATCGTTTTAGTCAAGGTCTCACCGATTATCTTCCTGTATTCACTTCTCTAAACATCGTGCAAAACCTCGAGCGCGATATCGTTAGTTCCCGTCGTGGCGTATTGAGCGCTCGCGTCGCTTTGCACCGGGCTCTTGGCGGTCCTATCCTCAATCCCGATATCTCGGGCTTAGTCTCTTCTCTGAATGAATAAGAAATCTAAATTCAGCACCTTTTTCATCATCCTTATAATTTTCGTCATAGGCGGCGGAGTGAGTTATGTTTTGCTTTCTACAGGGCCTGAAATAACGCCTAAAGAAAAGACAAGTTCGGCGAAGATCGTTCAGGTGATTCCGATGGAGCCGCAAGTACTATCAGTCGCAGTTAGTGCGGCCGGGAGTGTGATCCCGTCGCGAAAGGTCGTCATCAAACCTCAAGTATCCGGTCAAGTGATACGGCAAAGCGAATCGGTCACGATTGGCGGTCACGTGAGGCAGGACGACGAGTTGATTCGCATCGATTCCAAAGATTACGAGCTGGCTCTTGCCGAAGAGCGATCAAACCTAGAACAGGCTCGCTTCGAGCGTGAAGTGGAAAGCGGGCGCCAGGTTATCGCTCGACGCGAGTGGGATGAGTTGCAGGCCGACTTAGATATGGGTGATGTTAACCAGTCTTTAGTATTGCGCGAACCGCATCTTCGCAGAGCGGAGGCGTTTATGGAGAAGGCGACGAATGATATCGAAATTGCTGAGCTGCAGTTGTCTCGTACGGTTATCAAAGCGCCTTTTAATGCCATGGTGACTGAAGAGTCGGTCGAGATCGGACAGCTGCTCAGTCCGAATTCGGCGATTTGCGAATTGGTGGGTACCGATGAATTTTGGATACAAGTTACGATTCCGTTTTCCGATTTGAAATGGATTCGATTTCCCAATGGCAATCAGCCAGGAGCAGAAGCGGATGTTGTCTTGGATATGGGTAATGGCGAGTCGGCTACATGGAAAGGGAGGGTTATTCGCTTGTTGAGCGATTTGGATCCTTTGGGGAGAATGGCTCGCCTTGTTATCTCGGTTGAAGATCCCCTTGGGTTGAAAAAGCAATCGAGTGGCAAATTACCTTTGCTGCTGGGAAGTTATGTAGAAGTTAAAATCGCTGCAGGCGATCTGGAGAATACCTTGCGGGTTCCTCGGGAGGCTTTGCGCGAGGGAAATCAGATATGGGTGGTGGGTCCGGATAATTTGCTGAAAATCGTGCAAGCCACGGTTCTTTGGCTAGAGAAAGAAACGGTGCTGATTTCGAATAATCTGGAAAAAAGTGACCAATTAGTTGTAAGTGATTTACGCGTGGCGCTTCCGGAAATGAAAGTGTCGCCTCAACCGTCCACCGCATACCCCGAACTGGTGACGGCAACTCAATAGAAAGGTTAGAGCTATTATGGACCGCAACCCTTACAATGACACCTCTTCCTCGACTGGGCTCATCGCCTGGTTTGCCCGCAATCATGTAGCGGCGAATTTACTCATGCTGGCAGTCGTGGTGGTTGGCATCGCCGTTGCCCGAAACATCAAACAAGAAATCTACCCGCTTTTCCAAATCGATACGATCGAGGTGGATATGCAGTATCGGGGAGCGAGCCCGGAAGAGGTCGAACAGTCTATCATCTTGCCGATCGAATCGGAGCTGCGTGGCCTGGAACTTACGCGACGTATCGAGTCTACAGCGTCTGAGGGCCGAGCTTCCGTATCGGTGGAGATAATGCCGGGTTTCGATCGTAACCGGGCCTTGCAGGAAGTCACAGCGGCCGTTGCGCGAATTAGTTTGTTTCCAGATGAAATCGAGCCGCCGCGCGTTTCGCTTGGAACGAGTCGCCGCCGCGGTGTTAACTACGTAGCGGTTTGCGGGGACGTGGACGAAGGCACGCTTGCTCAGCTGGCCCACCAAGTTGAAGATGGATTGCTGGCTCAACCGGAAATTGCTTTGGTTGAAATATTAGGAGCGCGTCGTCCGGAGATTTTGGTCGAAGTGCCTCAGGCTCAGTTGCGCTCGCTTGACCTAACGCTTGGACAAATCGCTCGGGCGATTGATCAATCAGCTCAAGATGTACCAGCGGGAACGATGAAGACGGCTGGCGGAGACATTCTTCTCAAGACCACTGAGCGTCGTTATTTCGGTAGCGAGTTTGCGGGTATCCCGATCAAGAGTAGCAACTCCGGCGCGGAAATTAGGCTGGGCGATATTGCGACTATCACCGATGGATTTGAAGAGACTAAGCGGGAATCGTATTTCAACGGAAAGCCGACGTTAACTATTTCCGTATCGGCCTCGGAAAACCAACCTCCAATCAAAGTGGCTGGTGCCGTGAAGCGCTATATCGAACAACTTCGGCCGACCTTGCCACCATCGGTTCAGGTAGAAGTGCGTTACGATCGAACTGAAGATTATCAGGAGCGAATTGATTTGCTGAGGTACAATGGAACCTTGGGTTTGATACTCGTGCTTCTGGCCTTGGGGCTTCTGCTTGAGTTGCGCGTAGCTTTTTGGACGGCGATTGGAATTCCTGTATCCATATTAGGATCACTCATTCTGCTACCTTTGATGGATGCCAGTGTGAACATGATTTCCGTCTTCGGATTTATCGTGACGCTTGGGATCGTGGTGGATGACGCGGTTGTAGTAGGTGAGGATATCTTCCATAAGATAACTCAAGGCATGTCGCGTTCGGAAGCGGCGGTCGCTGGCGTAAAGGAGATGACGATCCCAGTCGTGTTTGCGGTCAGTACGAACATCATAGCGTTCTTGCCGCTGTTTTTCGTCCCAGGCGAAAGCGGTCGATTCTTGCATGTGCTTCCAGCGGTTATCATCGCGGTGTTTACGGTTTCGCTGGTTGAAGTGCTTTTGATCCTTCCGTCTCACTTGGCCTTCGTTCGTAAGAATCCGCATAAGAAATCGATTTTTTCGCGACTCGATCAATCGCAGACTAAGCTCCGTATTAAATTGGACGGAGCTATGGAACGTTTTTACAAGCCAGTATTGTCCGCTTGTATGAAGTTTCGTTACATAACGATAGCTGTATTTGCATCCTCACTACTTGTATTGGTAGCATACACGTTTAGCGGCCGAGTGAACTTTACTTTCAATCCAACGATCGAGAATGATTACATTCAGGGTGAGCTTGAAATGCCGTCTGGGACTCCAGTGGAACGAACGCGCGAAGTCATTTTCATGATCGAAGATGCGGCCAAGCGGGCGATCGCAAAATCGGGCGAGGAGGGATTCGTGCGCAATTTCAACGTTTCGGTCGCTAGTCGGAATACGAATGGAGCGCGCGTGGCCATCAAGCTCGTGCCGCAAAGCCAGCGCAAAATAACCGGCGCGGGATTTGTCGATCTTTGGCGTAAAGAGGTTCCTGATATTCCCGATATGGAGTCGCTCTTTTTCGATTACCTTGCAGGTCCGGGAGGCGAGGCTGCGATCTATATTCAATTGGCTCACCCTGATGTGGATACGCTGCGTCAGGCTTCCGAGGAGTTGGGAGATATGCTGGCCCTTTATCCAGGGGTAGCTGATATTCGAAAAGGCTTTGGCAAGGAAATGCCGCAGATTAGTTTTGAGATTAAGCCTGCTGGTCAGGCTCTTGGAATTACTGCACGCGACCTAGGCCAACAGATCCGCAATTCTTTTTACGGGGCCGAGGCTTTGAGGCAACCGCGTGAGCGCGAAGAGCTGCGCGTCATGGTACGTTTGCCAGAGGAGGATCGAAAATCTTTGAGCAGTTTGGAGGGGCTTTTGATTAAGGGAGCGAATGGTGCGGAGATCCCGATCAATCAAGCTGCCGAGATTATCGAAACCACTGCTCCGGTTCGTATCGATCGCGTTGATGGTGGTCGTGTCGTTAACGTTACCGCTAATGTGGTGGCTGCTGTAACGAACGGAAATAAAGTGCTTTCCGCTATGGAAAAGAAAGAGCTTCCGGAACTTCTCAGTCGGTATCCGGGATTGCGTTACACCTTCGAAGGCGAGCAGCGCGATCAACGTGAAGCGACGAGTAGTCTTAGCATCGGTTTGACGGCCTCTCTGTTCGCAATTTTTGCGATAATGGCTTCATTCCTACGAAGCTATTCGCAGTCAATTATCGTGCTATTGACAATCCCTTGGGGATTGGCGGGCGCAGTCTTGGGTCACATCGTTCTGGGATTTGATCTTAGTATTTACAGCGTCCTTGGAATGATCGCCCTTTGCGGAATGGTGGTCAATGGAGGCTTCGTTTTAGCCATGACACGGAATCGTTACATGCTGAGAGGACTGAGTGCTAAGGAGGCGATAATTCAAGCCGCACAACGACGTTTTCGCCCAATCTTCCTAACAGCGGTAACGACATTTCTGGGGCTAGGTCCTATGATTTTCGAGACGAATGAACAAGCTCTCTTCCTCGTGCCGATGGCGATTTCTCTTGGCCTCGGAACACTGGCATCGTCGCTTGTAGTGCTCATCCTAGTACCCGTTGTCTTTGTCGTAATGGATGAAATGACAGAAGCAACGACAGGAGAAGCGGAATCGGAAACCGAGTTCGAACCCGAACTAGCAGGAGCTGCTCTCCCACGCGAAATTCAGTAGGCGAGAGGACCGGGAATAGAACACGAATTGCAGGGCTGGACCGGTGCTTGCGCCGCGATAGAAGATAGCCCTCAACACTCCTCAACGAGGACAGAATATTAATAACAGGATACGCTCGTCCCTCGGTAGCGTGATCCTGTTGTGCAGGAACATGATGAGATAGTGGTGCTCTTAGGCATCAACAGGTGATCGACGGGGATTGATCGTTGGCTAATTGGAGTCATATGAGCACGGATTCCCTTCCTGCTGGCCGCTTACTTCAGCTATGCAATCGTAAAGTGCGTTTTCCATTTCATCGTCAGTTATCGGTTGATGAAAACGATGTGATGATCCCCTATCAGACAGGTTGTCTGAATGTAGAGACGCTCTCTTCGGCGCAATAAACTTAATCACGTGATTAAGTTTATTGCGCAAGAGCGTAGGGTCAATCTATGGTGGTTTTTGAATTTTGAAGTGACGCAATAGAATGAAATTAGGCTATAAGACACGTGTATTGCTTGATATGATATTGGTCTCCGGGGTTGATGCTTTGGAGTTCCTGACATATCCAACCAAGTCTCTGGTTCGTGCTGGTGGATGGGAAAGCGAACGCAATATGACTAGACATTTTAAGACGATGCGGGATAAGGGCTGGATTGTCTGGGATGACTCGAGGGAAACGGGAAAATGGGTGGTGAGAATTACCGAAGCGGGAAAGAAGCTGGCGCAGGAAGATGTCGATCCGGAGACCTATTGGTCACGCCAATGGGATGGGAAGTGGCGGTTAATCGCTTTCGATTTGCCGGCTTCGAAGCAAAAGTTGCGTCGAGAATTACTTCTGTGGCTAAAAGCACGCAGGTTTGGCCGACTTCAGGACAGTCTATGGGTGACGCCTCATTTCGAGGAATCCTGGTACGAAGATTTAGTAAAGCTTAATTTTGATCCATCCGGAGTGTCCTTCGTAGAGGGTGTTTCTTTTGCGACGAGTTCAACCTTTGACTTCGTCGAAAAATCTTGGGATTTCGAAGAGATCAGTCGTCGCTATACGGAGTTGATCGATTTTCATAACTCTACGATATCGTTTAAATTGGATAATGAATACACGGAATGGTTACAAAAAGAGAACTTTCTCTGGCGTGAAGCCTTTAAGATGGATCCCTTTTTACCAGATGAACTTTTGCCCTCGAACTATAAGGGCAAGAAAGCTTTAGCTGCTAGAAAAAGAAATTACGCTGCCCTCTTCGAGCGATAAAGTTAACCGGTTATATCTGTGATGAACCTTGTTTGGCACACTTAACTTAATCACGTGATTAAGTTAAGTGTGCTGAGTTGAGTGGAGTTTTAAAGTGATGGAGGTGGGTTAGTCTTCTGGGTGTTCTCCGGCGGGGGCCATTTTTACGAGGCGAGGGAAAAAGCGGGCTATAGGTTCGACGAGGTCGTTTTGGGCGGCCATGACTTGGTCGATGTCCTTGTATACGAAAGGGACTTCGTCGATTCCGGCGGATAGCAGGGTGACGCCTCGTTGGTTGAGTAGTTGTTTAGCGTCTTTCCATTTTAGCTTGTTGGCTGCTTTCTTGCGGCTCATCACGCGTCCGGCTCCGTGGGCGGCGGAGTTGAGCGAGGATGCTTCGCCTTTACCGCGAACGATAAAGGCTGGGCTGGCCATAGAACCGGGGATTACGCCGAGGACACCTTTGCCGGCTGGGGTGGCTCCTTTGCGATGGACGATCACTTCTTTGGCGCCATGTGTTTCCTTCCAGGCGAAGTTGTGGTGGTTTTCGACGTCGAGCATAATTTCGAGGCCCAGGTTTTTCGCAATGTGTTTATGGATACAGGCGTGATTAGCAGCGGCGTATTCGCCCATGAGTTCCATCGCGGCCCAGTACTCTATGCCGTCGGATTTGTCCATGTCGAGCCAGGCTAGGTGCTTTAGCTCGCTTGGCAGTTCCGGATGCTGCGATCGGGCTAGCTTGCTGTAGTGGGCAGCTACGTTAGCGCCGGTTCCGCGGCTTCCGCTGTGACTCATCAAGGCAACGTATGTGCCCGGATCGAGGCCTAGCGAATCGTCAGTGATTTCGATCTCGCCGAATTCGACGAAATGATTGCCACTGCCGCTCGTGCCGAGCTGTGCCCAGGCTTTGTCTTTGAATTGTTTGGTGATTGGGGAAACATTCCAGTCGTGATCCATAACATCGTGGTGACGTTTATCGCGAAAGAACGAACCAACGCCAAACTTGGTCTCGTTGTTGATGGCATTGGTGAAGCGTCCTTTCCCTTTGTCCTTCGTTAGTTTCTTTGCGGGAATATCGTAGACGCTCAATTTCATGCGACAGGCTATATCGACGCCAACCGCGTAGGGGATCACTGCGTTGTCCGTCGCGAGCACTCCTCCGATCGGTAAACCGTAACCTGGGTGAGCGTCGGGCATAAGAGCGCCTTGCACTGCGATAGGCAGACTGCAGCCATTGATCATTTGCTGAATAGACTGTTCTTCCAAATCTACTCCCCACTGTTTGTAGGGGGCAGGCGCGGCTCGAGGCGTGAAAGTCTTAGTTGGATCGTTCGTATTCATTATTCGAATTATGGACCGATCTAAGTAGCTCAATGATCTGAGTTGCGTCGACTATTTCTTGAGGAAGATATCGCTTAGGATGACTTCTTCTATGAGGTCTCGAAAGCCGTTTCCTCGAGCTTGCAGGTCGTTGACCATTCGATCGATTTCTCTTCGGTCTCCTGGTTCCATTCGGCGACCTGAGGCGAGGCTGAGCAGCTTGCTGCTGATGGCGCGAGTGATTTGGGGGCTGCGGCCGATGAGGATTTCTTTGAACTCCGCCATCGATTCGAACGAGGTGCCGTTTGGCAAGGTACCTGATGCGTCAATGGGGAGTTTGTCTTTGTAGTTGGATCGCCACTTCCCGATTGGATCGAAGGACTCAAGGGCGAATCCGAGTGGGTCGATTTTGCGATGGCAATCGTAGCAGGTAGGGTTCGAGCGATGTTTTTCCAGTTGTCCGCGTAGAGAAAGCGCTCCGCGCGTATCGGGGTCGAAGGGTTCGACATCTGGTGGGGGTGGCGATGGAGGAGTTCCCAAAATATTCTCGAGCATCCAAACTCCGCGTATGACCGGTGAGGTATCGATACCATTGGCGGTTACTGTGAGGATGGATGCGTGTCCTAAAACGCCGGTTCGCCTGGGGTCTTGCACGGGGATTTTTTGGAAACCCAGTCCTTCGATTCCTTCGTAGCCGTAGAGCTCCGCTAGGGGTTCGTTGATGAATGTGAAGTCACCATCGATTAGATCGGTGATCGGCAGGTTCTCGCTGAGCATTGATGAGACGAATCGATAGGTCTCTTCGTACATGTATTTCTGCAGGTTCCGTTCGTAGTAGAATTGGAATGCTTTTCGATCGGGAGGTTGAGATCCGAGGTCTTTTAGGGTGAGGACGATATCAACGAAGTTTTTAACGAAGGTATTCGCTTTGGGATCGTTGAGCATGCGGCGGATTTGCTTTCGCAACACTCCAGTTTTTCGCAAGCGATTCTTCGAGGCTAATTTGATGAGCTCATCGTCTGGCATCGACGACCAGAGGAAGTAGGATATGCGCGATGCGAGGGCGTAGTCTAGGATTCGGTCTTCCTCGTCTGAGGGTTCATTTAAGTAGAGAAACCCGGGTGAACAGAGAATTCGTTTGAGCGTATCTTTGAATGCTTGGAATTCGTTGAGACCGGAATCTTTCCGCATCTTGTAGAAAGTCATTAGTTGCTCTATTTCCTCTGTTGAAGCGGGTCGTCTGAATGCGCGGCGGGAAAACTCTGTGATGAGTTTCTCTGCTCGGAGTGGCGAAAACGTATGCCCTTCCAATATTGAGGATTGCGATTGCGATGGCCATTTGTCGTAGAGTGGACCTTCGATAACGACATCATGGATACGGATGTGCGGGAGTTTTCCGTACTTCAAGGTAACCAATTTCCGGTTCCCGAAATTGTTGGTTAGTTCTTCGTCTAGCGTCGGTGCGATTGCGTCGAATACAGGAGCGAAGGCGCTGCGAAGATTGATCGTACCGTTGGGGAAGGAGAATCGGGGGGTATAACCCTTGTCTAGCCAAATGGTGGCTTCATACCAGTCCAATTGATCGTCGGGTAGGGTGAACGAAGCCAGAGTAGGTTCAATTCTTTGTGGGATCCCGAGCTCTCCTGCTTTGATGTCGCCTGGGACTATGGCTAGTTCGAGTAGTTGGTTTGGATTCGTCGTCGCGATTCGAGCGGGGTGATTGTGAATTCGGTTTTTCGCCTCAGCTGCAAAGCGAATACGGTAGTATCCATCAATTGGAACTCCCGTTTCAAAATCATGAATAGTTCCGTAGGCTCCTTCATGTCTTTGCGATGTAGGAACTTCGTAAAGCGCAATGTACTCGTAATTGCATAGCTGCTCCATTGTAGAGCCAAGGCCAGATAGGTTCCGGAAATTGTCGGTAAAACTCCAGGTTTGGATTTCGGGCTTTTCTTGTATGGAAAAGACCTTTTCGATGATTTCGTCGGCTGATTCTACGTAACGATCGAGGAGGTAGCTTGAGGTGACGAGGTTGCCGCCGAGGGTGTCGATGTGGTGATAGGTTTCGTCTCTTGGAAATGCCTGGGTCGGGTCGAAGAGGGAAATGTTGATGTTCATTAAATCTCGAACAGTATTCAAGTATTCCCGTCGATTTAGACGACGCAAAGCCGTGTGGCGGTCGGCACTGGATAGCAGTTCGTGACGAGCTTCGATTGTTTGGGTAAGCTGCTCTATTATAGCGAGCGCTTCATCTGTCTCAGGCCGGGTTTCTTCGTCTTCGGGCGGCATTTCGCCTAGGTTCATTAAATCTAGAATGTCCTGCAGTTCGATAAGGCTGGCCGAGTCCTCAATGGGAAAGGAGAGATTGTCGAAGCGTCGTTCTCCCTTTTGCTTTTCGGGGCCATGACATTTGATGCAGTAATCGTCTAGAAACTTTGGAAGCGCGGATGCAAGGTCTGACTCGGACGCTAATCCGTTGGCAGCGACTACCCAGGTCGTTAGAAAAACAAGGAGGCGTTTCACGGCGATACGTTGGATTAGGCGGTTTCCAATTGGGTCAACGTTCCTGTGCTTTGGGAGAAATAATCGTCTTCCACGCCCAATCTATTTAGAATGGATAGATAGAGATTGGATAGCGGTACCCGCTTGTAGCCTTCTTTGGGCAATGCGATATGCTGACCATGCTTGAAGCCTCCGCCGGCTAGGATTATTGGTAGGTCGGTGTTGGTGTGGGCATTGGCGTTGCCCATGCCGGAGCCAGAGAGAATTATAGAATCTTCGAGTAAGGAGGTTTCGCTAAATTCGTCTTTGAGTGTATTCAGCTTCTCCATGAATCGGGCGAATTGTTTAGTCTGGTAGAGTTCGAGTTTAACAAGGTCTAGAATCTTCTCCTCTTGCTGTCCATGGTGCGAGGTTGAGTGATAGCCGCCTGATACGCCAAGGACTGATGCATCGAATTGTTCGCTGGAAATTTCCAAAGTGGCTATACGTGTCGAATCGGTTTGCAGGGCCAAAATGACCAGATCGTACAATAGTGGTAAATCGAGGACTATTCCCTGGTTTCGGGGTTCGTCTATTGGAGCTTTTGGTTTTGGAACCCCTATCCAGTGTCGGCCCTGTTCGACTTTCATTTCCGATTCGCGGACTGCTGTCAGATATTCGTCGAGCTTGTCACGGTCCTGGGAAGTCACGGCTTTGGACATGGCGTTGGCGTCGTGCAATACAGAGTCCAGTATTGATTTTTTAAGCACGGACCGTTCGGTCGCCGCTTTTTTCCCTTCATCGGAATCTTGAACGAACAATTTTTGAAAGAGTTCTCGAGGGCCGGTTATTGGTGGAACGCGGACACCGGAGCGCGTCCAGGACATTTGGCAACCATTGTGCAAGCCGTTGCTTGAACCTACGGTTAGGGTGGGGAATCGCGTGGCCGACCCTAGGATTTCCGATGCTCGTTGATCTAGACTGATGTTTCCATCCGGCATATTCTTGGCGTCGACTTTCAGGACGCCCGAAAGGAAAGAATGTACGCAGAAGTGCCCGCCGGTTAGTCCGTGATCGAGATTGGAGAATACGCTAAAGGAATTGCGAAGTTGCTTAAGCGGTTGCAGCAATTCGGGCATTTCGTAGTCGGCCCCATCCGTCGCGGGAAAGAAGGATGGTTGATACATGCCGAAGGAATTGCCGATCGCCACAAGTCTCTTGGGCCCTTTGGGGGCTGGCGTTGCGGCGAATGCGGGAATCATGCTTTCGAGTGCGGGTAAAGCCAGGCATACGCCGGCGCTTTTTAGGAAAGTACGACGGGACAAGTGTTTGGAAAAACTGA
>JBNMOQ010000175.1:0-11118 GCA_051275055.1 Candidatus Pelagisphaera sp.
AACGCCTCCTAGCCTACGCGCCTTTCAATGCCAACGGTGGAGCGGATGCGCTCGACATGCTGGATCGCGCTTTCGATGCAGGCCTATCAGGAATCGGCGAACTAAATCCGCCCGCCCAAGGTTACGTCTACGAAAACGATACGCTCGATAAAGCTCTAGAGCTCGCAGCCAAACGGAGAAAGGCAGTCAATTTCCATGTCACCGACCCAACAACGCGCGACTATCCAGGAAAAATCGAAACCCCCTTCGAATCGCTTTTCTCAATGGCCCAGCGTCACCCACACACCACATTCGTTTTTGCCCACCTCGCCGGCATGATGGATCTGCCACGCCTCAAACAGCTCGAAAACGTCTATCTCGATACCGCCGCAATACCGCTCCTCTACAACGACTCGATCTACCAGAAAGCCATCGACCAAATCGGGGCGGACCGAATCTTTTTCGGCACGGATTACCCGCTTAGAACCTTCCCAAAACAACAATCGCGTCCCGACTTCTCCTCGCACTTAAACGCAATTCGCAACTGCGGATTAAATCCCGGTGAACTTGAAAATATTCTCCGCAACAACTGCAGTGAAATTCTTTCAACCGAATTCCAAAAATGACAACCGAAGAACGCCTCGAAAAACACCTCACAAAAGATCCCCAAATCCCGGATACTGCCTATGTCGCTAACGAAGCCGTCATCATCGGCGACGTCACACTCGGCGAATCCGCCAGCGTGTGGCCGGGTAGCGTCATTCGCGGAGACATTAATTCCATTTCGATCGGCGACCGAACCAACGTCCAAGACGGATCGATCATCCATCTAGCCGACAACTACGGAGTGGAAGTTGGAAACGATGTTACCATCGGCCACGGAGCCATCATCCACGCCTGCAAAGTCGAATCCGAATGCCTAATCGGAATGCGAGCCACTCTAATGGACGGCGCCGTAATCGGAAGAAACAGCATCATCGGAGCCGGATCTCTAGTAACTCCCAATACCCACATCCCTCCCGGATCCCTAGCGGTAGGCGCGCCCGCCCGAGTCGTCCGACAACTCACTGAAGACGAACAAGCAAACATCAAAAACTGGGCCAGCAAATACCAAAAAGTAGCCGCCGCCCACAAAGCCAAATTTCAAGACTGAAGCCTAAAACATCAACTCGCCTTGGAAATAACGCTTCTTCGCTTCTTCGAGGTGCGTCCTCATTTCCATTTCTTCGAGAATCTTGAATAGCGCCGCAGGGTCAACCGATCCAGCGGGTATCGATTCCGGTCCACACTCCGGGTCGAACGTAATGATCTTTCGATTGATCGCCATTCGATCAACCATAGTCCCCACAATTTCCTGAAAACGAACGGGTTTTAACTTTTCGGCATTCGCAAAAATATTGTCGATATCTCCGTATTCATTCAACCACTTCACCGCGGTCTTTGGCCCCACTCCAGGAATTCCAGGGATATTGTCAGAAGCATCGCCAATCAACGATAGGTAATCCGGTATTTGTGAAGTTTTTACTCCGAACTTCTCTTCGACGCCCGCCGGATCCAACAAACGCCATCCTAAGCGAGGATTCGCTGTCGGTGGCGGTAGAAGCATGTGAATACGATCATTAACGGACTGAGCGAAATCCTTGTCCGCGCTAACAATAAGCACTGACGCATCCGGATCTTTCGCACATATTCTATTAGCATAGGTCGCCAGTAAATCATCCGACTCTACACCATTTTCTTCGTAGCTCCCATAACCCATTGCCCGCGTCAGAGCTTTAATGATGGGAACTTGCTTTTCGAATTCCTCCGGAGTCTCTCCCCGGTTAGCTTTGTATTCAGGAAGCAACGCCAACTTCGCTTGAGCCCCACCTAGATCGAAAAACACAATCGTCTCATCCGGTTTTTGATCATCGACCAGCTTCCACATTGAACGCACCCATCCATAAAGCGCGTTCGTTGGAAAGCCATCCGTACGCGTCAATTCGCGAACCGCGTAGTAAGCGCGAAACGCCATATTAAAACCATCAACTAGCAGGTATTTGGACATGGGCAATCCTCGCGCAGATGCACGAGGAATATCAAATACCAAATGGCGTGTTCCGACTTCTCAGCCAGCACCCAATAAGCTCGGGCTCTACTGACTGCGAGATTCGCTACCGCCAGGCGTCACGATTGTCGGATTTTGAAACAATGCTCCAGGCTGTACGCCGCGCAAAGTCTGTCGCTTCAAGGAACCACCAGGACTCACCAAATTCGCTGTTACGAAAATCAATAGATTACGCTTGGACGACGACTCCCCTTCCGAACGGAAAAACCGTCCCAGGAATGGAATATCTCCCAAGAACGGAACCTTGTCGTTAACGCTAACCACATCTTCACGGGTCAATCCACCCATGACCACCGTTGCACCGTCCCAAATAGTAACTTTCGTCGAAACTTCGCGCACGGCGAAAATTGGCTGATAGAATCCAGACGGAACCTTAACCGTACGATCAGCCGTCAAAGCCACGCTTGGTCCGCCGTATTCCACGAATCCTTCGAACTCGGTCACTTTAGGATTCAGCTCCAATGTGATGCTGTAATCATCTTCTTCCACTATCGGCGTAACCGACAATTCAACGCCGATATTTCGCATTTCGAAATCTTCCGGAGTACCTGGAGTTATCGTGACACCCGCCGCGCCTCCACTCAAAGATCCGCTCGTGTTGCCAACATTGCTTTCCGCGTCCGTGTAACGGGTTGGATAACGAAATTCTTGACTGACATTGATTTCAGCTTGATTGCCCGAAAGCACAGTCACTTTCGGAGCGCTCAACAAATCCGACCCAGAACTCTGAGACAGCGCTCGAATCGTGACATCCAAATCCATCGATCCGATAGAACCGAATACCTTTGTAAGCGGAACGCTTCCAAGACCCAAGGGCACTCCTCCAGGAATGTCCGGCGGCGAGATTCTCTCGACCTCAATGCCATCGATCAAAATCGCGCTGGCTACATTCGAGGGCGAACTCGTATCGGAAAGACTGCGGATCGAGCTTCTGTACTGCTCGCCGCGACCAGATTGTCCCGTTCCCGTTGGATCGTAGCTACGTTCCGTAGCGGTCCAATCGAACCCGAGTTCTTCCAACGTTCCTTCCTGGACTTCGAGGAATTTCGCTTCGATTTCAACCTGCTTAACATCCGTGTAGCGATTAAGGATATTTCGGATACGCTCCAGATTACGCGTGGTCTGAGTCACGATCATAGCCGATCCATCGTATGCAAGTGTACTGCCTTCCGATCCGGTAAAATCTACGCCAGCTTGCTGAAGAAAGTTTCGAATAGTGACCGCATCGCTGGCCATTCCACCAGTAGGAGAGGAAGTTCCCTGGGAAGGAGCAAACGGATCCGCGTTAAAAGAACTTTCCGAAGTACTGCCTGAAATGCCCGTCATACGAATGACCGTAGAACGCGACACGGGAAAAACCTCCGTATTCAGATTCCGGTGTTCTCCTCCTGGTCTCAAGACGACTGCATCCTCTTGGATCTCATACTGGAATCCCACCGAATCTACGATGAAATCTAATATACGCTTCAGTGATAGATTCCGCAAAGTGATATTCACCATAGGATTCGTTCTATTCGGATCTAGCAAAACGAGATTCACTCCTCGAGCTCCAGTATCCGTATTGTCGAATTCCTCAGAAATCGCGCTCAAAGTATTCACTACTCGATTGAGCGGCTGCTCGGTGAAGTTCACGTTTGAAATCACAATTCGATTAAGCTTCTGTAACAAAGGAGCTGGTCCCAAAATAGTCGGATTTATATCAGGTCGCTCTTCGTAAATCCCGGGTCGCTGCCAAGCGCTGGAAACCTCCTCGAGCAACTGCTCCCGAGATTTTAGCTTGTTCAAATAGGCCATCGACTGGCGTTCCTGCGAAATGCGAACCTGAAAACTCTTGGCCATCGCATTATTCGGATCCAAAGCTTCAATACGCTTGAAAGTCGCTTCGGCACCATCGATATCGCCAGCTACGAATTGGCTTCGCCCCCTAAGCGCCAACGCCCCGACCTCCTCCTGGAGGTTAACGAAATCCGGACTGATCTGCTCGATCGGCAAACTTGCTTTTCCCGATTCGGAAGCTGCCATGCGTTTCGCATCAAAAGTAGACTGCTGCCTGAGGATATCGCGTTCATCGCGCCTGAGCTCGTCGATCAAAGTCTGAGTCAATGGATTCGGCTCAAGCATCTGGCCCGCTTTTTGAATCGTTCTCAGAGCGAGGGGGAAGTCGCCCCGCTTCGCCTGCCTCAATGCGATCTCCCGAATCTCCCGTGAACTCACCATCGACTTTTCGATACGCTCCGCTTCCAGACGAGCCAAAAACTCCGCTTCGCTCTGCAAGGCCGAACGTCGATCCACTGAACCTCCAGCGGCATCCGCGCTAGCCTTATTATCAATCATACTGTCAACGCTGTCCAATATGCTTTGCACCGATCGATCGCCCGGAGCGATCTCCAACAATTGCTGCAATCGATCCCGCGCAGTGGACAGGTCGCCAGAGTCACGTGCCTGCAGGGCTTCGGACATCAACCGAATCTTCAAATCAATCTCCGTTTGGCCTACCGCGATTTGCGGAGAGAGGAGGGTGAATATCGAGACGAAAGCGCACAGCGCCAAATTCGACATAAAAGATTTTAATTTTTTCATAAGCATTGCAGCTGAAATTAGAGACACTTAGCTATTGGGCTTTGGTAAAACCTCACGAGGTCTGATTGCAAAAGGACTGGTTGAGTTGGTTTTCAGTATTCCTTGATTAAGAAAGTCATCTCCGATCAACGGTTTCAACAACTTTGATAGTCGTTTCCCTCCGTCAGTCGAAACTTTCGTCACCATAGCTTCCTGCGGGTTCTCCGAAAGGTCGCCGATAATGTAAAATCCGTTGTCCAGCTCTACCTGGCTTCCTTCTCGCACGACAAACACATCTCCATTCTCGACTGAACGTACCTGCGCTTCGAGATCGGAAAATATTTTCGTTTCAAGATTAGTTAGAAATATTTCTTGGCCGCTTTCGTAATCATACAAACGCGCTACGCCGACATTTTCGAACACCGGCATACTGCCCTCTTGTTCGATCTCCATCTGCTTTACTTCGAACGAGAGAATCTTCACGCCCGCTTCGGAAAGCAATTTTCCTGCCCTAGCTAGCAAAACCTCGCCCGTTGGGATATATTGGAAAGAGGCCAGATAATCGCCCTCGTCACCCGCATATCCTACGAGCTGCAAGCGATAAGGACGCTGGCGAACTTCCAACAATTCAATCTCAAACGCTTTCCACGGATCCCGCTCGTTCGCCGAAACCACTTCCGGGGGAGTCACCGTGAATTCGCGCGAAGCTGGATTGTAATACAAGACTGGCGGCGTGAAAACATCGAACACCCAATCATCTCCGCGAGATTGGCTTTCCGGACGTTCCCACAAAGGAGTCTCCGGCAGGCTCATCTCCACCGAAAAAACATCCACATCCACTTTGCTCTCCGATAGCATCGGAGCATCCTGACGAGATATCTTATCCAAAACCTTGACACTCTTAATACTCGAAACGCCTACGAGCAGAAAGACCACCATAGCGACCAGTAGGATAAATTTATCTAAAAATTCAGAAAGGCTAAATCTAAACATCCTTCCCCCCTTCAATTGACTTATCCACCGACGCCGTAACCGGAACCTCAACCAAATCTAAAAATTCCAACGTAATAATGAAGAACGATTCGTTCTCCGCAATAATCGGCACGCGTACCGCTGACATCGAGCTCTCAGTCTCGCTAGACCGAGTGAATGGATTTTCCAAAATCGCCTTGCGGCCCTCCACCGAACCGGTTTCACGGTCGAGTCTCACTTCGATTTCATTTATCGAAAACGGAAGCGAAGAACTATTCACCCGATTCAAAAAGTTTCTCAACGACAACGATTGCCCTTTGAACTCCAATTGGAATGCCAAGGAATTAAAAGCTTCAGACGAACCAATAGACCGGCCATTCTTTAAATTAAACAAGTCCCCACCGTCACCCTTACCTGCATCTCCTCCGACGGAGGATTCGCGTTTAATGGAAACGAATTCACTTATTCCAGAATCAAACAAAGCCAACAACAACGACTGCATTATTTTCGACTGGCGATGAACTCTCTCTACCAACTCCGCGTCTGGACCTACATTTTCGTATTCACTAAACCCATATCGACAATCCTCAGGAACCTTCACTCCACTGCCAGTCGCCATATTGCGAACATCATCGACAAACTTCGCGATCATGAAGAACGCATCGTTATGCGACTCCGGAGCCTGACCGAAAAAGAGATCTCGATCGTAAGTATTCAAATTCAAGGACGCTTGAACTTTTTTAAACTCATCATTGAGGCGAGCGTAATTTCGATTCAAAGTATCCAGATTGGCTTTCGTAGGAGCTGGCGAGCGAGCGATATACATCTGTAATTGCCGATTTTTGTTCTCGTATTGCTCTTTCAGAATCGCCAATTCATCCCGCCCCTTGGACGCAAACCATACGCCTCCCACTGTCGCAGCAAGCAAAAGTGAGAGGATCGCGTAGAAAAATGGATTTCGTTTAAACCAGCCCATTATAATTTAAAGCTATAAGGGTCGAGTCGAGTCGACGACTAAGGTGAAGTTAAATTTCAAAATGCCCGGTAGATTATTATCGAAGCGTGTATCCTCCAAGTGGTCTATAAATTCCGATGCTGCGAAGCTTTCCAACAAAGCAGACACCCGTTTATGAGTTTCCTGACTTACGGTCGAAAGCGGATTCGAAACATCCAAAAGCCGACCCTCCAAGCGCAATTTCAAAACTTCGGGTACTGGGTTTGCCGCTTTCCTTCTGGAAGCGTTAAAGCGATTCGTAGGGCTCCCTGACTGCGTATCCGATCGGACGATTTCAATTCGGTCCAACCAGACATCTTCCACTTCATCCAAGCGCGCCTGGATGTCATTTAAAAAACGCATCCAATTCGAACGAGCCAGAGAAACCTCGTTCGCATCATTTATCACGCCCCTTAGTTTCTCGATTTCTTTTATCCGTCCGGAAATCTTCGTATTTAGTTCGCGGAGCGGAGCAATATTAGTATCCAAATTTTGAATCTCTTCGCGGTAACGCTGCAAAGAAAGATTCGTATTAACCAAAGGTAACGCTACGGCTGCGCACGCGACCAAGCCTGCAACTAAGAAATACGGTTGTTGCCGCTTGAAGCGACGCTGCCAAACAATACTGCGCGGCAGCAAATTAATCTCCGGCGAATCGGGCAGAAAACGCCCAATGGCCACACCCATCGCTTCGCTCAAAAACGCCTTGTCTATTTCCAAATCGCCCTCCGGGCAATCCCGACCCACGCGAACTTGCTTAAACGGATCGAAACGCTCGACCGGTACGCCCAATCGATTATTCAAGGTATTTTCGATACTCGGAAGCAAAGAGCCGCCGCCCGACAACCGACAACGAATCGGTTCGTCTTCGTATCCATGATTCTTATATATCGCCTGAGTCCGAGAAATTTCGACGTTCAAACGTTTAAGAAAAGCAGTCTGGGCTTCTTCGAATGCGATATGCTCTCCAGTCGGAATCGGATCGCCTGCGATTGCCGATCGCTTGATCCTCTCCGCGTCTTCGAATGGCAAATCCAACGCGCTGCGCATTTCCTGCGTCACCGTATTGCCACCGAGCGACACATTGCGCGAGTAGAAGTCCGATCCGTTAAAGAAAATGATGTCCGTCGATTTAGCGCCAATCGAAAGCAAAAGCGTGCAACCATCGATCTGCGGCTCATTGAAACGGAAACAATTGATCAGCCCAACGAACGCCGGTTCGATCAAGTCCGGATCCATTTTCGCTTCCTTTCCATACCGAGACAGCGACTCGGCCAATTCAATCTTCGACGCGGCAATGAGCGTTTCGATATCCAAATCGCCCTCCGCTATTAGACAGTCGTCCCACGCAACCTCGCCAATCGGATACGGAATGTTCTGCTTCGCTTCGAAGGCGACGATCTTATCGCGCTTCTTAATCGGCGTCTGGGGAATTTTTAGATACTTCGTCAGAATCAGATTTCCCGGAAGCGAATAACCGACTGGAGACACTTCCTTGAATTTCGAACGAATCTCCGCGAACGACTGCGATACCGCCTTCAGCCAAAGCAACGGCTCGTTCAACGAAAGCTCCACTTCCTTTATCCAATAGTTCTCCAGTTCACATCGACCGCTCGTATTCATCGAAAGATGAACCGCGGCAATGTGACTAGAACCACAACTAATGACTAAGTAATGAGGGGGTCTCATTTAGAGGAATTTACTATTTTTTGATATTCGCTCTGCCGGTACAAGCAAAAACGGTTGAGACTCAAGCCGTTATGCGAAATCGAAGCAAAAGCCGCCTATGGCAGCTCTTATATTTACCCTTGTTCGCCAATAATATCGCCTGAATCCCTAAAACTCGGGGTTTTACCAGGATATGCTATGCGAAAAGGTGTCTTAAATTGAGGAAGCAAAATACCATTGTTACGAGAAGACTCTGAATCTACCCGCTTTAGAAAGCTGTCGAGCACATTGGTTCGTTCCAATTCTCGCGAAACCCGTTCTTCTATCACTTCGCCTGAACGCTTAAGGCGAATCAAAAAAGAATGCACTTCATTCCTAAGGCGATCTCTCTCAACGATTTCCGGCGGAAGATAGAAGCGGACTAAATGCCTCCCTTCCTTCAATGAAACCAAGGCAGCCTCCGCCTCAAAAAACTCGAACCCACTTTGCCCGCTGATTCTCGACTCTATTCCTAGAACGAGCTCCACGACCAGATCATCCACGTAATCCGCTCGTTTACGCGTTTGGTCCTCAGTATCTCGCCTGATTTCGACCTCAATCGAGCACTCCAACCAATCATCCGAACTCGTCTGGTCACCCACGCTATTGAATTCCACCTCACGAACCGACACCGAAGCGAACGCTCCCACCAGAGAAACCGTGACCAGAGCGAGCAACATTCGTGGGATCCATGACATTCCTCGACACTAGGTCGTGGCCCATTCATCGGCAAGCATTAGCACGAAAATGGAAGTTTTTTCTCGAATCGCCCTCAAACGGTGCAAGAAAGAACCAAGCAGCAATCCTCCTATCATCCATGCACTACAAAATCAGTGTCCTAGTATTCATCCGCAACGAAGCTGGTGAATTCCTTATGATCCAACGAAAGAAGGCCCCCAACAAAGGCCTCTGGAGCCCCATCGGCGGGAAACTCGAGATGGATAGCGGCGAATCCCCGCACGAATGCGCCGTCAGGGAAACGTTCGAAGAAGTTGGGCTAAAAATCGACAGCTCCCAGCTTCACCTCTTCTGCATGATCGCGGAAAAAGCCTACGAAGGCAGCAATCACTGGCTCATGTTCCTATTCGATTGCCGAACTCCGATCGCCAAACTCCCTGACACGATCGACGAAGGGCGATTCGCATTCTTCTCAAGAGAAGCCATCGAAACGCTGCCGATACCCGAAACCGACCGGGAAGGACTATGGGCCATCTATAATAAGCACCGCCATGGCTTCGTCTCCGCCCGAGCCAACTGCGCGCCTGGCCAAGAGATTGAAATCATTATAGAACAATCAGTTAAAGCAGCCCAAGACGATCACCCAAACACAGCTTGACCTTTGGATGTGAGGCGTGATTCAGGAGTTCGCTACCGAATGTCGGTATGGCCTTGATCAACGCGTCTTTTTCAACTCATGTTCTCCGCAAAGACCGAAAAACGCTAATTGTGACTAAATCATCCATTTCAAAAACGACCAAACGTCATAAACCGACAAAGGCGATTCTAGCCAAAGACGCCAAGTCTCCAGCAAACGCCGACTTGTCCAAAGACGAATTGATCGGCTTCTACCGTGATATGGTCCGCATCCGCCGTTTCGAGGAACGATCGCTCCGAGCCTACCAGCAGGGTAGGATCGCCGGTTTCTTACATCTCTACATTGGACAAGAATCCATCGCAGTCGGAAGCATTTCTCTCATGGGGGAAAACGACCACGTGATCACGGCCTACCGCGATCACGGGCATGCATTGGCCGTCGGCATGAACATGAACGAGTGCATGGCCGAACTCTTCGGCAAAAGCACCGGATGCTCCAAAGGAAAAGGCGGATCGATGCATTACTTCGATCCAAGCAAGAATTATTGGGGCGGTCACGGCATCGTAGCCGGACAAACTCCCCTCGGAGCCGGACTCGCCTATGGCCTGAAATATCAGGGTAAAAAAGGCTGTGCCCTTTGTTTTCTCGGTGACGGAGCCATCAATCAAGGAGCCTTTCACGAATCGCTCAACATCGCATCTCTCTGGGATCTGCCAGTCGTTTACATCATCGAAAACAACGGCTATTCGATGGGGACTTCGCAGGAACGTTCTAGCATGCATCCCGATCTCGGCCTAGCCGCTCGAGCAGAGGGCTACTCGATGAATTGGGATCATATCAACGGAGAATCCATCTTCGACATTCGCGAAGGCATAAAGAAAGCAATGGATCTCGCTCGCGAAGAGTCCAAGCCTTCCCTCCTCGAGATTCACACCTATCGTTACCAAGGGCATTCGATCGCTGACGCCAACCACAAGAAGTACCGCACGAAAGAAGAGATCGATGATTACCGAAAGAATCACGATCCCCTGTCTTTGTATCGCGAATACTTGCTCGACGCCAAGATACTCACCGACGAAGGAATGAAAGAAATCGACCTCGCCGCCAAAGCCGAAGCCGAAGAATCCGCCAAATTCGCGGACGAAAGCCCCTTCCCTCCCGAGAGCGACATCCTCAAGGACGTCTATTGGGAAGAAGACAATCCAGACCAAAAGCTGTCGGAAGGTCGCATATTCTTCAACGATTGAATCGTCAAAGACTATTGAATACAATTTGCATACAACAGGATTTTTAAATGTCTAAAATCACTTACCGCCAAGCGCTCAAAGACGCGATGATCGAGGAACTCGAACAAGACGAGAACGTCGTCATCATCGGAGAAGAAGTCGCGCAATACAACGGAGCCTATAAGGTAACCGAAGGACTCCTCGCCCAATTCGGTCCAAAACGCATCGTCGACGCGCCGATCAGCGAAGCCGGATTCAT
>JBNMOQ010000176.1:0-11083 GCA_051275055.1 Candidatus Pelagisphaera sp.
CGCTGTACTCCAGAGTTCGACCCATTGAATAAGCCATCATCTTTTCCGTCAGACAACGGGAGAACTGATCAATCCGATCCACCAGGACAGCCTTCAAACCTTCCGCGTTTTCAAACGCTTCTCCATTCGGCAATTGACCCGACGCATCGACAACAGGCTTCTCACTCCCTCCACGCGGATACTTGTCGCGCCAGGCCCCGATCGGATCGTAATTTTCCAAAGCAAACCCTAAGGGATCGATCTTCCGGTGACACTCGTTGCAAGTCTCTACCGTACGGTGCTTCTTAAGTTGGTCACGAATTGTAGTGGCTCCGCGGATATCCGGCTCGAGTGGCTCCACATCCGGCGGAGGCGGCGAAGGCGGTGTTCCCAGAATATTCTCCAAAACCCAGATCCCTCTTATTACCGGCGAAGTATCTATCCCGTTAGCGCTCGCCGTCAAAACACTCGCCTGTCCCAACAATCCCCCGCGTCGAGAATTCGGTCCTAACGAAACCTTTCGAAAGTCCGAACCCGTCACCCCTTCGATACCGTACAATCGTGCCAAACCACTATCCACAAATGTGAAATCAGCATCCAAAAAACGATCGATCGGTAAATCCTCATCCAAAATGTTTTGGAAAAACAACTGCGTCTCTCGCTTCATCGAACGCTCCAAGCCATCCACGTAATAACTCTCGAATTCCTTCGGACTTGGCGGCATTGACCCTATCTTGTAGAGCTCAAGCCAACGTGACGTAAACTGTTCCGTAAACGCCGAAGCCCGTTCGTCCTTCAACATTCGAGCGGCCTGCTTACGCAGTGTATCAGCTTTGCCAAGACGTCCTCGTTTAGCGAGATCACGCAATTCATCGTCTGGCTGTGACGACCACAAGAAATAGCTCAACCGAGATGCCAATGCATAGTCATCCAAAACCCCATCCGATTCCTGGAGAAAAAGAAATCCCGGCGAACAGAGCGCAGCTCTCAAACCAACCTTAAGCGCTTCGAATTCACTCAATCCATCCTTATGCTTCGCTTTCGCCAATCCCACCAAAGTATCCAATTCCTCGGCCTTCACCGGCCGACGGAATGCTTTTTCGGAAAAACGCTTTAGGATTGGCTTCGCATTAGAGAGCTTTGGCTCGAACTCTCCAAACAGAGCTTTGTAGCTAGGCGGTGGCCAAGACTCGAACAGCGGGCCCTCCAACTCGATTTTAAAAACGCGTATACGTGGCCCATGGTATCCTCTGTAAAAGGCAGCCCACCCATCTCGAGCATTCTTTCGACTCGAAGTTCCTTTCGTATCTAGTTTTTCAGGAACGAATGTTGCGATACGTTTTGCTTCCTTCGCTATTTTTCGCGCAACCGACTCCTCAATCGAATAGGGATAGATATCATCGCTCGGCAAAAGGTACTCATGGATATACTCCTGAAAACTATCCGGATAATCCATCACTAAGCTTTTGCGTAATGACTTCACTCGGTTTGGACCATTGGGAAAGGTCAATCTAGGCTGAAACCCCTCATCCAACCAAACACGCGTTTCATACCACTTCGCTTCATCATCCGTTATTACGAACTCCTGTAGACCTCTATCGGACGACGTACGATTCTCCAAATCTCCGTAAGCAGACGATCCCGCCACAATTTCTACCCTCAGCGGCTCGCTTTTGCGCGTGCCCACATAATTCTCTTCGTATGGATACACACGATTGATCGCCTCCGCCTTAAATCGCAATTGATAGTATCCGCTACTCGGAACGCCTGCTTCCAGCTTCGACAACCAAAGATATCCACCCTGGTCTGTAGTGTTCTTCCGAATATGCTGAAACTGCCCATTCACGTCTTTTCCGTCGTGACGGTTAGAGGTCTTGTAAAAGGGCGCCTCGAATTGATAGCGATTTACCTGCGGCCGCTCGCCCGCCATCGCCGCCGCATCGACATAGGCTTCGGCGGCATCCAAGTAACCTTGTAACAGAAAATCGGAAGTCGACAAAGCAGATCCAATATTGGCAAAGCCATCTTCCGTCTCGTCTGGCGGAAACGTCTCCGTCGGATCTGCCAACATCGGCCCAAGCTCCAGCAGGTCCCTCACCGTGCGATCGTACTCAACTCGATTCAATCGCCGAAACACCGTTTGGCCACCGGTACTCTTCAGCTTATCGTACGCAATGTCCAAGTTTTCAGTTACCCAGGCGACCACTTCCAAGCGATCCTGAGAGTCTGGCTGCTTAGCCTTTTTCGGCGGCATATCGCCCAAATTTAATTGATCGGCAATATCCTGCCAAAGCCACATAGATTCCTCGTCCGAGAAATCGATCGCCAAGGTATCGTAACGGCGATCTCCTTTTTGCTTATCGGGACCATGGCATTTGATACAATACGTATCCAAAAATGGCCTTACCGTTTCTTCATAGGAAGACGATGCCCAAGCATTCCCTAAGTAGACTAGAGTCGCCCCTAAAATCGCTATTGTAACACGTATCGATTTCATTGTGACAATGCTCAAACTACTTCCAAACCACTCAGCCTTGAGCTTCCTCTATTGAATTGATCCACTTCCAACCCAAAGCGCTGTAACATTGATACGTACAAATTGCACAAAGGCTCCCTGCGATGCTTTTCTCCTGGAAGTACCTTATGCTCTCCATGCCGAAATCCTCCTCCTGCCAACAACACCGGCAAATTCTTGTTCGAATGGGAACTACCATTACCCATCCCGCTGCCGAACAATACCATCGTTCGATCGAGTAAGCTTTGACCATCGGGTTCTTCGACAGATTTCAAACGATCCAAAAAGCGGCTTAGTTGCTTCACTTGAAACTGCTCGATCAACAACAATCCACGTCTCAATTTCTCCGCCTTTCCGTGGTGAGAAAATCCATGGTAACTGCCAATCAAACCTAGATCGCTCGTATCGATGGATCCTGGAATTCCCACCGATGCGACGCGCGTCGAATCGGTTTCCAAAGCCACAGCCAACAAATCGTAAAAAACCGGCAAACTATGAGTAAACGCTCCTTCAACGGGTTCATCGATATCGACCTTCGGCTTTGGCTTATCGAGCCACTCCCGCGACATCCCAAGCTTCTTTTCGATCTCCCGCACCGAATTCAAGTATTCGTCCAATTTCTCCTGGTCTGCCTTTCCCAACTGCCGACTCAGAATCTTCGCGTGGTTATTAACCGCATCCAAAATGCTCTCGTTTATATCGTAAGCATCTCCACGCTTGGCGCGTAACGCCGGATCGTCCTGGACAAATAAAGCCCGAAACAAATCACGAGTTTTGCTCACCGGCGGAACGTTGACTCCATTGCGCGTCCATGAAAGCTGACAATTCAAATCCCCACTCGCCGCACCCGGACTGACCACCAATGACGAAAAACGCGTTCGAGCTCCCACAAATTCTGCGGCTCGCTGGTCCACCGAAATATTCCCTTCGGGCCAATCGGAAGCATCCTGGTCCTTTATTCCGCTCAAAAATGAATGCACCGCACTATGCCCTCCGCTCACATCGTGATCCAGATTGGAAAATATCGAAAACTCCTCGCGGTGCTTAGCCAGCGGCTGCAACACCTCTGGCATTCGATAGCCCTTTCCATCTCCTTGCGGGAAAAAGCTATCTGGCATCAACCCCAAAGGGTTCCCTACGCACACCATTCTCATCGGCGATCCTACCCCGCTGCTTCGAGCCGCTTCACCGACAGCCGCACGAGTCATCGGGCTCATTGCCTCCAAAAACGGCAAAGCCATCGCCACTCCGGTGCCTCTCAAAAACGTTCGACGATCCATATGCTTAAATGTGCTCATACGCTTTCTTTCTCTACAGGGGAGGTAAACCGATTAGGAATTAAAGAAATTCAAAACAGGGAAAGGAGAAACCTATCCCACGCGCATATTACCACTCAACTCTTATTATTGGACTCAAAGGCATAGACCGGTCGCCATTCAATCTCAGATCGATCCCTTGATGTAGCTACTCCGACGCGTCGGAGTGGATCCTGCAACAATCTCAACAGCTACGCCCTAGCCGTTTCCAATCCAGCAGGAACGTCTTTCGACTTTTTCCCTCGGTCCGCTCGATAGAGCAGCCAGCATCCAATTCCTTGATACACAATATTCGGAACCCAGAACAGCAAATCAGGCCGATACTGATGAAGTCCGTCCATCCAGCTAATCGCCGCCATCATAAAATAATACGCCAAAGCTAAGCCCATCGCTAGAAATAGATTTGCCGAAGTTTCCTTGCGCGAAACACGAACCCCCAAAGGTACGCCAATCAAAGCAAACGAAAGCACCGAAAAGCCCATGGCGAACTTCTCATGAAACGCCATCTTGGCCTTGTGGTAGACGATCTCCCCTTCTTTTTGCTCTTCCGGAGTTCCGCTTTCCATCAGAGCCAAAGCGTCCGACTCCACTTTTCGCAGCTCCATGAACGTCATCCATTTCAGTTTCTTCTTAAATGTCACTCGCCCGAAAATCTTATCGAGCGGCAGCACGAAACTCGTTGTATCAAATGACAGAGTTCCGCGTATTTTCTTAAAGTTTTCCGGATCATCCGGGTCACGCGCTTCAATCGTTCCTCGATACGGAATCAAGACGAGCGTGTTATCATCCTTGTAGTAACGCACTTCCCCCGACTCGGCTCGAATAAAACGCTTAGCTCGATTTTGTTCGTCCAATTCCCAAATCCAAAGGTCTCTTAGTTCAGCGCCGTTTTTTTCGCCCACGTAAATCACCAAACCGGAAAAACCTTTCACGAAAGTCTTCTCCTGGATAAACCGCAGAGGATCTCTTTGAATAATCGATTCCTTCTCTTGACGAAATGCAGCAGTCGCTCGTGGGCCATAGTAAAAATTCACGACTAGCGACGCAACCGTTCCCAGTATCGACAAAACAATGACCGAACTCGAGAGTCGAAAAATACCCACTCCCGCAGCTCGAAATGCCGTAATTTCATTCTGAGCCGACATACGCCCCATTGTGAGTAAAATGCCTGTCAGCAAACCCACCGGCAACGCGTACACTAGTAAATTTGGAATCATCAACTGAACCAATCGGAAAAATACGGAAATCGTCAGATGCCCATTCGCCGCCATATCCAGCATGTCCTTGATAATTCCGGCCGCCAGCATAAGGAACGCAAACATGGCGATCGCGCCTAGACTGGTTCCCAAAGCTCCTCGCAGAATATATCGATGGATCAAATTCACTTACCGCCATAGACTTGCGCGGCGTACCACTTGTTCAAGCCAGAACTAGCAGGACCATCCTTGTTTCAGACAAGCAAGACAAGCCACTCGACATTGCCGTCCCGTCACTTAACAGTCGCCGCTTTTAAGATTTCGATGAAATACAACCCGGAAAAAAAGCCGATCTACGGTGAAACCCTCGAATCGCTGCAAGCGAACTTCGAACAGATCGGCCAACCTAAATTCCGTGCCAAGCAAGTCCTAGACTGGCTCTACAAAAAACGTGCTCGCTCCTGGGACGATATGAGCAATCTCCCAAAACCGCTGCGCGAACGCCTTGAATCCGATTTCGATATCGCTCCAACCAAACGCTTGCTAGCCAAGGAATCAGCCGACGAAACCGAAAAACTCCTTCTCGAAATGGGCGATCGCTCTCTCGTCGAGACCGTTGTCATCCGCGCTCCTCAGATCGGAGTCGGCCAGCAAAACTCACGCAAGACGATTTGCATCTCCACCCAAGTCGGCTGCGCATACGGCTGTAAATTCTGCGCTTCAGGACTCGCCGGCTGGAAACGTGACCTCAGCGTCGGCGAAATCGTCTCCCAGCTAATTCACGTCTGCCACCTAGAAGACGCCACCACCGTTCGAGCCAAAGAGGAAATAGCCTCCTTCGACAACATCGTCGTCATGGGCATGGGCGAACCCATGGCTAACTACGAAAATCTCCTACCCGCCTTACGCATTCTCAACGCGCCTTGGGGTCTCAATTTCGGCGCCCGACGCATTACAATCTCCACCTCCGGCATCGTACCGAGAATCCTCGAACTCGCCGACGAGCCCGAACAATTCCGACTCGCGGTCAGCCTTCACGGCGCCACCAACGAAGTTCGCGAGCAAATCATGCCGATCAACAAGCGCTATCCCTTGGAAGAACTCATTCCCGCAATTCGGCGCTACGGACAAACCAAGGGTCGCATGATCACTCTCGAATTCATCCTCATCGAAGAGATCAACGATACCTTCGAACAAGCCGAAGCCCTAATCCGCATTGCTCTCGACCTCAAAGCCCACGTCAACCTCATCCCCTACAACTCCGTCCCCGGGCTCGATTGGAAACGCCCAAGCATCACCCGACAAGACAGCTTCTACAATCGCCTTAAACGCGAAGGAGTCAGCGCAACCATTCGACGCGAAAAAGGACACGACATCGCAGCCGCCTGCGGCCAATTGAAGCTCAAAACCGAACACGACCGGTAAATCCGAGTAAGCTCACTTTTAGATTGCATTCGGCATGGAATTTTACATATCAATAAATTCGAATACGTTGATATAATGAATGAACAACAGCTAATCACCGATCTCCTTGCACGTAGTCAACCGTTGCTATCCGTCGAATTCTATCCACCGAGAACAGCTGAAGCTGTCGACGGACTCGTCAGAGCTGCCAACCGAATTTCAGAATCCAAGCCTGACTTCATCTCCGTAACCTACGGAGCAGGCGGCAGCACCCGCGATTTATCGGCCACCGTCAGCCGTCGCATGAAAGACGAAGTCGGCCTCCAAGTGATGCCTCACTTCACCTGCGTTGGATCGACTCGCGAAGAACTGGGCGAGATTGTCGACGAATTTTACAACGAAGGTTATCGCAATATCATGGCATTGCGCGGCGACCCACCTCAAGGGCACGAAACATTTCAGGTCACCGAAGGTGGTTTCGCCTACGCATCCGACCTGGTCGCTTTCATCAAAGAACGCCACCCCGACATGTGTCTCGGAATCGCTGGCTACCCGGAAAAGCATCCAGAAGCACCTTCGCTCGCCGCCGATCTTGATGCTCTGAAGATCAAAGTCGATGCCGGAGGATCGTTCATCACAACTCAGCTTTTCTTCGAAAACGAAGCCTACTTTCGCTTCATCGACCAAGTTCGCGCTCGCGGAATCGACCTACCAATCATTCCCGGCATCATGCCTGTGCTCTCGCTCAAGCAGATCAAACGCATCACTCAGCTTTGCCAATCCCAGCTACCGAAAGCACTGGAATCAGCTCTCAGCCAAGTCGAAAACGATCCCGATGCCGTACGCGCCATCGGAGTCGATTGGGCTCAACGACAGATTGCTGAACTAATCGAACGAGGAGCCGAAGGCGTTCACATCTACGCATTGAACAAAGCTAAATCCGCAATCGAGCTAATAAACGCAGCTCGCGGATAAAGGGCCCAATTAATCGGTACTGGTCAGAAATTCGGCCCAGCGAGGCATTCCCAATTGGTAAGGAGGACCGGCCCGGTCCTCTTCTCAAACTTTCCTTGGCGACGCAGGAGCCAACCTTATTTGCCCGGAGGGCATCCTAACGACTGCCAAGGAGCGATGACAAAAAAAGCAGAATCTAAGAATATCCACAATTTCGAGATTGACATATTTATCTTATTTTCAATAAATACTGAAACTAAATAAATCATGTCTGAAATCGAAACAATCAAACAAGACTTCGTCTCCCAGTGGGGAGCTCTCGGAAGCCAATGGGGAGTCAATCGCACAATGGCGATGATCCACTCGCTCCTTCTCGTATCGACGAAACCGCTCACCACGGATCAAGTAATGGAGGAGCTCGAGATTAGTCGTGGAAATGCGAATACGAACCTCCGCGAACTGGCAAGTTGGGGACTCGTCCGAAGTGTCGTTCTCAAAGGCGAACGCAAAGATTTCTACGAAGCCGAAAAAGACGTCTGGCGAATTTTCTGCATAGTAGCTCGAGAACGCAAGCGCCGTGAAACTGAACCCGCAAGTAAAGTGCTCCAAGACTGTGTCAGTCGAGCCCAACGCCTAAAAACTAAAGAGGCAAAAGCGCTGAGCAAACAACTAAACGAACTAAACGAATTCGTGGAACTTGCCAATACAATCATGGACAAAGTCGCCTCCAAAGAACGAAGCGTTCTCGTTCCAAAACTATTGAAACTACTCGCGTAGTTTCTTTTTAGTCTTAATTTTCAATATTTCCTGAAAATTCTATCAATAAGATATATAATATGAACCCTCGTAAAATAGCAATCATGGGAGCAAGCGGATTTCTAGGACGCGTATTAATCCGCCACTTCAGGTCGGCTGGCTGTATTCCCGTCCCTTTCTCTCGAAATCCAAAGGGTGAAATTGAAGGCTTCGTTCCGATCAAATGGAATCCCGGGGATCCGATAAGCCTCAGCCAAGCCTTCGAGGATATCGACATTGTCGTCAACTTGTGCGGGAAATCCGTTGATTGTCGCTACAACCGACGAAATCGAGAGCTGATACGAGACAGCCGCACGATTCCCACGCAAACGATCGCTCAGGCGATCGACGCCTGTCAAAAACCTCCAACAACTTGGATCAACGCCGCGTCCGCGACGATATACGAAGCGGCATACGACGAACCGCAAAACGAAAGCAAAGGGACGATTGGACACGGGTTCTCAGTCGATATTTGCCAGGCCTGGGAAAATGCCTTCTTCGAAGACGAACTCCCCAACACCAGGCGAATCGGATTGAGAACCGCCTTGGTCCTAGGTCATGGCATCAACAGCGTTTATCCGCAACTAAGAACCTTGGCTCGGTTCGGACTTGGCGGAAGCATCGGGAACGGTCGACAAATGGTCTCTTGGATTCACGAAATGGATTTTGCCCGAGCAGTCGATTTTCTCATCGAGAATGAAGATCTTGACGGCGTCTTCAATATCGCATCTCCAGCCGTCGTTCCCAATGCCGCCTTTATGAAGGCCATCCGAGAGCAGACATGGATGCCTATCGCGCTCCCCACTCCCATATGGCTTCTCGAAATCGGAACGTTCCTTATGCGGAGCGAACCCGAACTCGTCCTCAAAAGTCGCTTCGTTGCTCCCGAACGCCTAATGCAACATCGGTTTCGATTCCGATTTCCGTTCGTAGACGAAGCGATAGCGGATCTCGACAAGCGAAATTCCAAAACCGCTTTGAAGGATTCGTCCAATACAAAAGCATGTACCCCTACGCTCTTTTAGCGGGAAGGAATCAACCCGATTGGGCCTCAATTTAAGCGCCCTCCCAATTCATTCGAATCAATTTGAGCGATTTCGCCCCAAAATTAGGTGTGGCGCAAACTCTGCTAGTCGAGAGGCCAACCTTCGTATTACTTAAATCGTTTTTCGTAATACATAAATTCGACCCACGGAACCTTGGAAAAAATGAGAATCTCGACGACACGCCGAATTACACGCAGCCTTATCGCTCTATCATCCCTCCTTCTAATTACTTGCGGCCTCGAAGCAAAACCACTGAAGGTTGGCTACAGCGACTGGCCAGGCTGGGTCGCTTGGGAAGTTGCCATCGAAAAGCAGTGGTTCAAGGAAGCTGGCGTCGACGTCGAATTCGAATGGTTCGATTACTTGGCTTCGATGGATGCTTTCGCCGCCGGACAGCTCGACGCGGTTTGCATGACCAATGGCGATGCCCTTCTGACAGGTGCTACTGGAGCCGCCAATGTAATGATTCTCATTAACGATTTTTCCAATGGAAACGACATGATAGTGGCCGCTCCAGGAATTGGCTCAATCAAAGACCTTAAAGGCAAAAAAATCGGCGTCGAAATCGGCCTGGTTGGCCACCTTCTATTGCTCAAGGGCCTCGAATCCGTGGGCCTGAGCGAAGATGACGTAGAATTGATCAATATGCCAACCGACCAAGCGGCGCAGACCCTAGCCTCGGGCGATGTCGATGCGATCGTCGCTTGGCAGCCGAATTCCGGACAGGCCCTGAAAGCTGTCGTCGGTTCTAAAAAAGTATTCTCGAGCGCCGATCGTCCTGGTTTGATCTACGACACGCTCGCGGTCTCCCCGGAAAGCCTCGCCGCTCGACGCGCCGATTGGGAAAATATAGTCTCGGTCTGGTATCGAATTGTCGACTACATCAAGGATCCTGCTACGCGCCCAGATGCCATCGCAATCATGGCATCCCGGGTCGATCTTCCCGCAGACGAATACAAGCCATTTCTTTCCGGAACCTTCATTCTCGCCAAAACTCAGGCCAAGATTGCTTACCAAAACAAAGAAGGATTCAAGTCCATCTACGGATCTTCCAAAATCGTAGATGCATTCAGTGTTGCGAACAAAATGTATGATGATGCTCAGGATATCGAATCCTATATCGATCCTTCGCTGACCCAATAAGGCAAAGAAGCGCCTCGCTTCCTCCTGTAAGGAAACCCATATTTACGCGATGCGCGATATCCAATAATATCGCGCACGCAGTTCACTCATGTCTCGAAACTCGAAGTGGTTCGCAATTAGAAAACCCCTCTCCCGAAGGCGTCATCTATTCCTAACCGCGCTTTCATTCCTACTCCCCATTGGAATCTGGTGCGCAGTCAGCTACGTCGACTGGTTGTGGCATCCTATGGTGGAGATCCAAGACAAAGGAGACGTCGCATACTTTCGCGAAGGAAACCTCGTGAAGAAAGCTGTTTTCCGGGACGAGAACGCAACGCTCGCTGCCCAAGGCAAAACCCTTGCCATTGGAAAACCGTCAAACCCCGTCTACTTCCCCGCGCCGCACGAAGTCTTCAAATCGCTCTACACTTCATTTACGACTGCGCCTAGACGAAGAAACGAACCCTGGCTTCACGAAAGCCTGATCCATAGCGTAAGGGTCATCTTTTGGGGCTTCACCCTCTCATCATTGATCGGAGTTCCATTAGGCATCCTTTGCGGCACCTATAGCTTTTTTTCCCGATTGCACGAGCCTTTCATCGAATTCTTCCGCTACTTGCCGGCTCCCGCATTTGGCGCGTTATCCGTCGCCATAATGGGAATACACGATGCTCCAAAGGTTGCCATTATTTTCATCGGTACGTTCTTTCAACAAGTTCTGGTTGTCGCCAATACAACTCGAAAACTGGACGTTTC
>JBNMOQ010000177.1:0-10920 GCA_051275055.1 Candidatus Pelagisphaera sp.
TTGCGAAATTGCTCAAGGATAAGAATAAGTATATTCAAGCTCGTTCGGTTTTTCTTTTGGCTCAACTCGGATCCGAGGGAATCGCTCTCGTCGAAAAACGTCTTAGGGACAGTGACCCTCAAATGCGTGTCGCGGCATTCCGCGCTCTGCGGGCGACGGGAAGTAAGTTCATGTCCCATGCAGCGAAAATGGCTAAGGATTCTTCGCCAGCAGTTCGCCGCGAGGTAGCTCTTGCTTTGCGCGATGTGCCGTTTGGAGAGATGAAGGAAATCATGCTGGACCTGGTCGATGGCTACGATGGAAAAGACCGTTGGTATTTGGAAGCGATCGGAACGTCGGCAGCGCTCAAGGAAGCTAAAGCTTATGCGTATTTGAAAAACAAGCGCGGCAATAATCCAAGTGATTGGTCGAAGTCGTTTGCAGATGTCGTCTGGCGTTTGCATCCTGAATCTGCTGTTGGCGAGATGAAGGCCTATGCGATGGATACTTCGAAAGGCACGCAGTCTCGAGTCGATATGTTGACGGCGATTGCTTACGTGAAGTCGGAAGTCGGAGGTCGAGCAATGGTCGACGTCGCGTTGAATGCAGAAGGCGCGGAAGTAACGACACGAGCCCGCTGGTTCGTTGAAAATCGTGACAAGTCTTACTGGCGCCCATTTAACCTGCTAGCTGATCTTGGCGGATCCAGCGCGAAGTTAGTCGATTCGATCGTACCTGCATTCCCGAAGGCGAAAAATGAAGTAACCGTAGAGCAAGTGCTTTCGTATACGCCTGACACTGGACGTGGCAAAAGAGCGTTGGCTCAATGTTTCATGTGTCACAAATTCGACAATCAAGGCATTGATTTCGGCCCTGACTTGAGTGCATTCGCCAAGGCTAATCCGAATGATATGCTAATCAAGGCGATCATTGATCCTTCTGCCGATATTTCACATGGCTTCGAAGGCGTACGAGTGAAAACTAAGGATAACAAAACGATCGAAGGATTCGTTATTTCCGAAGGCAATCCTCTGGTACTAAGAATATTTGGTGGAGCTGATACGGCGATCGATACAGATAACATCGCCAGTCGTGAAAAGCTTGATCACTCGTTTATGCCCTCAGCGGCGAGCTTGGATATCAGTGCTGAGAATGTAGCGCACTTAGTGGCTTATTTGAAGAGCCTGTGATTTAGAGCTGTATTCGAATTCTAATTTCAAAGGTCGCCGGGAGTTTTCCTTGGCGGTCTTTTTGCGTCAATAGGTGGACAGGCATCCTGCCAACCCAACGACTGTCGCCTCATCGAGACGACCTACACCTCGATCTCTGTAGGGCGGGTCGCTGACCCGCCGTTTTAGGAGCACAGGCATCTTGTCTGTGGCTTCCAGCCTGGAAGCCCCATCCGATCTGCTTATGTCTCAATTCGAAAGATCCACGCAGATGAGTTCGCGATCGTTGCGTGCGAAAATATGTTTGTGGGCGAAGGCGGGGTGCGACCAAAGGATGTTTGCATTTCTTCTGGGCAAAAAGGTTGTGGGCTCGATGAGGTGAGCGGTTGAGATTCGTTCAAATCCATTTGGCGTTAGTCGCCCGATAACGAGGTCTCCTTTTTCCGTTAGAATCCAGGTGTTTTCGCCGTTTTGCACAAAGAATGCAGTGGCCCAGCGTCCTTTTTCTAAAAGAGTCAAATCAGTCCAAACTCGATCTCCGTTTTTCAGATCGAGGCATCGCATCTCGCCATGGCTATCGATGCCGTAGACGTAGTCTCCTAGGATGACCGAGGTCATAATTATGCTGTGGAGCGCGTCGGTGTGGACCTCGCTTCGTCCACGGCGACTCCAGAGAAGCTCGGCGCTTGAGGATGACGGATCCATCTTGTAGAGGTAGGACCCGTCGTAGAAGGAGCTCAGGAAAATACGATTGGATTTCGTATCAACTACAGCATCGGCTACGTTGATCGCCATTTTTGCGCGGTCGAATGGATGACTCCAAACGGGTACGCCTGTGTCTAGTTCCAGCGCAGCCAGCCAATCGGCAGTCCAGACGAGGAGTACCGAGCGATCTCCCCATTGAATTAATTGCGGAGCCGAGTAGGAGGTTCCGCCATCGAGGGCACGCCAATGTTCTTCGCCAGTATCTTTGTCGAACGCGACCACGCATGCGTCCGGGTGCCCGCCGACTTGCAGATAAACGCGCTTGTCGTCAACTACCGGCGAGGCAGCAATGCCCCAGGTCGGCAAGCTCGCTTCGTAATCAGCCTCAAAATCCTTTTTCCAAAGGACTTTTCCTGTTTCGGCATCGAGACAGTGAAAATCCCCCATGGCGCCTAACGCATAGGCTTTCCCATCGGAAATCGAAACGCCGCCTCTTGGCCCCAAAGGGTATCCAAAGTCTTGATATTCGCATGCATAAACGTATTTCCAGATTTCTTTTCCAGTAAAACGATCCAAGCAATGAACCTGTTCGACCTGTGTCGGTTTATCGAGGTAGCTCGTTACGTAGACTCGATCTCCGCTGATCGTTGGACCGGAGTAGCCCGCTCCTATCGGCGAGCTCCAAACGGGTTCCAGCTTTGGCGATTCGAACGTGGAGATGATTCCTGTTTCATTCCACGCGCCATCGCGATCCGGTCCACGCCATTGCTCCCAATCCGCGGAAATCAGTACAGATGTGAATACTGAAATGGAAAGAAACGCGAGCAACGCGCGGCATTGGAGTAGGGAAGCGAAGTTCATGATGCCCCGTTTCTATTGAATGGGCATGGAAAATCAACTGGGGAATTTGGGTAATTCTCGCTATTTAACGCACTATGCCCACCCCAACTGTTGAAGGCTGACCGTATCGTTCCAAATCTTCGTCAGATTCCGGATACGTCCACCTTCGAACTGCATAGCGTAGACGTAGTCGGCCGCTACGGTCTTGCCTGTAGGCTCACCGGGTCCACCCGGACCAGTCTGAGTGCCGTGAAACACGGCGTAAGCTGCCACACAACCCCGTGCTTCATCCTCGGCGAAGAATCGCAACTCGTAGTGTCCGTCCGGCACCGGTGTGAGCAGGCCCTTCATCCATTCAGTGTACGCGTCAAGGGTGCTTATATCAGCAAGCGCTCCGGCTTGTGCAGAGAACGTGGCGTCGGGGTGGCAGTATTCGCTACAACCATCCCAACCTTTTCCAGTCTCGCATGCATCGAAGAACAATTTTGCTTTTTCTAATATTTCACTCATTTTTTTTCCTTTGTTAACGGTTAAGTTGAATCGATTATTTGCACCCTATAGAGTTAGGCTTAAATGGTATTCTTTGATGATTCAACGCTGTTGTCGGTCTCGCTCTCTGCTTGGAAGAACTGGGGTTCCGAAATCTGAAAAACTGCATCTTCAGCAAGCTTCTGGAGCTTTTGAAACTCGCGGATTGCGATAGTTGGGATGTCTTCAAGCTCTTTCATTGTTCTTTGCTTAGCGTCCGAATCGTGGCAATAGGCCTCAGTAGTGGGTTAGATTAGAGTTGAGGTTGGACTCCGAGGCAAGGCAGGAACATCGGGGAGTTCTTGGCCGTACCGAGCAGATTGCGATACCCGAAGGGATTGCGACCTGTGGATTAGTTGGCGATTTTTTTTGGTCTAATGGATTCGTCGGACTTAAAGTTCATGCCCATCATGTTTTTTGTATTCAGGATTACATTCTTCGTTTTCTTTCGCTCTTCTTCTTTCTCGTTTAGCTGTTTCTAAAAGAATGGCCGCTCGGAGATCGGCCGCTACGTTTTGAATAAGTCGGGGCTCTTGATTCGGAGTAGTTCGAAGAACGAAGACGGTTGGCTCGGGGATGCTTTATTGGGACACGAGCGGCAGGAAAGCACTAGCGAGCCAGCGATCTGTCGAAGCATCCAGGCACAAAAAAACCGCCCGGAGGCGGTTTTTGAAAATTGGTAGGCCGACGGGGAATCGAACCCCGAACCAATTGCTTAAAAGGCAACTGCTCTAACCAATTGAGCTATCGGCCCATTCTCTTAAAATGAGAAGTTGGCTATTCAGTTGCGATCGGATCTAAATGCAAGCAGTTTTTTCAAGGATTTTTCAGTGATAATCCCTGTTTTGCGAGAAGGTGCCTAATTGAGGGGTTTAAGGTGCGTTTTAGGCGTTTTTTTAGCAACCAGAATGCCGTACAGCGCGTACTATCAGTAGCTAATGTCTCAATGTTCCGAAGTTTTTTTTGAATGCAGGGCGATTGAGGCGCGTCATAGGGTGCGAATGGCTAATCTTCAGGGGTACTTTCCTTTTACGGAAAACACGTTTGACGGAGGTCTTTTCAAATTAATGGGAATAGGAGGAAAAGTTGGGAACTTTAACTAAACAAAAACGTCAAAGGAGCGAAACTGCTATGTCAATAAAAGCTCAAGAAGTCGCCTTAGACAAAGTGCTGGTCGCACGGTTTAAGGCAGGAGATGAGGCCGCTTTCGAAGAGATGGTGAGCCGTTACTGGGATCGCATCTATGCGATGGTGTTAAAATTACTTCGAAATTCGCAGGATGCTGAGGAAGTGACTCAGGATGCGTTTATTCGAGCGCATCGTGGATTGGAGAAATTTCGTGGAGATTCTAGTTTCTCCACCTGGCTTTATCAGATTGCGACGAATCTTGCTCGCAATCGGTATTGGTATTGGTGGAGGCGCAAGCGCGACAAGTCGATTTCGTTCGACCAAGTGGTCGGTAGCGAGTCGAACACGACTTTGGGAGAAATCTTCCAGGCGGACGTCGCAACGCCACAGGACATTGCGGTAACCAATGAATTTCAAGAACGTGTTTCGGCGGCGATGGAGCTGTTGAATGTGAAACATCGCGAGGTGCTTGTGCTTCGTAATGTTCGCAATCTTTCTTACGACGAAATTGCAACGGAGCTGCAGATTAGCATCGGCACCGTAAAGAGTAGGATTGCTCGGGCTCGTGAGAGTTTGCGTGCCGGTATGGGTAATGATCTTTTATGAATCAGGATCGTTTTATCGAGTTGTTGAACCTGTACTTGGACGGAGAGACTTCCGCAGACGATCGTTCGGATCTGATGTTGGAGATTTCGGTCGATCCTGAGCGCCAGAGGATTTTTCGAGAGTACACTCGTATCCACCAGGCGTGTACGCAGCTAGGATCAAATTTCGAGTCACGTCCCGCGCGTCGTTCGATTCGGCAGACGATTTATGCGATTGGCGGGATCGCAGCGGCTTTTGCTCTGCTTGGAATGGCTGGTCGTAATTTGATGCCGTTCATGGGGGGGGCACAAAATGAAGTGATGGTCGTGCAGCAGGCAGAATCGAATACCAGCGGACTTTTCTTTCCGGATGTTGCTTCCTTTGAAGTGGTGACGCCCCGGTTTGTGGCTGCGAATGGAGAACCGCGTATCCATTATACAGCGTCGACTAATGGCGGAAGTCCAATTTGGAGTAATGTCCCGACCTTCGCTAGCGTTCGTTCGAGCTTCGGAGGTAATCGAAATTTTTTCAGTTTACGCGATCTTCTGGGTGCCAGTAAATTGGATCTAAAGGATCCATTTAACGGATTTAGTCAATTCGGAGAAGCAATTTCTATTGAACTCTCGAGAGCACCCGCAGGTGACTTACCGCTTGAGAGCGTTCCTGACTGGAAGTAGGACGGAGGTTTTTAGGTCGTGGGGTTCTGGTTGTTTGGCAGGGTTGCTCGGCCCGAGCAACCGCATCGGTTTGGATGAGGGCTTCCGCGGGTACTCGGGACGAGTAGCCCTACCTTTTCGATCGGGTAGGTGGCGGAAATAAACGAATACCCTTTTGATCAGCCGAAGGTGGCTTTGATCATTGCTTCGGTGCTGAGGTTTGGACCGAGCTTTTCGATTACTTTGTCGATGGCTTTTTGGGCATCGGTTGGTTTGTAACCGAGAGCTTGAAGGGCGAGGACTGCATCTTCCGAAGTAGATGTCTGGTGAGTAGGAGTCGAAGTCGCTGCTGTGCTTGAACCAGCCTCTATGTTCGCGGCGTATTGGAAAACGTTCATCTTATCTTTCAATTCGATGATGATACGTTCGGCTGTTTTTTTGCCGATGCCGGGGGTCTTCGCTAGAAGGACAGAATCTTCTCTTCGAATTGCGTCGATGAGGGATTCTAGAGAAAGTTTGCTCATGAGGCTGATCGCTACCTTCGGACCGACGCCAGAGACTTTTTCGATGACGAGAGCAAAGAAGTCGCGATCGGATTCGTGCCAGAACCCATAAAGCGCTTGTGAATCTTCACGATAGACTGCGTGAGTGTGCAGGCTGACATCCTCTCCGTTTTGCGGGAGTTTCTCTGCAGTTGTGACTGGGATGTTGACGGAGTATCCGAGCCCTCCAGCGGAAATGATGGCGGAGAGGGGCGTAGCTTTGAGGAGTTTGCCTTCGATCAGTACAATCATGGCTTATGCGAGGCCGAGTACGTCGCGAATCGAGTAGACGCCTGGCTCTTTGCCAATGGTCCACTCTGCGGCCCGAATAGCTCCTCGCGAGAATATCGCGCGGCTGGATGCTTTGTGAGTCAATTCGATCCGTTCGCCAATGTCTGCGAAGAGGACGGTATGCTCGCCTACGACGTCGCCGCCGCGTAGGGAGTGCATTCCCACTTCGCGTTCGCCTCGTTCCCCAGGAACGCCTTCGCGTCCGTGTTGGATGTCATCGTAGTTCAGGTCGCGTGGTCCGAGAACGGACTCGGCGAGCATCAAGGCTGTGCCGCTCGGAGCGTCTTTCTTGAGGCGATGGTGCATTTCCGTTATTTCCGCGTTGTAGGAGAGCGGGAGAATGTCGGCGGCCTTCTCGGTTAGATAGCAAAGTAAGTTCACTCCGATCGAGAAATTGCCTGCCCAAACTGTAGGAACGGCTTTGGCGATTTCGAGGAGGGCGGCTTTTTCTTCTTGGGTGTGTCCGGTCGTGCCGCAAACGATGGGCTTGCCCAATTTCGCTGCGGTTTCGAAAACGCCGCGTGTAACGGTGTGAAAGGAAAAATCGATAACCACGTCAGATTGTTCCAACGCTTGCTTGAGGTCGTCTCCGATATCGATTTTGCCAGTGATTTCGTGTCCTGCTTCGGTCGCCGTATCGGCGATTGTTTGGCCCATGCGGCCCCGGTACCCGTTGATGCAAATTTTCATGCTTATTCTGTTATGCGTTGGCTGTTGAGATCGCTTCGATGTTTGCGAGGACCTTTTCGAGCGATTCCAAGACGGTGGATCGGCCTTCGTCAGTAATCTGGCAAAGCGGTAGGCGAACTCGGTCGGTCGAGAATCGGCCAAGCTGCTTTAGGCAGAGCTTTGCCGGGACTGGGTTCGGTTCGACGAACAGATCGCGGAAAATCGGGTATAGCGATCTGTGAATGGCGGACGCACGCTTGAGGTCGCCACTGAGGGCAGCATCCACAAGAGCAGACACTTCGCTTGGAAAGATGTTTGAAGCGACTGAGATGACGCCTTCGGCTCCCGAAGCGATAAAGGCTAGCGTTAGGCTATCGTCGCCGCTCAGGACTGTAATATCGTCTCCAAGCGCCATCTTGAGTTCGTCGACGCGGCCAACATCGCCTCCGGATTCCTTGATGTGGCGGATATTCGGGTGCTTGGCGACCAGTCGCTCAACGGTGTTTATCGAAATATCGACAACACAGCGACTGGGGATCGAGTAGAGAATGATCGGTTTGTCGGTTTCTTGAGCGACTGCTGAAAAGTGTTGGAAGATGCCTTCCTGGCTTGGCTTGTTGTAGTAACCGGTCACGTGAAGGAGGCCATCCGCTCCTGATTTGTCGGCGTGACGCGTCATGGCGATCGCTTCTCGCGTGGAGTTGGAGCCAGCTCCGGCAATGACGGGGACTCGACCATTGGCGGTTTCGACAACCCGTTCCACGACTTCGGCGTGTTCCTCGTGGTTCAACGTCGGCGATTCGCCGGTCGTTCCCATAGGGAGGAGAGCGTTGATCCCGCCATCTATTTGGCTGTGGACGAGTTTTTCAAGGTCGTCTACGGCTAAGGTCCCATCCGATTGGAACGGGGTAGTCATTGCGGTGATAGATCCTGTGAAACGCATGTCATTCATAATTCGTCGCAGTGTAGATTGAAGGTTTCGAGTTCCAAGACGATTTATATGGGTGGTCAACCCTTTAGGCGTTCTAAGGCTAGAAAATTCAATACTCAGTTAAATACCAGCTCATGTCTGTGGAAATCTTCGATGAACTGCTCCAACTCGCCGTACAAAACGGCGCGAGCGATATTGTAATTAAATCCGATAAGCCGGGAATGCTTCGGATTAACGGCGGCTTAGAGGAGGTTGATATGCGGCCGATTGACGGCGAAGACGCGTTGGCCTTCGTAGAGCAAAGTTTGCCGGAGAATTTTCGCGAAGTCTGGGAAATGGAGGGGCAGGTTGATTTCGCCTATTTTCTGGAGCAAGCGGGCCGTTTTCGCGTCAATGCGTTCCTTCAGCGTGGTTCGGTTAGCATGGTGTTTCGTCACATTAAAAGCAAAATCCCGAATTTTAAAGAATTGGGCTTGGACGAGAAGACATTACTTCAGTTCGCGAATGCAAAGGACGGTATCGTCCTTATTTGTGGAGCTACGGGTTCTGGGAAGAGCACGACTATGGCTTGTATGCTGAATTGGATTAATCAAAACGCGGAGAAGCATGTGGTCACTTTAGAGGATCCGATTGAGTACAATTTTATCGATGATAGATCGGTTTTCAATCAACGGGAAATCGGGATCGACACGCCCAATTTCAAAAAGGCCTTGAGGGCCGTTCTTCGTCAGAATCCGGATATCATTCTGATTGGCGAGATGCGTGACTCGGATACTTTCGAAACGGCCATGTCGGCGGCTGAAACGGGTCACCTGGTTTTCACGACGCTCCATGCTGCGAGTGCCCAGCAGGCGATTATGCGGTTGTTCGAATATTTTCCGCCAGAGAAGCATGAATTGGTTCAACGCAAGCTTTCGGAGTGTTTGCGCGGCGTGATCGTGCAGAAACTACTTCCTTCGCTAGAGGAAGATAGCCGCGTTCCAGCTCAAGAGATAATGGTGGCGGATTCAGTCATCACGAGCATGATCAAAGACGGCAAATTCGACAAGATTCAGGCTTTGCTCGATGTGTCGCCGGAAAGCGGTTCACGTTCTTTCAACAAGGAGCTTTTCCGATTGGTTAAGGAAGGGAAGATCAGCAAGGGCGATGCCCTGAGGAACTCACCAAATCGTCAAGCTCTCGAGATGAATCTAAAAGGTATTTTCCTCAGTGATTCTCGAATTGTTGGCAACTAACCAGGCCGCGTTTTCCCAGCATTTGCCAAATCGCGTCGCTTTTCTGGGACGCGATTTTTTCGCTGGTATGAATCGCTGCTTGTCGATCGCTCAAGTTGTCTTGGGCGATTTTCGCTAAATCGTCCAAGTTGTAGAGGTATACGTTATCTAACTCTTGGCAGGCGGCCTCGACGTTTCGAGGGAGTCCTAGGTCGATTAGAAAGAGCGGCCGATTTTTTCGAGATGGATGAAGCCTGTCGAGTAGGGCTTTTGTGACCAGGGGCTTGTCGGCGTTCGTAGAAGAAATCAGGATATCGTAGTTGTTGAGGTAGTTATCGAGATCGCCTATGGTATGAGGCTTGCCACCCCAATCGTGGGCTACGGATTCAGCTCGGTCGGCTGAGTGACTGGCGATGCCGAAGTCTTGAGCCCCTCGACTGCGGAGCGCTTTGGCAGTTTTTTCGCTGATTTCACCGGTGCCGATAATTAAGGCAGAGGTAGTGTCGAGGGAACCGAAGATCTTTAAAGAAAGGTCGACCGCTACATTCGAAATATTGATTTGTCCTTCGCCGATCGGAGTCGAATGGCGGATGAGTTTGGCAGCCTGAAATCCTTTTTGGACCATTCGATTGATTAAGGCGCCAGCGCCGCCGAGTTGCTGGCATTTCGAGTAGGCGTTCTTAACTTGGCCGAAGATTTCGGCTTCGCCTGTGATCTGCGAACGGAGTCCCGCTGAGACTTCTATGAGGTGTTTGATAGCGTCTTGTCCGCCGCGTGTTTTGGCGTGCGCTTCGAGTTCGTCTAGCGGAATTCCGTAGAAGGAACTCAGCGTTTCGAATACCATCGATTTTCCGTTTTGAGCTTCGTTCGTCTTAAAATAGAGTTCGAATCGATTGCAGGTATTGAGGATGAGCGATTCCTCGATGATCGAGTTATCGTGAAGCGTTTTGTAGAGCGCTTCGACTTGAGTTTCGTCGAGCGAGTACCGCTCGCGCTCTTCCATCGGGACGGTTTCGTGGTTGACCGTCACTACTAATAGTTCGTGGTGCCCCGAACTCATAGATGCGTCGACGAAATTGAAATCGATGCCTCCCCAGCGACTGGTGGCGAAGAGCTATCGACGACATCGAGCGAAAGCAGGGCAATCGCGAAAATGATGATGCATGCCCAGGAATACTGCTTGTACGAGAGCGTTTCCCGTTTTCGCAGGAGAAGCAAAATACCGTAGGCGAGCCAGACGGCGATGGTCGCTCCGAGTTTTAGCGTGTCGACGGATTCGATATCCTGTGTCCAGTATACGCTGCCAATTGCCAATGAGCTCGAAAGAATGCAGAAGCCTAATAGTAGTAGGCGGAAATTGATTTGCGTGAGCTCGAAAATGGAAGGCATGTAGGGGAAGAGTCCGCCCATTTTCTTTTGCTTTAAACTACGGCTTTGAAGCAAGTACATCGACGATGTTAGTGTCAGGATTCCGAATACGCCGTAGCTAAACAGGGCGAGAGCGGCATGCATTTCGATCCACGGGGAGAGACCGAAAATTGGCTCGCGACTTGGGCTATCCCAAGACTCGAAGCCGAGCGAGAGTATGGATAGCAAACTGGCGAAGCCGGATGTGAACATCCCCAGTAGACTGACTCGAAAGGCGGGGCCTACGAATATGTAGAGAACGATTGCCGACCAAAC
>JBNMOQ010000178.1:0-10911 GCA_051275055.1 Candidatus Pelagisphaera sp.
TTCACGCTACCGGTCTTATTATTGGAACATTGATTTGTTCGTTGGAGTTCGACTATTCTACGAATAGCGGGAGTAGGTGCTCCAGCATAGCTTGAAGGGGTAGCCCGATGGCTCTTACGTTGTGGGCTGTCGCAACGGCTACTACGTTCTGTTCTGGGAATGTCGCCATGTATTGTCCGCCTGCTCCAATTCCGCTTATGAGTTTTACTTTGTTATCCCCGACTTTTTTGCTGCGATTGTGGAAGTAATAATAATAGCCGTCCTTTGGTTTCGGAGCCATTATCAATCTGACGTAATCGGCTGAGAGGAGCTGCTCGCCGTTGAATTTTCCGTTCTGAATGATTGCAGTTCCGATTTTCAATAGGGAACGTGATGTGAAGTTGCTGCCTGCTCCACATTTCGGGAGACCGCAATCTTGATCATCCCAACAGTAAGTCGCTCCGAATTTTCCGCCTATTTCTCGAGCAATGAATTGCTGAGCGGTTCCTGGGACTTTGATGTCGATAATCATCATGATTATCGAAGGGTCGGTTCCTGTATATTTATACGTCTTGCTCTCTGGCGTGACTGGAGCCGTGTTTTCGAATAGCTTCTGGAAGTACTGTTGCTTAGTGTGTTTGGCACCGAGTTCCTGCTCAATGCGTTTACTTTCGAATCGTAGGCCAGATTTCATGAACAAGGCGTCTCTCAATGTAATCGTTTCCACGCCTGATTGGATTTTGGATACATCGATTTCAGGCATGAAACTGATGATTGGTTTGTCGAGGTCGTCCATGCTCATGAAGCCGAGTTGAATGGCTCGCGCCAAAGTCACGGAGGTGAGCGTCTTCGTGACAGACATGGCGTAGTGGGGTCCATTCACGCGTCCGCGACGATTGTACATCTCGAATAGCAGTTTTCCGTCTTTCCAGATTAGGATGCTATCCAGATTTGAATACTTGCCGGCTTTGTCATCTGCGAGAAGCGATTCGATAGCCTCATCGGTTCCTGGTCGATCCAATATGCCGACCTCCAATCCATCGTCTAGGTTCTCCGGTGACGTGCTAACGTACGGTTCGAGTAGGTAGGGTAGTTTCTTCTGTTCGTTGAAGAACTGCTTCTCCGGAGCCAAACCATCGGCTAGTCTTGGCAGCTCTTGGGCGATCAGGTTGATGCTCAGGACCGCAGAGGTCACCCAAGCGAGGAGGAGACTCCGTGCTTTCATAGATCTACGATTGACTGGGGTATCCGCGTATTGCGCGGCATGGGGTACGCCACCTGAAATCTCCAGGTGGCGTTTGTTCGAAATGGATTCGACCTATTTTAGGTAGTTCTCGTTGAGCCTTTTGCAGGTCCAGAGCAGTCCGCGAGTGACGAGGTCGAGGTAGCGGTCATCGGCGACAGTTTCGTCGTAGTGTCCGATGGTTGTGCTGAAAACGCGCGTGTCATGGTACTCATTGGTCCAAACAACTACTGCTTCGGCATCTTGAGCTGGAGTGACTTTACCGTTCTTCGCTTTGCGCTCTTTCTGGTGCTGGAAGCCTTTCGCTAGCGCTTTCGCGGTTGGGAAGATTTGGACGTTATTGTAAAGCTCTTCGTTGACGGTTGCCCAGTTTCCAAGCGTCTTGGTTATTTGATGGTTCTTTTTGGTGATCTCGATTGCAATGGGTTCTTTCGGGCCGTGACCACTGGATTGAATGCCGAGGTAGTCGAACCAAAGGCTGTTACTGCTGCCTGGGTTGGAAGCTACCTTATGGTCTCCTGTGCGGTAGCTGTGCATGGCGCAATGTAAGTTAACGCCTGGGATGCCATTGCGGTGCGGAGCGAGGACGCCTTTGACGGTGTCGACGTCGGCCATCTTTGCGGCGCACTCGTCATGGATAACGACGTCGTAACCCTTGGCGTAGTCAGGATCGCCATAGATAGCGAGTGGTGGATTGGAGGTCGAGTCGTCGGTATGGACTTGAGTTACAATAACGTTTGCCCGAGCTTCGAGTCCTTCTTTGAGAATGCCTTTTTGGCTAGCGTAGGCGTGACAGCAACCTCCGGTGATCAAGAGCACCTTTAGGGGCCTAGGCGATTTTTGCGCCTGAGCGGATAGAGTAGCTCCGAAGAGCAAGGAAGCAGCGATCAGCGATTGGAGTAGGGAGCGAGAAATGGTTTTCATCATAGGTTTAAGGGTTACATGGAATTTACGGCGCAAAGTGCTCATGTGGACAAGCTTTGTCGTTATGATGTTCTGGCGTGGCTGATTGTTGAGGAGAGCAAAATGGTAGGGTTCGCTGTCCCAGCGAACCGCAGAAGTGTGATTGGCGTGCGCGGCTGTTTGGGACAAGCAGCCCTACCAGGCGGCGCTTTATTGGGATAAGTTGACCTCCGAATATACAGGTAAGTTGACGATCAAACGGGCTCCCTCGGTTTTCGGGTTTTCGGCGTAGATTGTGCCACTGTGTTTCTCCGCGATTTTGCGCGAAATGGAAAGTCCTAGACCGAGGCCAAAGGATCCGCCGTGCTTCTTGGTGGTGAAGTTGGTTTCGAATACGCTTTCAAGATGTTCGGGGTCTATGCCTTCGCCTTGATCCGCTATAGATACGATCACCGAATTTTGAAGGCAGCGGACTTCGACATCGATTCGTTTTCCAACGGGCGTGGCATCCATGGCGTTTACAAGCAGGTTTGTCCAAACTTGGTTTAGCTCGCTGGTGTTTCCCCTCACGTCGGGAAGGTCGGCTTCAATGGAAAGGTTTAGCTCGTAGCGTTTCAAGCGGTTCTCAAGCATTGAAATCGTATCCTTCAGACTGTCGGATATGTTTACGCGATTCCATTCGCCATCCGATGCTCGACCATAGTTCAGGAGGCTTTTGACGAGCTTTTCGAGGCGTGTGGTCGAAAGGGAAATCGATCGCATGCTTTTGCCGGCTTCGAATGTCTGCAGGGCGATGTCGAGGGCGACCTCATCGGAGCTTTGCTCGCAGGCGAGTTCTCTTAGGTTTTCGGGTAGCGATGATATGCGGCGAGCGAGACTGCGGCGAAGTTTAGGGACTCGTTTTAGAACGCTTTCCAGGTTTTGCCGTTTGGCTTCGTTGGACAAGTATTCGGAATTTATCCCGCCGTGAAAAAGCGATTCATTGGTGGGGTCGCCGCAAATCGATTTCAATAGATTAGAAAGATTGTCGGCACTGGAAATAAGCGCTGCGAGTGGATTGTTAATTTCGTGAGCTATGCCTGCGATGAGCTCTCCCAGTGTTGCTAGCTTTTCGCGACTGATCAACTGCTCCTGAGTTGCCTCAAGGTCTTGCAGCGCTTGCTGGAGGCGATTGCGTTCTTTGGTCAATGAGACGCTCATCGAACTGATTTCGACGTGCATCGCGACGACGCTGCGATAGCGTTGGCTTAAACTGTCCGCAAAAAGCGCATACATATCCTTCGCGATAAGCGGATGGGTTTCGAGGAGCGTGTCGAAAGCATGTCGGTCGAATACGATGCAGTCTACAGAGGTTATGGCGACCGAGTCGGCGAGGGCGGGTTCTCTGGTCCAAAAGGAATTCAATCCGAGGAATGCTCCTTCTCCGAGACGTTCCATCCAGTCCGATTGACTTGGAGTAGAGATCGGGCCTTTCCTGAGACCTACTTCACCGTGAAGAATGAGGAAGAGAGAATCGTTGGCTTCGCCTTCGATGAGTATTACTTCATTCGCCTTAAACGACCGTTTATTGCGGCCAAGGTCTGGGGTGATGTCGATAAGGGATCGTATCCCCGAAATGGATGCGTTTTCGCTCATGCGTTTTTTGCTCTATTACTCGTCGCTGAGAGAACCGTGATCTTGAATGGACTCTAATAGGCGTTTGTCTTGGAGGGTTGCGTAGTAGGGAAGCGGGTCGCGTTCGGTTTCCAGTATGTACTCTACAAGTTGATGCCTCACCATTGCCAAGAGCGCTTCTTTGGTCCAGGGCTTGGGCAGGTAGTGCTTTAGGGAAGCTTTGTTGACAGCGTTAATCGTTGCATCGAGTCCAGCCTGACCGGTGATCAGCGTTTTGCGGATTCCAGCAGTTCGTTTTTTGTTGTTGAGCTCGATCAGAAAGTCGACTCCCAGTTGTCCGGGCATCATGTGATCGCAGATAATGAGGCCCACTTCGTCGCCTTGATTTTGCAGATCCTCGATTAAGGCACGAGCTTCCTCGGACGAGGATGCGTATTCAGTAGGAAATGCATCTTCGAATACCGACAGATCTCGTTGTAGCGATTCGAGAATTTCCGGTTCGTCATCCACGCTTACTATGTATATTCGTTTCATGTTTCTAGGGGATTATCGGGCTTAGGTTGGCGAGGTAGGCCCAGTAGGTTTGACTAAAAAGAATAGCGAGACCTATGCCTGCGAAGCCAACGATGGCTCCGACTTTAGCGAGATTCTTCGTATTGATTATTCCGGTACTCATGGCAATCGCGTTGGGAGGCGTGGAAATCGGGAGTAGCATAGCGCAGCTAACGATGACTGCTATCGCAATGACGATTGCTGGCATCGCCTGGTTGGTTTCTTCCGTGGAAGCCGATACGACCGACAGGACCAGCGGCATGAGGATGGTGATCGCGACAGTGTTTGAAATCAAATTGGACAAAACGTATCCTACTGCTCCGAATGTAATCACTAACAGAACCCCGCTTAGACCATTCCAAGATATTTGGCTGACAAGCCAATTGGCGAGTCCTGTGTCTTTCATTGATAGTCCTAGCGATATCCCGCCAGCGACCAACCAGAGCACTTCCCAAGAAAAGCTCCGAATTTCCTTTCGCTCCAAAATGGAAAGAGCGGGCAGCAGGGTCAGCGGCAGCAGTGCAACCATACCGGTTGGGATGCCATGGAATTTTTCAGTTACCCATAGAGTTAGGGTCAGTCCGAACACGGCGTAAAAAGCGATGGCCTTGGGAGATTTGTTGAATTTCGTATCGAGTGAAATCTCGAACCGGGAGGTTTGCGGTTTGAATAGGATCATGAGCGCCCGCCAAGCGATCAGCAATAGGATGACGACAAACGGAACTGCGAGAATCATCCATGTTGAGAAGGTGAGGGAGATCCCTTGTTCTTTAAGGGCAGCTAGAGCAACGGCGTTGGGCGGAGTCCCGATGGGCGTTGCGATCCCGCCGATATTCGCTGCGACTGGGATAGCCAACGCTATACCCATTCGGAATGGGTCTTCTTTCGAGAGGCCTGCAGCGATTGGCAAAACCACGGTCATCATCATAGCGGTGGTTGCCGTATTGCTCATGAAAGCTGAGAGCGTAGCAGTGCAAATCATGAGGCCGAGGCATACGTTGCTTGGCTTTTCTCCGAACGGTTTAAGCAGAATTCGCGTGAGGCTCTTGTCCAGTTGGAATTTCACTGCGGCGCTGGCGAGGGCGAAGCCGCCCAGAAAGAGCATGATGATCGGGTGAGCCAAGTTACTGAGATAGCTCTGGTAGGGCTTGAGCTCGGAAGGCGATAGGAAGTCGACCAACAGGCCTTGGTCGCTGAGTAAGATCGATTGGAGGAAAATTACTCCCAGTGACGTCGCGTAAATCGGTATGGGTTCAAGTATCCAAAATATGGCTGCAATCAGAAAAATACTCAGCGAAAGACTGCCGAGGATTCCGAGTCCCGGAGGGTTGAATACGAGTGGCGCTGCGAATGCCGCGCCGCCAACGAGGATGGCGAAAAATGTCTTCTGATTCATTCAATACGTTGCTTGAGCGAGAAAACGCTCAAGCTTGACGCCGATGATCGGCGCCAAGCGTAGCGTGAGTCGACTAAAAAGTTATTTAGCTCGTAGCCGGTGCCGCAGTGGGCCCAGCAGCGTTCACTTCTTCGCTAACTCCTGAAGCGTATTTTACGAAATTCTTATTGAAGAGTGCGGCGAGACGATTGGCCGTGTCGTCAAACGCGACCGGATCGTCCCATGTATTCTTCGGGATTAGGATTTCGTCAGGCACGCCTGGACAGGCCAATGGCGTCTTGAAGCCGAATGTCGGATCCGTAGCGGTATCCGCATCTGCAAGTTCGCCAGAGTGAATAGCATCGATGATGGCCCGCGTAAACGCGAGTTTCATTCGACTGCCTGTTCCATGAGCTCCTCCGCTCCAACCGGTATTGACCAGCCAAACTTTGGTTTCGTGGTTGTCCATCTTTTCCGCTAGCAATTCGGCGTACTTCGAAGGATGCCAGGCGAGGAATGGACTGCCGAAGCAGGCGCTGAAGGTTGCCTGTGGTTCGGTCACTCCCATTTCGGTTCCCGCTACCTTAGCCGTGTATCCACTTATAAAGTGATACATCGCTTGCGCTTTGCTCAGGCGACTGACTGGTGGCAATACTCCGAAAGCGTCACATGTTAGGAAAATTACGTTTTCCGGGTGTCCGCTTACGCACGGGACTTTCGCGTTTTCAATGTATTCGATGGGATAGCTGACACGCGTGTTTTGGGTCAGGCTCGTATCTGAGTAGTCGACGTTGTGCGCGTGTTCGCTGAATACGACGTTCTCGAGAACGGATCCGAACCGGATTGCTTTAAAAATATCTGGCTCTGCTTCTAAGGTTAGGTTGATAGCCTTGGCATAACAACCGCCTTCGATGTTGAAGATTCCGTCGTTCGTCCACACGTGTTCGTCGTCGCCGATAAGCAAACGCTTTGGATCAGCTGACAAAGTAGTCTTGCCGGTTCCGGAGAGTCCAAAGAGAACTGAGCTCGATCCGTCTTCCTTGCTCTCGGTAGCGGAGCAGTGCATAGAGAGATGGCCGAGTTTCGGCATAAGGTAATTCATTATGGCGAATATGCCTTTTTTCATTTCTCCAGCATATTCGGTTCCGAGGATGACGACTTCCTTATCTTCGAAATTGATATCGACGGTCGTCTTGGAGGTCATGCCTTTTGTGTGAGCATTCGCAGGGAATTGGCCTGCGTTGAAGATGACGTAGTCAGGTTCGCCGAAATCCGCTAGCTCGGCTTTGGTAGGTCGGATTAGCATATTATGCATAAAGAGGGCGTGGTAGGCTCTTGAGCAAACCACACGCACTTTGAGGCGATGATTTGGGTCCCATCCTGCGAAGGCATCCAAGCAGTAGAGTCGGTCTTTTGTATTCAGATAATCGATCGCTCGTTCGCGGTTAATTAGAAAACTCTCCTCGTCGAGTTCAATGTTCGCGTTGCTCCACCACACGTTATCCTGCGATTCAGGGTTTTTGACAACGCGTTTGTCTCCAGGACTACGACCAGTCTTGTCACCGGACAAGGCGATTAAGGCACCTGAAGAGGCAATGGACGTCCCTGGTTCTCGGCGCATCGCTTCCTCGTAGAGGCATGCGGGCGAGGCGTTCTTGAGAACGTCTTTCGTATCGATACCGTATGCAGAGAGCACCGGTGTGTCTTCATTTACGTAAGCTTCCATAACTCGGGATTGTTACGGTTGTTTTCTAGGTCATCAAACTCTTTCAGCATATGCGGATCAGTTAGGAGTTTAGCTATTTTTGGTAAAAGATTTACTAATAAAATAGAAGAGAATGATTAGCATAAATAATCACCTTCTGGTGAGTTTAGTCGTCAGTTTAATCCTATAGGCTTCCTGAGGTTGCTGATTCCGTGTCGAGGTCTCGTCGTAGCTGCGTCGTCATTGATCCTGAGCTTAGGCGAAGGGCATGGCGGCGTAGTTTTAGATGGTTTGAATTAAGCTGACGTCTAAGCGTCATAAGATCTTGAGTCTCTGGAAGAAATCTCCAAAAAAGACGGATATCCTGACTGTTTGGTTTTTCCTTAATCGTTTATGTCCGAAGAGCGTTCTAGCAGTATTCTCAATTATGGATGCGATATCCTGAGGATGTTTGGTCGCTGTGTGTTGCTCCTGAGTGGGATTGTTTGTTTCACTTCAAGCGTTCGAGGCGACGCTCAAGCGAGTAGCGATCCAATCGAGCTGTCGGAAGCTAATCGCGAAGAGATATCGTCTGATCAAGGCACGGGAGAAAAGGTTTATTATGTGAAAAAGAAAGTGGCCTCTTTCATACATAGGATCGAGCCGCTCGAGGATTACCAAGTCGAGCCCTTGGCAAACGAATTGGAGCAATTTTTTATTGGATACGAACGATTGCTTGATGCCCGCATGCAGGAGCGATCGAATTTCCAAGAAAACCCGCGACTAAATCGAAAAGCGTTAGAGGAGATCGATAGCCAATTCGTATCGTTGCGGAACGAAACGAACAAGGCCGCAAAGGACATTCTCGATAGCAAGCAGTACAAGCGTTTTCGAAAATTGATCACCGAAGTAGCGAAACCGCCGGGCCAGTCCAGAGGTAATCGATCGGGGAATCGGCGTTACCGAATGCCGTCGGATGATGGCTGGTTGAGAGATTCCGGGAATGACTGACAATTGAAACAGTCAAAATCATCCTTTGCTTCGTTGACCGAAACGTTTCAGAAATTACGGTCGGCCGTAAAGCTCGAACCTTTTGTCTCGTAGAGACACCTATTTGTTCCGAAGGAACAACAAGCGAAGCGTTGATGAAAAATATTTTGTCAACGTTCCTCGGTGCCCTCGTCACTTGAGTCATCGCTACGCGACGCCAAAAGGTATCCGCGGTGCGGATAATAGGTTTAAGTTTAAGCTACCGATTAGTTAGCTCCAATTTATCCGTTATCATCAAATGAATACATGACTCACGGCTGGGAGAATGCTATGCAAAGCCGTCGGGACGCCACGTTCCACCCCTTATGGCTTATTTCAGAATCCTCCGTACCTTCGTGGTTAATGAAAAACATTTGGTTTACCGAAATGCCGTATTGATAGGAGGTCAACCGTAGGGCGCTCCAGAAGGTATTTCTTAGGGTTGATCTGAGAGTACAAAGGCGCAAGCCTCTCCCGGTACCCTATTTCCCCTATGCTGGATGGCTCCCAAGTTCACACTGTCCTTTGAGTTCACGGGAGATTCCAGCTAATCCCCTTCAGCCTTATTCCTTAAACCTTCAGCCTTAGTTATCCGTGTTTAGATTATTCAGCTCCATTAGGCAATCCCTCCTCGCCGAGAACAGGACCCTCAAGTACCTAAAGTATGCCGTAGGTGAAGTGTTGCTTGTCATGATCGGCATCCTACTGGCATTGTCGGTGAACAATTGGAACGAGGACAAGAAGCTGGAGCGGCAGAGGTCGGAGTTGATTGAGAATTTGAAGTCGGATTTTCAGGCCAATAAGGAGCGATTGGAAATGGTCACTACCGATATTGAATTGATCAAGGAAGGTCTTGAGAGGTTACTCGCAAATGCAACTGTAGAAAACAGCAGTCTTACAGTCGAAGAACTCAAAGTGTTGGCTTTTAACGTTATTCCGAATAATCAATTCGAGCCATCTCTTGGCTTTTACCGTTCTGCAATTTCCACTGGTTCGATAGTGCTTCTTAAAGGTTCTCAGCTAAACAACCTATTCCTCCGTTTTGAGGAAAACAACAACCGCTTGCAGGAGATGGATATCACTGGGTTCAGAATGAACTTTAGTGATTCGGGTTCGTTAATGGATATTCGCGAGGAATTGGGTGAGCTAAACACCCTGTTCGAAGATGAAAAGAGCAAATCTGTTCCCGAGGCGTTCAAATTATCAGATGAAGAGTATCGAGAGTTTATTTCGCAGAAAAAGTTCTATGCTCATTTTTCTTTGAAGCGGAACTTGAAGGTTCGTCAGCTTGTTCGAATAGAGATTCTAAAAAGGACCACCGATGAAATCCTCGACGCCCTCGAAGCCCTAGACTAATGTTCCGATTCTTCCTTCGAATCAATTCGGAATAATTGAAGCTTGCTTCGGCATTGGTAGGGAGGACCGGCTCAGTTCTCTGTTTTGGTTGCTAAGAGGACCGTGCCGGTCCTCTTTATCTTTAGGGGAACTCCGTTTAAATAGTCTGCATGGCGACATTGGCTCATGTAATTAGTCGGAAAGTGAAAATGACTAGAATAGTTAGCAGTACGATTCGGGTATCTTTATTTTTGATACTCCAGTTTTCGATTTTAGGGATTCTTCACGGAGAAACGCTTGGGCCGGAGAAAGGTGTTTTGTTTATCCATGGAGGCGGGGCATTTAACCCTGGGGAATTTGTCAGCTTGGCGAAGAAAGCATCTGGCAAAGACCAGCCGGTCATTCGGGTTATTACGACGCCTCAGGGAAAAAGGAGAGTTGCAGACTATAAGAAAGGAATCCCGTTTCGAATGGTAGCGAACCTGAAGAAACGGTTCGGGCTAGAAACGGTTACGGAACTTTATACTTTATCTCGTGAGGAAGCGGATACACCGGATTTCTATGAGCAGATCGACAGTGCGGATGCGGTTTTCTTGAGTGGCGGAAATCAGAGCTTTTTGACTGATGCATTTCTTGGTACGGAAACGCTGGAGGCACTACGGCGTTTGCTCGCTCGTGGTGGCGTTATCGGTGGTTCGTCGGCTGGCGCTCAAGTCCAGTCTTCATTTATGACGCGCGGCGATTATAATAGGCGTATAATCATGGGAGATAAAAAGCATCAAGTTGGGTTTGGATTTATTACGAATTCGGCTTTCGACGTGCACGTCGAGGAGAGGGATCGTCAGGAGGATCTTCTTAGGCTGTTTCGGGCAAAGAAATCACAGCTAGAAATCAAAGGTCTAGATACGCTTGAAATCCTTGGGATCGGTATAGACCAAGGAACGGCAATTACGGTGGTGAAAAATAGTTTCCGAGTTTCGGGAAGGGGTGTGGTCTACATTTTTGATCCACTCCAATGGGGCGACGACCCTAAGACCTGGGGCTATTATGAATTAGAATCTGGTACCTTCTTTAATATGAAATCCCGCAAAGTGATTAACCGATGAAGTTGGGAATGCTAGTAGTTGAGGGTTTTAACCACTGATGACACTGATGATTATTTAGGACCTCTTGAAGTTGTTGCATCTGTGATCTCTG
>JBNMOQ010000179.1:0-10830 GCA_051275055.1 Candidatus Pelagisphaera sp.
TGCTCCGCGCTTGATCTCGTTTGCAGATTTTTTCAATGTGCTTCGCTTATGATCAAGCCAGAGACGAAATCCTTGCATGAGGAACTAGAAAAGCGCGCCGGATATCTTTGGAGGTATCTTTGACGTCGATGGCAAAAAGGTCGAAATAGCTAAGTTCGAGGAAAAAATGGCTGCGGAAGGTTTTTGGAATGACCAGAAAGCTGCCCAGGAAATAATCGGCGAAGCGAATAAGCTGAAACGGGTTGTCAGCAGCCTGTCTGGTTTCAAAGCAAAGCTCGAGGATGCCCAGGGAATGGAAGAGCTTCTGGAGGAAGAGGGTGTTGACGAGAATTCCGAAGAGGCTGTCGAGCTGCACGAAGCGGCGGAAGTCCTAAAGACTGAACTCGATGAGCTGGAAATTCAGTGTTATCTGAAAGGACCGCACGATCACTGTAATGCGATCTTGAGCGTGAACGCTGGAGCTGGCGGGACGGAGTCATGCGATTGGGCGGATATGCTTTTTCGCATGTATATGCGCTGGGCGGAACGTCGCGAATTCAAGACGGAGATTATCGATATTCTTCCGGGTGAGGAAGCGGGTTTGTCTAAAGTGACGATTCGAATCATAGGTCCCAATGCGTTTGGTTATGCGAATGCGGAACGTGGAGTGCATCGTTTGGTGCGGATTAGCCCGTTCGATTCGAATGCCCGGCGTCACACGTCGTTTTGCGCCGTGGATGTCGTGGCTGAAATCGAAGACGATACAGAAATCGAAATCGAGGATAAGGATCTGCGCGAAGATACCTACCGCTCGAGCGGCAAGGGAGGCCAGCACGTCAATAAAACGGACTCGGCAGTGCGCTTGACTCATATTCCAACCGGTGTGGTTGCGGCCTGTCAGTCGGATCGATCTCAGCACAAGAATCGCGCGGCTGCTATGAAGATGCTCAAGGCGCGGCTCTATGAAAAAGAAGAGGATGCGAAGCGTTCGGAGTTGGAGAAGGTTTATGGGGAAAAGGGCGAGATCGGCTGGGGCAGCCAGATTCGAAGCTACGTTTTTCAGCCTTACCAATTGGTAAAGGATCTGCGCACAGGTGTGGATTCGGGTAATCTCCAGAACATTATGGATGGTGATCTCGACAAGTTTATCAACGCATGGTTGAGGGCGGGATCTCCGCGTCACCGGAACAAGGATATTCAACTGGATGAATGAAGCTAAGGCTAGTAGCTCAGTGCTTCAGTCTGAGTTTTTGGCTGCGCTTTGCTCAGACTAAACCTCTGAGTGACTGATTTTTGTACTATGAAATTTGAGGAGTTGAAGGAAGCATTTGCTCGTCAGGAGTTGTTCGAAGGGAAAACTTGGCGAACGTCTCCGAAACCGTGGGAGCTGAGCAGCGAGATTGTCGAGTCACTCGAAGCGATTGGTCAAGCGAGTCTGGATTTTTACAAGGCCATAGAGGTTTTGTATTCGCGTAGCGCTGATGGTAAGAAGCTGCTTCGAAATAAAGAGCTCTACGCTCCATGGGTGGCGGAGTATCTGGATCGCGGAAAGCCGAAAGAGCTAGTGGCTCTCAGTCGGAGCAAAGCTTGCAAGGGTCGAGTGCCGCCGGTTATTCGTCCTGATATTTTGGTGACGGAGGATGGGTTCTCGATTGCCGAACTCGATTCGGTTCCTGGTGGTATTGGACTGACTGCTTATTTGAACGCTTTGTATCAAGACGATTCGGATCATCCGATGCTTGGAGCGGATGGAGCGATGGAAAACGCGTTTTACCGCCGCCTGGCTTCCTTGGCGCCGGATAAGGGAAATCCGGTGATCGCGATCGTGATAAGCGAAGAAGCGATCACCTATAAACCGGAGATGGACTGGCTCGCGGAACGGCTTCAGTTAAGAGGATTTCGCGTGTTTAGTTTGCATGCCGATGACGTGTTTCCTCTCGGCGGCGGGCTCTATATGGATGTCGATGGAACTCCGGAAAAAATAGACGTGGTCTATCGTTTTTTCGAATTGTTCGATCTAGCGAATATCAAGACGGCTGAGTTTATAATCGAAGCTTGGGAGAATGGAGAAATAGCGCTTGATCCGCCATTAAAGCCAATTTTCGAGGAGAAGTCGGCGATGGGATTGTATCACCATCACTTGCTCGCCGAGTTTTGGAAGGAAGCAATTCCGAAGCGATCGCGTAAGGTCTTGGATTCCCTGATTCCTAAGACGTGGATAGTTGATCCGGCCCCGCTTCCTCCAGGCGCTGTGGTGGATGGACCGCATGCTCAAGGACGACCTTTGCACTCTTGGATGGATTTGGGCGAAGCTAGCCAAAAGGAGCGAAATTTAGTCCTGAAGATTTCTGGATTTCACGAGACTGCTTGGGGATCGCGTAGCGTTGTTATCGGTAGCGATGTTTCGAAAGAGGAATGGACTTTGGCTCTCAAAGAAGCGTGTGCCATGGCGGATTCACACCTACACGTAATCCAGGAATTTCGTAAATCGATTCGCTTAAAGCATCCTCTGTATTCGGAGGACGGCGACGAATATGAAGCCTCTGGCCGGTTGCGCTTGAATCCCTACTATTTTGTAAATGGCGACAAAGCCGAACTGGCAGGAGCTCTAGCTACCTTTTGTCCACCCGATAAGAAAATTATTCACGGCATGGAAGACGCGGCAATGTTGCCGTGTTGCGTAAAGGGGTAGTGTTTGCAGGAAGGGAGCTAGTCGCTTGTAGGGCCAGCGCTTGCGCTGTGCCGCTTAGTTAGATGCTATTTTTGTTTTGGTAGCGGCCGATCTCCGAGCGGCCATAGTCATCAAGGTAATTGAACGATTGTATCATTCAATGTGGCCGCTCGGAGATCGGTCGCTACCCTTGACAGCCTAGGGTGCTTGTTCTTCAGCCTACCCGCCTAACAATTCCGAATGGACAGATGCTCGGGATTCATCTTAATTGGAGCCGAACCCCAATACCACCGAACCCCAATACCACGATCTACGATGCATAAGCGTGATTTTATCAAGCAAGTGTCTTTGCTGGGCCTTACGGCCTCACCCCTGTTTTTAAGCCTTCAAAAAATCCTTGGCGCAGTCGAGGGAGTTGCTCCCGACGAGCTCGCTGGAGACGAAGGATTTTGGGAGAAAATTCGAGCGACCTATAAGCTCAAACCGGACTACATTAACTTGGAGAGTGGCTTTTATTGCATCATGCCGGAGGACACTTTGGAGCATCTGATTACGCACATTCGAAAAATAAATTATGAAGGTTCGTATTACATGCGAAACCATCGCGTTGATGATAAGGCGAAGATAACGGCGAAATTGGCGGAAATGGGAGGTTGCTCGACTGACGAGTTGATTGTCACTCGAAACGCCACGGAATCGCTGGACACGGTAATTGGAGGGATTCATTGGAAGACGGGTGATGAGGCGGTGTTTGCTAATCAGGATTACGGAGCAATGCGCAATATGTTCAAACTCGTAGATAAGCGCTACGGAGTTGTTCAAAAGATCATCGATGTTCCGATGCATCCAAAATCCGATGACGAAATTGTTGAAGCGTATGCTTCTGCGATTACTTCGAAGACGCGGTTGCTGATGGTCTCTCACATTATCAACATAACAGGACATATTCTCCCGGTTAGAAAGATCTGCGACATGGCCCACGCGAGAGGCGTTGAAGTTTTGGTTGATGGAGCGCATGCCTTTGGGCAATTCACATTTTCTATCGAAGACCTGGATTGCGATTATTATGGCACAAGTCTTCACAAGTGGTTGAGCGTGCCGCTCGGAGCGGGTTTTCTATACGTCAAAAAGAAGAATATTCCGAATCTGTGGCCACTGTTCGCGGATGCGGATAAAGAGCCGTCGGATATTACGCGACTCAATCATACCGGCACGAATCCAGTTCATGTAGACTTAGCAATCGCCAATGCGATCGATTATCACAACGCGATTGGAGGCGAGAGGAAAGAGGCTCGTTTGCGTTTTATTCAGAACTACTGGACGGATCGAGTACGTGAAATAGATAATGTTATTTTGAATACTCCGAAAGACAGGCATCGCTCCTGCGCGATTGCTAATGTCGGGATCAAAGGAATGGAGCCTGCGGATATGGCAAAGACTTTGTTAGATACCCATAAAATATGGACTGTAGCAATCGATGGTTCAGGCGTGCGCGGGTGCCGCATATCTCCAAATGTTTTTACGAGCACAGCTGAGTTGGATGCCCTCGTAGAGGCTTTGAAGGCGATGGCTTAAGTGGTTCGAACGACTAAAAAAAGAAACCGTTCACGAAAAGCACGAATATATCTTAGTTGCTGAGTTTGAAACTGCTTCGTGATCTTTGTGACCTTCGTGGGAAAATCTCTAGTTTACTCTTCCCCTCGAATATCGTAACAGATGAGTCGGGTTTTGGTGCCATCGACTCCGGCGTCGTTTTGGCCAACGTAGAGCAGCCCTTTGCTGAGGGCGGGCATGGCCCAGGTCTGGCGGGCGAGGAAGAGGTGCGTACGGTCGAGTTCCTTGTAGCCTTCTGGATTTAGATCGATCCAAGCGAGGTGACCGTATTGTCCGAGAACGAGGCAGCGTCCGTCGACGAGCATTAGAGAGGCGAGCGCGGGGGAGAGGTTGTACTCTTGGGGTCCTTTTCCGTTGTCGACATCAGTTATCCATTCCGGTTCGGTTTTCCACATCTCTTTTCCGGTAGCTAGTTCGATGCAAACGAAGGGCGCATTTTGAGGTCCGTGCCCATCGATTCCATACAAATAGCCATCTTTGTGAATGGCGGTCATGAAGTGAGTATTGAGGTTTTCGTTGCTCCAAACCTCCGAACAACTTCCGTCGGGACTGATCTTTAGAAGCGCTCCTCCGACTCCATAACATTCCGAAATGTAAACCTGGTTGTCGATTATTACAGGAGAAGAAGCATTGACGGATTCGTACCGCGATCCGCGCCAAGGGAACGAGCAATCGACGTGACCATTTTTCGGATCGATTACCAGAAGTCCTCCTGTGGCTGGGCGACTCTCGCCTCCGGCGAAAACGAATATCCGGCGACCCGCAGCGGTGTCTGCTGGAATAGGCGAGGCGTAACTAGGGCCCCATTCGCTTCCAGCTCCCCATTTCATGGTTCCTGTTTTCTTGTCGAACGCTGCCACACAGGGACCATCGGGAGAGCCCACGTTGACGATGATTAAATCGCCTTCGAGTAGTGGAGTTGCCCCTACGCCAAAAAAATCCAAGGTTAGATCGAATTCCGTTTTCAGATCGCGTTGCCAGATGATTTGGCCCGTTGTGAGCGATAGACAGGTGAGCTTTGCTTCGACTCCAAGCGTATAGACGAATGTTCCGTCGCTGATTGGTTGGCAACGCGGTCCGTTGCTAAATCCGTAGCGATCACGGTACAAAGTAGGGTAAGTCGCTTTCCAGTACCGCTGACCATTTTCGGCATTTAAGCATTCGATAGTCGATTTATCACCGACTCGGTGGAAGAGAACCACGCGGTCGCCGATAATTGCCGGCGAGGCGTACCCTTCGCCTTTGGATACCTCCCATAATTTATCAGGACCGGAGGTTGGGAAGGATTTTAGGAGTTTCGTTTCCTTTGAAATTCCATTGTGAGTCGGCCCTAGGAAGTCCTTCCAGTCGTTGGTAACAGCTCCGCTAGCAAGTGCTTTCGGCGGAGCGTAGAACGTGAGCTCGGGTTGGGTGGTTAGTTCGGGAGGAACTTCAGCGATCAGGGCGTTAACCTCTGGCTGAACCGGATCGAAGAATTTCTGTGTGTAAGCTGGTTGAGTTGCGATGAATACCGCAACAATGAATGAGTAGTAGAGGGAATTGGTAGATCTAAGGTGGTGAAGCATGGAAATTACAGTTCATCGTCACTGGTCAAGGTGGTCAATGTTCGAAAAGAATTGAATAGCTAATTCGAAGTTGGATTGGCAACCTTTTGGACATTACTGGGAGGTAGTGTTGTACTGCTGACGCTGTGAAACGAGAACAGTTTTGACTGACACGGGATGACGCAAGTGCCCCCCTCTTCTTACTTGGAGATGAACTAGTTTAGGAGTCTTTGAGGAAAGCTACTGAGAAATAAAACTCTTCTTCAGCAATTCCTTCAGACGTTCCTCGGTCGTGGCAGTTGTCTTTGCTACGAACCCAGAGGCATGGGCGAAGTGGACGTCGGTTTCGGAATCGATCCGAGTGAAGTTCATGCTGGGGTGATCGTTGTATCGAGTTAGTCCATACCCATCTCCACGTCGATCTGGGTAGATCATAGCAATGGTGGTTTGAGCGAGTCCTTGTTCTTGGATATATCGAGGAAGTCCCATTGAGGGTTCTTCGGGTAAAGGTTCGGTCCGAGGCAGGTAGATGGCTTGGAAGGTCGATCCGTTGGCTTCGATTGCCCAGAGCTGGGAGTTTTGGCCGATGAAATCGAGTCGGGTTCGAAGCGATTTGAGGTAGTCGACGAGATCGTCGCCAATCATTTTCATGATTTCCCAAATGGGTTCGCCGGGCACGTGTAGCGTTTTGGCGGCGAAGCGTCGGAGCAAGGTGATGTCGATCGGGGAGCTGAGCTTTCCGATGATGTCGCGTTCAACGCCGAGCCATTTGGCGGTTCCGTTGGCGCCGCGACAGTCGAACCATTCGGCTGGCTCGAGCCAGTCGCAAAATTTTTGTGCGTCGGAGTAGAGTCCTAGATGTTGAAGAATGAGGGAAACGGAACAGGTGGGCGTCGCATCTCGAGGGAATTGGTGGTGATCGAAATTGCGGTTTTCGGGCTCGTGCCGATGTCCGACATCGATGACGTAAGTGTCCGGATTGCTCAAGTCCGCTTCGGTAGGTTCGCGACGCTGGATCTGGACGGAGCATTGGGAGAGCAATGCGCAGCAAGCGAGGAATTCGTCTTTGTGGGCGCTGCCCGGGTGAGTTAGGATGGCTTCGGTCATGGTTGCGAAAAAGAGGCGACCGTAGGGACGAGTTGATAGACGGCAAGCGGGAATCGGTTTCTTCGACTGGATCCTTACTAAGAACTTTTTCTCATCATGCCAAAAAAATGGTAAGCTTACCGTTTTTTGGGCAGGCAAGTTTTGATGGGCCGATATTCTGGAGTGACAATCGAGCTTCGATGCGTTCCATTTTGGAGTCTATCTGAATTCTATGAGCCGAAAGAATCCTCTAACTGAAACTGAAACCCCTGTTAAGGAAACGCCTTATTCAAACGGCGAGTGGAAGGTCGTCGAATGCCAGGAGACGGGAATGGTCTTTTTGCAGAATCCACCGGATTACTCGCAGTTGGTCGATGAGTTTGCTTGGGAGAAAACGTACGAGGAAGAGAAAGAGCGCCGGCGTAAGGAGGAGCCTGTGCTCGATTTTGCGAGTAATCTTAGCAAGGGCGTGCGTCGCAACTTGAGTAAACGGGAGCGTATCGAGAAGGTGGCCTACGAGACGCTTTCGAGAATCGCGAAGGAAGCCATTTCGGATGACGGAATTTCAATGGTTGATGTCGGCTGCGGAACAGGGGAGAAGCTGGTCCGGATTTCTAGTTACTTCCAGGATCAGAAAGGGGTAGCGGTTAGACCCTTGGGGGTAGAGATTTCGTCTCAGCTGGCTATGGAAACTAACGAGCGTTTGGTCGCTTTGGGCGGACGGTGTATTCATTCGAATGCGATCGATGGAGTGGAGTCGCTGGAGGACAGTTCGGTTGATCTGGTGATTTTCTGTTCCTACTTGGAGCACGAGATTGAGCCGATGGCTGTTTTGAGAGCAGTTTCTCGAAAACTGAAGAAGGGCGGTTACGTTATTATCAAAGTGCCCAATTATGGCTGCTGGAATCGTCGATTTCGCCAGCGTCGCTGGTGCGGCTTTCGCTATCCGGATCACGTGAACTACTTCACTCCGAATACGCTGACTCGTATGATCGAGACGTCGGGGCTGAAATTGTGGAAGATGAATTTCTACGATCGGCTGCCGACAAACGACAATGTTTGGGCGATCGCGAGGCGATAGGTAGCGAACCGCGCTGGAAAACCGAAATTTGATGTGGATTCGAGCGCTTTCGATTTGCCTCGGATAGGGAAATCCTAATCCTTGCGAATCCATTTCAACGCAACGCATCAACCAATAAATAATTATGGCAATCGCTACAGGAACGAAAGCTCCAGATTTTACTTTAAAGACGAAAAATGATGAAGGCTTGGCCGACGTCACTTTGAGCGACAACTTTGGAAAGACATCCACGGTTTTGTTGTTCTTCCCGCTAGCTTTCACTGGCGTTTGTCAGGACGAGCTTTGCTCGATTCGCGATTCGCTCGGCGATTACGAAGGTCTTAATGCGCAGGTTTATGGAATCAGCGTTGATAGCCCGTTTTCTCAGGAAGCTTTCGCCAATGCGAACGGTGGTTTCAAGTTTCCCCTCTTGAGCGATTTCAACAAGGACGTGAGCACTGCTTACGATGTGCTATTCGAAGATTTGATTGGATTGAAGGGTGTTTCCAAGCGAGCAGCTTTCGTTATCAATCAGGCTGGGGAAATTGCTTACAGCGAATCGAGTGACGATCCCAAGCAGCTTCCGGATTTCGACGCAATTAAAGCGGCCTTGGCTTAAAACTAATTTAAATAAATGCAGGACGGTACCGAATACGGGCCGTCCTTTTTTCCACATTCGAGAACGGACGATAAGAAAGATTAATAACAAACACGATTTGCGCGAACAGCGCGGTCAAAAACCGATTTCGAGTGTCGAAGTATAAAGCCCCAATTCGGGCGACTGATTACAGCAAAAGAAAAACGATAAAATGAGCGATCTACCAAATCCGCTAAATTCCCTAAAAACGTTCAATTCCGGTTCCGAAGGAGTTTCCTATTTGTATTCCTTGCCTTCGCTCGAGGAAAATGGAGTCGGCCCGATTTCGAAACTGCCGATTTCCATTCGGATCGTATTGGAATCCGTTTTGCGCAATTGCGATGGGGAACGCGTGACTGAAGAGGATGTTAAGGCTTTGGCCAATTGGAACGCGGCGGCTCCGGCTCAGACCGAGATCCCGTTCGTCGTTTCGCGTATCGTTTTACAGGATTTCACTGGCGTACCATTGCTCGTCGATCTCGCGGCCATGCGGTCTGCAGTGGCGAAATTGGGCAAGGATGCGGCGATGATCGAGCCGCTTGTGCCGGTTGACTTGGTTGTCGACCACTCGGTCCAAGTAGATAAGGCCGGTACTGCTCAAGCGTTTAAAGAAAACATGGCGATCGAATTCGAGCGTAATATGGAGCGCTACGAATTCCTAAAATGGGGGCAGCAAGCCTTTGAAACGTTCCAAGTAGTTCCTCCTGGCATCGGGATCGTTCACCAGGTCAATCTCGAGTACTTGGCCAAAGTCGTGCAGCAAAAAGCCACAGACGATGGTGCAGTTTATTACCCGGATACGCTCGTCGGCACTGATTCGCACACGACCATGATCAATGGTTTGGGTATCGTAGGTTGGGGCGTTGGCGGCATCGAAGCGGAAGCGGGAATGCTCGGTCAACCCGTGTATTTCCTCACTCCTGAAGTTGTGGGCGTCGAGCTCAAGGGGTCGCTCAAGGAAGGCATCACTGCAACGGATCTTACGCTTACGATTACCGAAAGACTTCGCGCTCTTGGGGTTGTCGGCAAATTCGTCGAATTTTATGGCGAAGGCGCTCGTAAGCTCTCGCTCGCCGATCGGGCAACGATCGCGAACATGGCTCCTGAATACGGAGCGACGATGGGATTTTTCCCAATCGATGAAAAGTCTATAGACTACTTGCGTGAAACCGGACGTAGCGAAGAGCAAATCTCCGCAATCAAGGGTTACTGCGAGGCACAAGGAATATTTGGTATCCCAGATGCAGGAGAAATTGAATACACGAAGTGCGTTACGGTAGATCTCAACGATATCGAGCCGAGTGTAGCGGGACCAAAAAATCCTAAGGAGCGCATTGCGGTCGCTAGCTTGAAGAGCGCTTTCAATGAACTTTATGAAAAACCAGTCGCCGATGGCGGATTCGGGCTTCCGGCTGAAACCCGCGATACGCGAGTGTCGATAAGCGATTCGGATTCGATCGGAAATGGATCGGTTTTGATCGCTGCGATTACTTCTTGTACGAACACGTCGAATCCAGGTGTCATGCTCGCTGCAGGTTTGCTTGCGAAGAAGGCTGTGGAAAAAGGACTTACGATCGCTCCTTTCGTGAAGACCAGCCTCGGCCCGGGATCGCGCGTGGTAACCGATTATTTGAATGAAACCGGTTTGCAGACTTACCTCGACCAACTTGGCTTCAACTTGGTTGCATATGGTTGTACGACTTGTATCGGCAATAGCGGACCGCTAGCGCCGGAGATCGAAAGCGCTATCAAGGAAGGTGAGCTCGTCGCAGCATCAGTGCTTTCGGGAAATCGTAATTTCGAAGCCCGTGTTCACGGATCGATCAAATCGAATTTCCTCATGTCGCCGCCGTTGGTTGTCGCCTACGCTTTGGCTGGCCGCGTCGATATCGACATGTACAACGAACCGATTGGCCAAGGAGCCGATGGGCAAGACGTATTTTTGAAAGACTTATGGCCGTCCAACGAGGATGTAGCCAACGCAGTACGCACCGGATTGAAGACGGAGATGTTCGACAAGGAATATTCCGATGTCGCCAATTCTAACGAAGAGTGGTCGCAAATTGAGTCGTCGACCGGCGCCATTTACGAATGGAATCCAGAATCCACCTACATCCACAAACCGCCGTTTTTCGATGGCTTCTCGATGGAAGTTGGCGTGATCAAGCCGATCGAAGGCATGCGTCCGTTGGCAATCATGGGCGATTCGGTAACGACGGATCACATTTCTCCAGCCGGA
>JBNMOQ010000180.1:0-10787 GCA_051275055.1 Candidatus Pelagisphaera sp.
GCTTGGGAATGCACTACAACTTGGTTTGCCGCGAAAAGGTTTGTCGAGACGAGTATTGTCGCAAAGGCGAGCACTAAGGATTTGGATAATACCTTCATTGAGGTGCTTGGTTTTGGAAAGTAGAGATTAATGTTAGTTGGTAACTAAGGAGACGTCAAATGTTCTCAATGGGTTCCAACTACCAGTGAATTTTTGGACTCTAGAGAAGCAGCGTTTTTGGACTTTCCCGACTACGCGGCGTGTCGCGAGCGACAGCCCTACGGAAAAATTAGGTAATTTATTTATTTACTGATGCCTCGGTGGAGTCATGGTTGTTTGGTGTTCGAGGGTCTTTGCCTCGCTCTTTCCAAAACTTAGATCCTTTTTAAGATATGAAAGCCTTAGAACTTATTGAGTACGAGAAATTCGAATACAAGGAAATCGATTCTCCTAGCATTAAAGATAACGAAGTGCTGATTCGCGTGAAAGCCTGTGGCATTTGCGGTAGTGACGTTCACGGGATGGACGGTTCGAGCGGTCGGCGTATTCCGCCGATTGTCATGGGGCATGAGGCCGCTGGAATGATTACAGAGGTAGGTTCTGCGGTTGATAGGCAGTGGAAGACTGGAGACCGCGTGACGTTCGATTCAACGGTCTATTGCGGCGAGTGTTGGCATTGCGGTCGAGGCGAGGTGAACCTTTGCGATAACCGCATGGTGCTGGGAGTTTCGTGCGATGATTATCGGCGCTATGGAGCGTTTGCGGAATTCGTAGCGGTTCCTGCTCATATCTTGTATCGTTTGCCGGATGCTATTTCCTTCGAGCAAGCGGCTATGGTCGAGGCAGTGTCAGTAGCGGTACATGCTGTTGCTCGTACTCCAATGCAGCTAGGCGACTCGGCGGTCGTTTTTGGCGGGGGTATGATTGGTTTACTTTGCCTTCAGGCATTAAAGGCAGCGGGCTGTGGCTTTACGGCCGTGATTGACCTTGATGCGGGGAAACTTGAGACGGCGAAGAAATTGGGTGCGGATCTCGCGCTTGATCCTTCTAAGGTCGATGTGACTGCTTTGATTAAGGAAGCAACTGGTGGGCGCGGAGCCGATCATGTATTCGAAGCGGTTGGGATCGCTCCTACTATTCAGGGAGCGATTGCGTTATTGCGAAAAGGCGGGAGCTGCACGCTCGTCGGCAATCTCGCGAAGACGGTCGATATGCCTTTGCAGGAAATCGTTACGCGTCAGTTGACTCTGATTGGAACCTGCGCGTCGGCGGGAGAGTATCCTGCGTGTTTGGATTTAATCGCTCGAGGTATGATCGACGTTGATTGTTTGATTAGCGAAGTGAAGCCGCTCGCGGATGGCGCGGAATGGTTCGCTCGATTGCACAAAGGAGAAGAGGGCCTGACTAAAGTTATTTTGACGCCCTAGGGCCTTCTCTGTCATGTTTGGCGTTCGAAAAGCATGAATGTGTCGCTGTGCTCGAAACACAGATAAGCACAGATAATAAAAACTTATCGAGAGGCCGCTAGTGGATCATCTTGGAAGGTTTCATACAAACAATCATTGAAAAATTGATAACCTACAAGGACACTGATATGATGGAATTGAGCCTAGTCATCAGTGTCCTCGGTGGTTTAATAAAACCTTAGCCGTAGTCTTTTTAGATCGTTCGTTGTATCAATCAGTATGATACGAAATTATTTAAAGAATGCACGAGGCGTCAAGCGCAGACGAAATGAATCTCTCGCTCAAATTATCTGTGTTCATTCGTCAAATCTGTGGTTAAAATCCACTTTCAAAATTAGATAGGGCGGCATCGCCGATGCCGCAGTAGAATTAGGTCTCTGCGGCCTCGGCGATGCCGCCCTACCATTTGTTACCAGTCTTACGAGGTGAAGGCTTCCCGTTCCTTTTCGAGGGATGCGAGCGCTTCTTCGTCTGAGACTGTGTTTGCTGGAGTCAGGAGGCTGACTATTACGCAGAAAATGGTGGATACTATGACGGATGGAATTGTTACTCCACCAAAGGCCGCTTTCCATTCAGGATTGAATACGACAATAAGAGCGGTCGCAGATCCAGTGATCATGGCGGCAACTCCACCTTGCCAGGTGCAGCGTTTCCAGAATCTGCCAAACATGCAGCAGACGAACATTCCGCTCATCACAATGCCGACCATGTCTTTGATGTAATCGAAGATGTTGTCGGATAAAAGCGAGAATAGAACGGCGCAAACTGACGTGAAAGTGGCTCCATAACGCGAGTAGGTTATTGCTTTCTCCTTTGGTGGCATTCTACCGGTGAATAGAATAAAGAGGTCGCGCAGCAGGATTGAGGTGCCGGCGATCGCATCGGAGCTGGCGGAAGAGATGACTGCGCTGAGTCCTGCTATCAATACGATGATGCCGATGCTGACAGGAAGGATCGTGGTGACGAGTTCGGGGAATGCATGGTCTGCCTTTGTTAATCCTGGTACGAGATTGAAGGCGGTAATTCCAATGATGACTGGAATGATGGCAAACAGTAGGTACATGAAGCCTGAGATGTAGAGGCTTTTTTGAGCCGTACCTTTATCTTTGGATGAATAGATGCGTTGTCTGAATGATGGGACAGTCACCACGCTAATAAAGATACTTATCACGACTGTTAACGAAGCGAGGATGTTGTCGGAATCCAAAAATGCGAAGTAGCGTCCGTCGAAAATTGCGTCGGAATGGTTCCAGGCATCGATCTTGTTCAGGCAAAGAACGCCCATCAGAATAAATCCGAAAAACAGAATGACCGCTTGAATCGTATCGGTCCAGACGACTGCGGTATAGCCGCCGATGATCACGTAGATCGTAAATGCTGAGGCAACGATGATTTTAGCGGTCGTCATATCGATTCCGGCAATCCAGTTAAGATAAAGGCTTCCCCCCAAAATATGAGTGCCAAGCCAGCCAACCGAAGCGAAGAAAATGATGAGGCCGACGATGCCTTTGATTAAACGGTTTCCACCGTAGTAGAATGATATCTCTTCCGAGAGTGTCATGAAATTATACTTACGAACGTCTGCGAAGAATTTGGCTAAAAAGAAAAGCCCCGCCGCTCCGCCGATTGCAAACAAGGCGCCGGCCCAACCGTGTGTGTAGGCTTTCCCGACGGCTCCCATACTAGAGCCCGTTCCGACCATGGTAGCGATAGTCGTTCCTAGTATTAAGAGGAAGGGGACCTTGCGTCCCCCGAGGAGAAAGTCGTCGCCGGTCTTTTGTTTACGCGATACCCACCAGCCGAGTGCGACCATTGCTGCTATGTAGATACTAAAGAATATTAGGAAGAGGTCTTTGTCGAAATTGGATTCATTCATCGTTTAGTGAGGAGGTGGATGTTGGGTTGAGGAAAAGGGGAGGAAGGTGATCGTTGGTTGGGTTGGCTAGCATAGCGCTACAGGCGCTACAATGGGATTCAATCGCTTGAGTTTATTTGAAAAGTGCTTTCCAGAGCGACTTTGATCTCGGCATCAAGAGTGACGCTTTCGCATGAAGCCGCAGCTTCTGCTTGGCTTGGAGTTCGGCAGCCTAAGATTGCCGCGGTGACACCGGGGATCGAAGTAACCCAGGCAACGACGAGTTGTTGAAGGTTGAGACCCTGGGATTCAGCGAGTTTCAGCGTGGCTTGGACTTGTTGATTGATAACGTCGAGGCGGGGGGGGTGGAAACTAGCATCGGCTTTTCGGTGATCGTCGCTCGGGAGCGAATCGACCCAAGCGGGAGTGACTTTGCCCAGGAGGAGTCCTTTTTGCATAGGGCTGTAGGCGAGGACTCGGATGTTTTGCTCGCGGCAAAAAGGAACGATGGAATCGAGTAGTGAAGGCTCTAGAAGGCTCAGTGGCGATTGAAGCGTATCGATCGGCATGATCGGCTGACAGCGTTTTAGTTGCTCTACGCTGAAATTGGATACGCCCGCGTAGCGAACCTTTCCGGCTTGTTTTAAGTCAGCAACGGCACTCCAGGCTTCTTCGATGCCTTCATCTGGAATTGGCCAATGGATTTGGTAGAGATCGATGACATCCGTTTTTAGTCGCCGTAGACTATCTTCGCATTCTTGCCGGATGGATGCGGGATCGAGATTGGAACCGAGTTCGCGTTTTTCATTCCAGCAGCGACCGAGCTTGGTTGCAATGAAAGGTCTCTCGGCGAGACCGGCGAGTGTATTGCCGACAACGGTTTCGGCGACGCCTAGACCATAGGCGGGAGCTGTATCGATCCAGTTGATACCAGAGTCGAGGGCTTTGCAAATGGTGGCAATGGAGGTTTCGTCGTCTTGCGGTCCCCAGCTGGCTTTCCAGTCGGCTCCACCCATGGCGAAGGTGCCGAGGCCGATAGAGTTGATTTCAGATTCGATGGGCATGGGGGGAGAGGAGAAAGGATGAAGGGTGAGGGATGAAGGATGAAATTGGGATTGGGGTAGAAAAAAGGAGGACCGGGTTGGTCCTCCTTTGGTGAAGTTTGCGCTGGTGATTAGTGGGCGTTAAGCCATTCGAGGATTCTCGGATTGAAATCGTCCATTTTCTCGAAGTGGAAAGCGTGGCCGGCGTCGTCGTAGAAATGGGTGTCGCAGTTCGGGATGGCAGCGGCTACTTCTTTACCCATCCAGATAGGGGTGAAGATATCGTCCTTGCCGCCGATGACCAGGCACGGTTGGGAGATCTTTCCGAGCTGATCGTACACGTCGTGATTGATACAGGCAGCGGCCTGACCTTCGAGGCCGTGAAGCGGTTGAGGAGTCGGGCCGTTGGCGAATCCTTGGCGACCTTCTAGCAATCCTGCGTGAAATCCGTCATCGTCCCAAGCTGGCTTCGTGAAAATGAGGAGCTGTATCCATTCCATGAATTGAGCAGGAGAAAGGTGGGCGAAGCATGCCTTCATGTGCTCGAAAGTCGACTTGGCGTAGCGGTCGCAACGTGCCCAAGGACACATGAGCACTGCGCTTTTCACTTTTTGCGGGTGGCGGAGGCAAAGTTGTTGGGCGATGATGGATCCCATTGAAACGCCGACGACACGGGCGGATTCGATTCCAAGAGCATCCATGAGGCCAGCGTAGTCATCGGCCATCATGGCACTGTCGTAGTCGCCTTCAGGTTTGTCCGTGAGTCCAATCCCGCGATTGTCGACGAGAATGCAGCGATAGTTTTGGCTCCAGAGATCGGCGTGGGCTTCCCAGACGCCGCCAGGAGCAGTGATGCCCATGATGAGGATGAGAGGATCGCCGCTGCCGCGTTCCTCGTAGTTCATTTGGATTCCGTTAGTTTGTATGAGTGGCATAGAGAATGAGAGAACGAAGGTTCGTTAAGGTAGTGATTGATGAGTCGGTTCAAATGACTCAAGTAAGGCGTGGATTTTGGAAATTTGCTCGGTGTCTATCAAGAATTTAAATGATAAACTTCGCTGGATCAGAGAGATGGATTAAAATGACCTCGGTTAACGCGTTTTATGATTTTGCGCTTTCATTTTTGTAAAAAAGGCGATTGGGTGTTGCTTTGAATCCAACACGTGTAGGGACTGGAACTTCTCTTTGTTTTTTCATTTTGGATATTTGGCAATTTTTCTATGAAACCCATCAATCAATTTCTTTTAGATAATAATATCCGGATTGCACAGAATCCCTGTGTCAGTCCTGATTTTTGTTTGGATTGGGATGAGTTGAAAGGCCATTTGGAAACAGACGAGGGAATCGTTGTTCACGAGAAAAGCGTGTTTGAGACGGCTGCAGGTAAGTGGGCGGTTGTTGAGAACGCTAATGGTGATCACGCATGGCGCTTGAGCTCTGGTTCGGGTGATGGGTCAAAAACGGGACTTTCGAATGGAGTGGAGATTGGCGAGCTCAACTATTTTCCGGCGAGCTTGGAGAACCTGGTTGCGATCAAGAATCGAGTACAGGAGGTCAACCCCACGAGCGCTATTTTTCCGAGCTCGGGAGGCAATCTCGGGAAAAGCACATTGGGTATCGGCGCGCGTTTCACGACTTTGCATTGGCCGGGCGTCGATTGGGCGATGGCGAATTTGGGTATCGGGATGACCGCTAACCAGAACAGCATTCCGCGGGAATTGGTATACGACGTGGATGTGATGCTTGCGGATGAGCTGGACACTGTACCATTTCCGTTTATCGGAACGAATGTTCCCGAAGGACATCAGGGTCAATCGGTGGAGGGTATGAGTCATGGTTGCGTGATGGCGAAGTTGAAGACCGGATTTCATCAACGTGGTATTGCTTGGAGCTTCAATGCGGATCATCAGCCGATCGGCGGAAAGTTCGATGTGAGAGAAGATCAATTGGTTACCGGGTGTTTGTTCGCTTCGTACATTACTTTCGATATCTCGCCGGAGTTGGCATTAACGAAGTCGCTTGAGTCGGCTGCGGATCGACGTGCTTTTGTAGAATCGGAAATCGCAGCGGATTTGGTTTCGAATGTAGCTAAGCGTGTGGAAGATGCAGGCTTGAGTTTGGATCAGGCGGAGTTGGATGCATTGCTGTGCTACGTTTGGCCGGCGATGAAGAAGATGAAGGTTCGCGATGAAAAATATCGTCGAGCGCGCGAAGCGGCATTTACGACGGAGGCGGGTTGCTCGTATTTGCGCGAGTTGTCTATCGATGAACTTCCAGGTCTAACGACGCCGGAAACGACGGCTATCATGTTGGCCTTGTGTATCGAGATGGATATGCCGGTTCAGTTCGTGGCGCCGGCGTTTGGCTTTCAAAAGAACATGCCGTTTCCGAGCAACGATCGTTTGCGCGAGTTGGCGACGGCCCAATGGGAAGTCTGTAAGGCATTCGACGTTAGCATCGGGTTTCACTCAGGTTCCGGAAAATCGGCTGAGAATTATCAGGTAATGGGGGAGGTCACTGGAGGCAATCTGGAGATCAAGACAAGCGGACGTTACACGTACGAAATGGGAATCGCTTTGCACGGTTCTGAGAATGCAGCGGACCAGAATTTGTGGAAGGATTGGCATGCATTTACTTTGGAGCTGGCAGTAGCGGGCGCGTTTAGCGCTGAAGAAACCGAGCAGAAGATGGCTCGTGAGTTTATCGTGGATGCTCTCGAGTTTGAGAAGGTATCGACCGATGTGTTTGCGTCGCCTGAATCTTGCCGCTCTGCTCTGGAAGCCTTGGTCCCGAATCCGGATCACATGTTCTGGTTTGAATACAATTTCCTTTATGTTCTTGCAGCCGACGGAAAACCTGAAAAGGCGTCGCTGGGCGATCACTCGGCAGCCGGTTACCGTCAACGTGAACGTTTTTATACGATCAGCGACGAAGGTCAGTTGCGATTCGCACGAGGCGTCGCGGAGTACATCGTGTTCTTGGCTCGCAATACGGGCTTGGCGAGTCCGGAGACCTGCGATGCGGCGATGAGTCGTTTAGAAGGTTATGCGAACTGGAATGCGTTTCTCGAAGATATTGCTGGTTAACGCCTTGATCGACTAAGCTTAGATTTTAAAGTATCCAAAATTTTATGTCATTTATTCACGACGATTTCCTTTTGCAAAGCAAAGCCGCGAGCGAGTTGTATCACAACTACGCGAAGGACGAGCCAATCTACGACTATCACTGTCACTTGCCGCCGCAGGACGTGGCGACCAATCGTCGCTTTTCGAATTTGTCTGAGATTTGGTTGGAAGGCGATCACTACAAATGGCGAGCGATGCGAGCGAATGGCGTGTCCGAAGAGCTCTGTACGGGAGATGCGGATCCGTTCGACAAGTTCATGGCATGGTGCAAAACGGTACCGCATACCTTGCGGAATCCATTGTATCACTGGAGTCACTTGGAGTTGAAACGTTATTTCGGTATCGATTTGCTGATCAATGAAGATTCGGCCAAGGAAATTTGGGATACGACGAACGAGCTTCTTAAGTCGGAGGCTCTAAGCGCTCATGGAATTTTGAAGAAATTCAAAGTAAAGGTAATTGGAACCACTGATGACCCGACTGATGGTCTAGAGCATCATCAGGCAATTCAGTCATTGGGTTTGGATACGAAAGTTGTTCCGACGTTTCGCCCGGATAAGGGACTGATGGTTGATGCTCCCGAAGCGTTCAATGAATGGACGGATCGTTTGTCCGAGGTGTCGGGAATTTCTGTGAATAGCTTCGAGGCATTTCTGGAAGCTCTCAAGTCGCGTCATGATTTCTTTCATGAAATGGGAGGTCGTTTGACGGATCATGGGCTTGAACGTTGTTTTCACGCGGAGACGAGTTTGAGCACCGTGAACATTATTTTTTCGAAGGCTCGTGGTGGCGATGCAGCTTCGATTGACGAGAAGGAGCAATTCGCGTTTTACGTTATGCGCGAGGTTGGCCGTTGGAATGCGGAGAAGAATTGGACGATGCAGTTTCATCTGGGAGCGATGCGGGCTAATAACACGCGCATGTCCAAGCAACTCGGTCCGGATACGGGATTCGATTCAGTTGGCGATCTTCCACAGGTAGCTAAACTGAGGAGTTTTTTCGATAGTTTGGAACAGACTGGGCAATTGCCGAAGTCGGTCGTCTATAATTTGAATTGGTCGGACAACTACGCGATCGCGACGATGTTAGGGAATTTCCAAGATGGCATAACGCCTGGTAAAATGCAGCTCGGGTCCGGGTGGTGGTTTTCGGATCAAAAGGAAGCCATGGAAGCGCAGATGAATGCGCTCTCGAATTTGGGGTTGATGTCTCGATTCGTGGGAATGTTAACCGATTCGCGTTCATTTCTGTCATACCCGCGTCACGAGTATTTTCGCAGAGTGCTCTGCAATCTGATCGGTACGGATGTGGAGAATGGCGAGTTGCCGCGTGACATGGAATTAGTCGGAGGAATGGTTCGAAATATTTGTTTCGCGAATGCGGAGAATTATTTCGGGATTACGCGCTGAGAAGTTGGTGTAGGAGTGGGTTTATCCTGCGATTTTTTGGCCTCTCAAAAAATGGAATAAGATGAATCGCGGGATAAACCCGCTCCTACAGCTTGGGGACATGGTGATTTTCGAATTATCGGAAACTCAAAAAGTTGTCCAAAGATCACCTTTTAAGGAAAATAACGGTCTACCTTACGAATACATCGTTACGTCGAACTCGTTTTAACCATTTGTCTGTATGCCACGCGCTTTACTCATTTTCATAGCCTGCCTAGGGCTTGCAACCGCTTTTGTGGCCAATGCCGCAGATGAGACACGTGGCGAACGTGCTCAGGAGCGAGCCGCGACCTTGCCTGATGCAGATTGGTGGACCCTGATGGATACCGGTCCGTTTATTTCGGACACGATGCGAAAATTCGGCCCGGAAGGCGATGTGGGCGTGCTGAAGGGGATTGCGATCAAAGTGGGCGAGAGCGAATCGGCGAGTGTCGTGTTCGATACTGAGTTGATGCGCATGGTCGCAGGATTCGAGGGACAAGTGACTTTTGCCGGAACGCCTTGGGATCGAAAGCATAGCGGCAATACATACATGCCCGCTGATCACGATGCCTATTTGTTCTCGAACTCTGATAGCCCTGGTTGGTCGATGGATGGGGATTGGAGCGATCCTCGGGAAACGAAGCACGGACCATTGCCACGCGAGATGGCGAAGTACAAAGGTCTTCATCGGCACGGGGATAAGACTATTTTGAGCTATACGGTGGGAGACGTTTCTATTTTGGAAATGCCGACTTTGAGGCAGGACAAGTTGGCCCGCGTTTTCGAAATGGGTCCGCGTGATGTTTCGCTTCAGTTGCTGGTCGATGAGCGCAGCCCGAAGTCGCTCGAGACAAATTCGCTACCGAAGGTGAATCATTATTTGAGGGGAGCTCCAGAAGGGGCGAAAATGGAAAAACTTGAGGATGGGAAACTGGTTGTAACAATTCCCGCTTCTAAGTCGGCCGCTCGTTTCGAAGTGGTGTATTCGAAAAACGTTTCGGTATTGCCGGAATACGAAGAAACGAAATTGAGTCTTTTAACTAAAGGCGGCCCGGCTATATACCCGGAAACGCTTGAGACGAAGGGGCAGTTGGGTCCGGATCAGTCACCGTATGCCGTGGATACGATTCCATTGCCGAACGACAATCCTTGGTTCGCGAGTATGCGTCTAGGAGCGTTTGACTTTTTCGCGGATGGTACGCGTGCGGCTTGTTCGACGTGGAATGGCGATGTTTGGATTGCCAGTGGATTGGATGGCGACTTGGAAAAGATAACCTGGAAGCGATACGCTAGCGGTATGTATCAGACCTTGGGTTTGAAGATCGTCGATGACGTAGTCTATACGCAAGGACGGGACCAGATCACGCGTTTACATGATTTGAATGACGATGGCGAAGTCGATTTCTACGAGTGCTTTAATAACGATATCAAGATAACGGAAGGTTTTCACGAATTCAGCTTCGATTTGGAGACTGACAAAGCGGGCAACTTTTATTTTTCCAAGGCGATGCCAGTGCAGTCCGGTGGGCGTGGGTTCAGTCCGTGGACTGAACATAGCGGCGCGGTTTTGAAAGTGTCGCCTGACGGTTCGAAGCTTGAACGATATGCTTGGGGATTGCGTGCGCCTGGGGGAATCGGTGTCGGCCCGAATGGCGAGATAACAACGGGTGAAAACGAAGGTTCGTATGTTCCGCGCTGCAAAATCACGTGGAGCCAGCCGGGGAGTTTTCATGGTGTTGTGCCGAGCGAGTGGGATGGGCGCAATTTTGTTCGTAAGCTTCCAGGCGTTCCGACCGACTACGAGCGACCGTTGGTGTGGTTGCCGTATAATGTGGACAACTCGAGCGGCAGTCAGGTTTGGGTTCCGGAAGATAGTGAGTGGGGACCGG
>JBNMOQ010000181.1:0-10739 GCA_051275055.1 Candidatus Pelagisphaera sp.
TTAGGATCGACCAACCAATCAGCCAATCCCAGTCTATCTGCCGATGCTCCCTCCGGCAAAGGTGGCAGAAACGCCGGAACACCCGGCTCTACTTCACGGCCTGGCTCATCGTAACTTCCGCGATTTAGGATGTAAGTTTTTCGCGGCTCAATTGCCGTATCCATAACTTGGGTCGAATAGCTATCCGTCATTTCGCGCAAACGATTTCCGTGGATAGCGATCTCCGCGTTCAAACCCGCCAAACGAAGATCATTTTGAGCGTGATACTCCGACAATCGTTTCGCTTCCCGTCGACTACGATCAACTGGAGCTTCATTGAGAATTCGCCGAATATCCTCGGGCACATTCGAATCGTCATCGATTCCCGTCATTGCCAAGACTTTAAAATGACCAGCATTGGCAATTTGTTGAAAATTCACCATCACCGATAAATAGGGTGACTCATCGGGCTCGACCGGTTTGGCAAACGTAAGCGTCAAATGCTGGGGCTCCTTTGTCTTGCCGAGCGGCGACCAGGCAGTGGGCCAACGAGGATCGAGCATTCCACTGGCGGGATAGTCCGGATGAGAATAGCTTGCCGTTGCAGAGCTCACTTCGACTTCGCTATTCAAGTCGAAGTCAGCAACAGGAACCGTACCCGAAGAAACGGATACAGCGGATACGCCAAACCCTCCCTCGCCTGCTTTAGCCCCATAACCGAGCGAGCCATCGTTCACCAATTCATGCGGATAAAATTCTATTCGAATCCCCGTAACCGCCTTTTCAATTCCCTCTGGGAATTCCATCGCGAGCGAATAAAACGCTCCTCTCGGACTGAGCGTTTTCTCCTTCAGAAAAACCGAGTCGTCCTTCCTCAACTCAATCATCGACGCAGGAATATTAGGATTGTTCACCATGAGAGGTTTCAATCCATGCAAACGCAAATCCTTGCCGAGAAGCTTTTGCTCACCGAGAACCTCCCGTTCCCAAGAGCTCTGTAATGCTGCGGCTTCAATCGCTAACAAGTTCTCTAACGATTCAAGTTTCTCCCGAACATCCTCAATATCCGAGTGCCTATACGGCGTGCGCGCTTCGATCACCGGCTCCGCATTGATCCCGCCAGCCCCATCGATTCCTTCATCGCTCAGGGTATTGAAATAGGCGAACATCCGATAGTAATCTTCCTGGGAAATCGGATCGAATTTATGGTCATGGCACTGGGAGCAAGCCATCGTTAACCCAAGAAACGCTTCGGACGTAGTCTTCACCCGATCCACTGCGTAATTGGTCAGATTCTCTAACTTAATGGTGCCCCCTTCCGCAGTGATCATGTGATTGCGGCTGAAACCTGTCGCAACAATTTGATCAGGCGTTGCGTCGGGCAGTAAATCGCCAGCGATCTGTTCGCGAATAAACGCGTCGAACGGTTTGTCTTCATTATATGATTGGATCACCCAATCGCGCCAGAGCCACATCGTCCGGGCTCCATCGCGCGAATAACCATTCGTATCCGCATAGCGCGATTGATCCAACCAAGCCGACGCCATCCGTTCTCCAAAATGCGGCGACGCCAACAACCGGTCGACCAATCGTTCGTATGCATCTGGACTATCGTCTTCCAAAAATGCATGCACGTCATTCAGCGCAGGCGGCAAGCCCGTCAAATCATAGGACAAACGACGAATCAACGTCCGGCGATCAGCTTCCTCCGACGGTTCCAGTCTTTCTTGCTCCAACCTCGCCAAAACAAAACGATCGATCGGGGAGCTTCCCCACGTTTCGTTTTCCACCTCGGGCAACTCCGATTTCACCGGAGCGACAAATGCCCAGTGCTCTTCATATTTCGCGCCTTCTTCTATCCACTGTTTGACCGTTGCCTTCTGTCGATCGCTCAAAACGAAATGCGAATCCGGCGGCGGCATCAACAAATCCGGATCGTCGCTGATAATCCGTCCCCAAGCATCGCTTTTCTCAAGATCGCCTGGAGCGATGGCAAACCCGCCCTCCTCCAATGCGCCAAAGGCGCCTTCAGCAGTATCCAGTCTCAAATCCGCCTCGCGCGAATGTTCATCCGGCCCATGGCAATTAAAGCATGTTTCCGAAAAAATCGGCCGAATATCTCTATTGAACCGAACGTCCGAGGAAGCGACTGCAGAAACGGATCCAGGCTCCTCTCCCAATTGAATCCACAAAAAACCAACAAGCCCTCCACCAACAATGAGGACACAAGCAGCAAACAAACTTATTTTTCTAAAGGGCATAACCGAGGTGTTTGAAAAGACAAAAACGAGGTCCAATGGCAATCGAAAGCGACTACCCTAACCATAAATCTCCATTAAGACGCAATTCTGCCGGAACCAGTCTCAAATACGCTTTGACTCTCCATATCAAAATCATAGCTTTCCGCCGTCGCAAAAACTGCCGACGACTCAATTCCATTTTCAAAACCTAATCTCATGCTCTGCCATGAATTCGTTTTCTCTCGAGAACCCCTCTCCCTACCAAAACGAACAACCCCCTCTCTATTAACTACCGGTTTTTTCAAAAAAATGCTCGCTCCCTCAATACGAATCCTACTTTGCGCAATCTCATCGATCGCCCTATCCAACATTCACGCGGACGTCTCGACGCCTTCCATTTTCGGCGATCACATGGTCTTGCAACGCAACCACGCCAATCCCGTTTGGGGATGGGCAGATCCCGATGAAAAGGTTGTCATCACAATCGCAGGACAATCTCATGCCACCAAAGCCGACTCGAACGGCGACTGGAAAATCGCTCTCGAACCTCTTCCCGCTGGCGGGCCGCACTCTATGGTCATCAAAGGCGAGAATTCTCTTTCCTATGCAGATATACTAGTAGGCGAAGTCTGGATATGCTCAGGCCAATCGAACATGCAATGGCCCGTGTCGAACTCCTACGACGGAGACCTCGTAGCTGCGACCGCCAACTCTTCGCAAGTTCGCCTCATCTCCGTTCCCCAGGTCGGAACGCAAGAAGCGCAAAACGATTTCAATGGCCAATGGGAACGATGCTCCGCCCAAACAGTATCCAGCTTTTCCGCCGTCGGCTACCGGTTCGGCCTCCAGCTTCAACAAGCTCTCGGCGTTCCTGTCGGGCTTATCGACAATGCCTGGGGCGGTTCCGCAGCTGAAGCATGGGTGCGACGCGATATTCTCGAATCCGACAAACGTTATTCCGAGCTCATCGAAAACTGGAACAAAACCGCCCGCGAATACGACATCGAAAAAGAGACGGCCAATTTTCAAGCCAAGCTCAAGACCTGGACCGCCAACGGCGAAAAGGGCCAACGCCCCAGAGCTCCCCGCAATCCGCTCACCGGCAACCATCGCCCCGCTAACATCTACAATGGCGTCCTCCATCCAACAATTGGATACGGAATCAAAGGCGCCATTTGGTACCAAGGCGAATCGAACGCAAGCCGCGCCTACCAATACCGCCACCTCTTTCCCCTTATGATCCAAAGCTGGCGCGACGAGTGGGGACAAGGCGATTTCCCATTCTACTACGTGCAGCTCGCTGACTTTAGAGCCACTGTCTCAGAACCAGCCGACTCCGACTGGGCCGAACTGCGCGAAGCCCAAACCATGACCATGGATGCCCTCCAAAACGTCGGCCAAGCCGTCATCATCGATGTAGGCGAAGGCCGAGACATCCATCCACGCGATAAACACACCGTCGCCAACCGCCTCGCCCGCTGGGCCTTGGCTAAGGACTACGGCATCGACATCGTTCACCAAAGCCCCACCTACCAAAGCATGAAAGTCAAAGGATCGAGAGTAACCCTGACCTTCGATCACACCGGGCAAGGCCTTTACGCCTTCGACACCCGCGAACCAGTCGGATTCTCCATAGCCGGCAAAGACCAGTCATTCGTCTGGGCGCAGGCCCGAATCGTCGATAAAAACACCATCGAAGTGTGGAGCGACGCCATCGACAAACCAACCGCCGTTCGCTACGCCTGGGCCGATAATCCAGAATGCAATCTCTTCAGTCGCGACGGACTGCCCGCAACGCCATTCCGCACCGACGACTGGCCCGGAATCACAGTCGACAACCACAAATAGAGAGTGCTTTGTTGAGCTGCTTTTCGCTTTATCGGTCGACGACTGTTTACCCGGTTCCAATATCGAGACTTTGTAGGATTCAGGATAATAAAGAATCCCCGGGGTATTAATAAAGGACCGATCTCCGAGCGGTCATTGTTCTAGGAGTAGCTGAACGACTTCGTCGTTCAGTGGCCGCCCAGAGGTCGGCCGCTACCAATTTCAGCAACGAAGCCCTTCGACAGGCTCAGGATCTCCAACAACAGTCCTCGCCCACAAGGGGCTACACCGGTCAAGAGCTCATGACGGGCGAAGAGCGTAGACTGTCCGAGGTATTTATCTGGAGGAAATAACAGGGGTAAGGTCCGACATCTCCAGAGCCATCTCACGCAACACCGGAGCGGCGTTCATTATTGCGCCGTAGTATGTTTTCCAAGACGCGGTGGAACTTCAACCGTAACACTAAAATCCACTACTGGAATTGGGTCGTTGTTCTGAACAACCTTGGCTTCATAGCTGCTATCTTGACCACCGGCGATTGAACTAAAAAACAGTGTGACGAAAGCTGCCTGGCTTTTTTAAGAGTGAATGGTGAAAGTGTATATTCATCCTTCAATCGTTCCGCGTAACAGTTACAGGGACCTGAGGTTTGCTTTGCGGGTTGAGGATCCGTAGCCATTGATCTATGGAAACATCAAATATGAATACCCCGTCTAATAAGAATTTCTCTTCGACCCGTCGCCCATTCGTTAAGAGCTCAGCGTTTGCAGCTGGGGCGATTGCTATGCCACATTTTCTTAAAGCGCAACATGACGGATTTTACCGCTCAGATGACACCATTTCAATCGGTCATCAAAAATCGATTTAACAAAGATCGCTTTGGCAAAAAGTGGAATCTTAGAATGAATATGAAGAATACGAAGATCACAATGAGGTCCATCATGAAGACTGTTGGGGTAGGGATCATCCTTGGACTAATTGCGCTGACGAATCTCGCATGCCAAGTGACAGAGGAAAAAGGATACGACTTGGTCGTCTACGGACAAACCAGTGCCGGGGTGATCGCTGCGGTGCAGGCGAAGCGCATGGGCAAGACTGTGATCGTCGTCGGACCGGACAAGCACCTGGGCGGATTATCCAGTGGTGGGCTTGGCAATACGGACATCGGTAACAAGAATGCGATAGGCGGGCTGTCGCGCGAGTTCTACCAACGGATTGGCGAGCACTACGGCAAGGTCGAGATGTGGACGTTCGAGCCCCACGTTGCGGAGAAGGTCTTCGAGGACTATGTCGCTGAGTACAAGATCACCGTACATCGCGATGAGTGGCTCGATCGGACACCTGGCAGGGGCGTGGAAATGAAAGAGGGCCGCATCGTGTCGATCACGATGTTGTCAGGCAAGACGTACCGCGGGAAGATGTTTATAGACGCAACGTATGAGGGCGACCTCATGGCAGTAGCGGGAGTGTCGTACACCTTTGGCCGAGAGGCGAACGCCGAATATGGCGAGACGCTCAGTGGCGTTGCAGCGCAATATGCAATACACCATCAGTTTTCGAAGCCGATCGATCCGTATGTCCAACCTGGCGATTATTCGAGCGGGCTGCTGCCGGGTGTAATGAAGGGAGGCCTGGGCAAAGAAGGCACCGCGGACGAACGCATCCAGGCGTATTGCTTCCGCATGTGCTTAACCGACGTGGCGGCAAATCGAATTCCATTCTCGAAGCCTGAGGGCTACGATCCCATGCAGTATGAACTGCTGCTACGCACGATTCTCGCAGAAGCAAACCCGTACGGTAATAAATACTTCATGACATCAAGCCTGCCTAACGGTAAGACGGACTCAAACAACAAGGGACCGTTTTCAACGGACTACATCGGGATGAATTACGACTATCCCGAGGGAGACTACGCCACTCGCAAACGCATCATCAAGGACCACGAGACCTATCAGAAGGGTTTCTTGTGGTTCCTCGCCAATGACCCGCGTGTGCCGGAAGAACTCCGAGCGCATGTGGGACGATGGGGGCTACCCAAAGACGAGTTCACCGACAACGGGCACTGGCCGCACCAACTCTACATTCGAGAAGCGCGGCGGATGATCGGCACGTACGTTATGACCCAGCTCAACTGCGAGGGCAAGACCGAGATCGACAACTCGATCGGTATGGCCGCATATACGATGGACTCGCACCACGTGCAAAGGTATGTCGATGAAAATGGCCACGTCCGCAACGAGGGCGACGTCGAGGTCGGCGGGTTTGGACCGTACCCGATCGCGTACGGATCGATCGTTCCCAGGCGGGACGAATGCGCGAATCTACTTGTTCCTGTATGCCTATCCGCGACGCACATGGCATTCGGCTCCATCCGCATGGAGCCCGTGTTCATGGTACTCGGCCAGAGTGCAGCGACGGCTGCAGTTCAGGCGATCGACGCGAGCGTTGCCGTGCAGGACGTAGACTACGCAAAGCTGCGCAAGCGAATTCTAGCGGACAAGCAAGTGCTGCAAAACTAGAGCACTATTTTGTCATAAATACACTCAAAAGAACTGTTTGCCTTACCACTAATGAAAAGCCTCCAACTAAGGATTAATACACGCGGCGAGGCCATGATTTTCGTTTTGTCCTTATTCGCATGGGCGATTGGGTCCCTGCCGCTCTGTGCGGAAGAGAAGAAACATGACGTTGTCATCTATGGTGGAACGGCTGGAGGGATCTTCAGCGCGATTTCCATATCCCGCAATGGAGGCAATGTCATAGTTATTGAGCCGACAGAACACATCGGCGGTATGGTAACCGGAGGATTGGGAAAGACGGACCTTGGGACTCGGGAAAGCATTGGCGGGATGGCGGCGGAATTTTACCGACGCCTCAAAATTTACTATGATGATACCGAGGTCTGGAAATTCGAGACGAGAGACGCCTATCTGAAAAGGATTCGGCGCAGTCCGATCAATGATGGAAAATGGTGGTATCACGAACCATCGGCCGCTGCTACGGTGTTACTCGAAATGATGGAGGAAGCGAGTGTCACGATTCTTACCGGTCTCCGCCTTGTGGATGTCGAAAAGCGAGGTAATCATCTCGTTTCGATTCGGTGCGACAACGGAAGCGTGTTTAGTGGGAGCGTGTTCATTGACGCAACCTACGAGGGTGATCTTCTGGCTAAAGCGGGAGTAAGCTATAGAGTTGGGCGGGAGTCTTCGGCCGAATACGGAGAAAAGCTGGCCGGCGTTGTGCCGCGAGAATTCTCTTCGCGCAAGCAGTGGGATGTCGACATCAGCCCCTACGATGAAAACGGCGATCTACTTTTCGGAGTGATGGATATACCGCGGGGCGAAGATGGGCAGGGAGACCGGAAGGTTCAGGCCTACAACCACCGTATTTGCCTGACTGATCATCCGGAGAATCGCCTGCCTATCGAAAAGCCACGAAATTATGATGCGAGCCGGTATGACTTGCTCGCGCGCTATGTGGCTATTCGAGGGACGATTCCTTTGTGGAGCCCGCGTGATTCATGGAGTTTTCTCAATTCGCACGACTTGCCGAATCGCAAGACGGATATCAATGATGGGGGACCGTTCTCTACGGACTTCATCGGTTTCAATTGGGGCTACCCAGAAGGCGACGAAACCACTCGTCGAAGAATTCTTCAAAACCACGACGACTACACCCAAGGGTTACTTTATTTCATCGGCCACGATCCACGTGTGCCGCAAGCCACTCGAGACGAGATGCTCGAATGGGGGTATCCGAAAGATGAATTCAAAGACAACGGCCACTGGACGCCGCAACTCTATGTTCGAGAAGCACGGCGTATGCTAGGGTCCTACGTGATGACCAGTCGCGATCTTCAGACTAACCGTTCGAAGGAAGACTCGATTGGAATTGGATCCTATGGAGCGGATAGTCACTTGGTGCAGCGTATCGTGGATAATGGGTTTGTCCGAAATGAGGGGAATCCCAACGATTTTACTCCGGACCATCAGCCCTACGAAATCTCTTATCGAGCGATTACGCCAAAGCAGGCCGAATGCGACAACTTACTGGTGACTTTTTGCGTGTCAGCGTCCCACATGGGCTTTGCATCCATTCGGATGGAGCCAGTGTTCATGATTCTCAGCGAAAGCGCTGGCTTGGCCGCTATGGAGGCTGTTCATGGAGACATCGCAGTGCAGGAGGTTTCCTACGAGCGCTTGCTACCGAACTTGATCGATCGAAGACAGATTCTGAAGCTTGAAGACGTACCGGAAAAAGAGAAGTGACCGAGAATTAGGAATCAGAAAAGCGAACAAATCGGTGCAGACAACGGCGACAAGCGCTGTGCGTGACCTTTGACGGTCATGGTAGTATTTCCTCCAATTACATGAATCTGAGGTCATTTACGTAACCCTATTGGCAATAGAGTTGCATGATTTGGGGCAAAAACCTCGAAAAATAGAGAGTAACAAATAGAGATTCCCAAATTATTGGAGCGGGTTTCCCCTGCGAGATTCACTTCTCTAGTCAATCGATTCCTACCAAATCGTGGGATGAACCCTTTCTTTATTCAATCGATCAACTCTCGAAAAGAACGCTTGCGCTTATGCCAACACGTGTTTGTTTCGCTAATCCAAAAATTCTGAAAGTCATGAAAATACGCCCTGCACGCTCCCTATTCACTTCTTTCCTTTGCCTAAAGGCAACATTCGCAATTCTCGTGTCCACAGCCTCTTCATTTGGCCAAGCAGGCGATCGCAAGGACAAAGCGGGAGACACCCAATCGGAAATTTGGAAAAGCTTCGAAGTACCCGCAGCTCCCATCCTCTCGCCGCAGGAAGGTTTGGAATCCATTCAAATAGCGAAAGGCTTTCACGTTGAGCTCGTTGCCTCCGAACCCCTCATCCACGATCCGGTCGCCATCGCTTGGGACGCCGACAGCCGCCTCTACGTTGTAGAGATGCCCGCCTACATGCCCGACGTAGACGGCAACAACGAAGACAATCCAATCGGACGCATCATGGTATTGGAAGATACCGACAACGACGGCACGATGGACAAATCCACCGCATTCCTCGAAGGCCTCGTCACTCCCCGCGCAATTTCTATCGTCAAAGGTGGCGTGCTCGTCGCCGAACCTCCAACGCTCTGGTTTTGCGAGGATTTGGACGGCGACCTTAAAGCTGACCGGAAAACCAAAGTCGCCGACTACGCCGTAACCGGTTCCGTTGAGCACATGGAAAACGCTCTCAAACGCGGATTGGATAATTGGCTCTACAATGCCAAGTCCAAACGCCGTATGAAATGGAACGGCTCCAAACTTCAAATCGAAGACACCGCCTCCCGAGGCCAATGGGGAATGACCATGGACGACTACGGCCGCCTTCTCTACACCACCAACGGCAATCCCGGCCTCGCCGACTTCCAGCCCTACGAATACTCCAACCGCAACCCGGGTCACCTCTCCAAAAATGGCATCAACGTAAACGTCGCCGCCGACAAACGCGTTTTCTCAAATCGCGTCAATCCAGGCGTCAACCGCGGCTATCGCGGACCAACCCTGCGCGACGACTTCCGCCTGAACACGACAACCGCCGCTTCCGGATCGGAGATCTACCGCGGCAATAAGTACGCTGCCAATTTCTACGGTAACCTCTTCACGACCGAACCGAGCGGCAACGCCGTACTCCGCTACACGATCGAAGACGACGGATTCGGATTCACCGCCCTAAAGCAAACCGAAGACGATCCCGTATGGGAAAAGGTCGATTTCATCGCTTCGACCGACGAACGCTTCCGCCCCGTCGCCGCCAGCTCCGGTCCAGACGGCTACCTCTACGTCGTCGACATGTATCGCGGCATTCTTCAGCACAAGGAATTCGTCACAACTTTCCTTCGCAAACAAATCCTCGAGCGCGGACTCGACCAACCCACCGGCCTCGGACGCATCTATCGCGTCGTACCGGACGACGCGCCAAAACGCGGCGACTGGCCCAAACTTTCCCAAAAGACGGATCTGGAACTTGTGGAGGATCTCGGAAGCGACAATGGCTGGACCCGCGACACTGCCCAACGTCTGCTCGCGGATCGCCCGGAAATCAGCGACGAAGCCATCGTCGCTCTGAGAAAAAGCGTATCCTCGAAAAACGAGCTTCAAGCAATCCACGGCCTCTGGAGCCTCGAAGGCCGTTCGGCAACCAATGCCTACACAATCACGCGCGGCCTACGAAATCCTTCCGAATGGGTGCGCGTACACGCCATTCGAACCGGCGAATCCAAACTCGCCAAAACAAAGATCAACGCCGCTCTCCTAAACGCCTACGCAGCCAGTCTGAAGGATCCCGCATTTCGCGTACGCCTCCAGGCAGTCCAATCGCTTTCAGTCGTTAAAGACGAGACATTCATCCTAAACGCGATCAAACGCATCTTCCATCCCGACCTGCCGAATCCCTACATGGAGGACGCAATCGTATCCAGTCTATCCGGACACGAAACCGCGTTCGCCTCGCTCGTCCTCGGCGACGCAAAATGGATTCACGACGAAGGCCGAATCTCCGTTCTTGGAAAACTCGCAGGAGCGCTCTTCGAGAAACGCGACACCAACTCCCTCAATCAATTAGTGGCACTCCTTCAACAAAGCGATTCCAGAAACTGGAAACGCGGAGCCCTCATCGCAGGACTCGCCCAAACTGCCGGACGTCCCGAAGCCCG
>JBNMOQ010000182.1:0-10658 GCA_051275055.1 Candidatus Pelagisphaera sp.
AAGTCTACTCGCGCTCCTGGAAAGAAGACGAAAAGGGTCACGTCTGGACCAGCGAAGGCGCCGGCAGCTACGAAGTAGAAGAAGCCGACGACCTACGTCGCGGCACAAAAATCGTCATCACTCTCAAGGAAGACCAAAAAAGCTACGCTAGCGATTCCACCATCAAGGAAATCATCAAACGCTACTCCAGCTTCGTTCCTTTCCCGATCAATCTCAATGGCGAGAAGGTGAACACCATCGACGCCCTCTGGTTGCGCAGCAAAGCCGAGATCAAAGACGAAGAGTACACCGAGTTCTACAAATTCCAAGCTAACGCCTGGGACGAACCACGCTACCGTCTTCACTTCAGCGCAGACGCCCCCCTTTCCATCAATGCCCTGCTTTTCGTTCCAAACGAAAACCCGGAACGCGCCGGATTCGGCCGCATCGATCCCGCAGTCGCGCTCTATTGCCGCAAGGTGCTTATCGACTCCAAACCCGCCGAACTGCTTCCCGAATGGATGCGCTTCACTAAAGGCGTAGTCGACAGCGAAGACCTGCCGCTGAACATCTCCCGCGAAACTATGCAGGACCGCTCGCTCATCCAAAACCTCGGTCGAGTCATCACCAAACGTTTCCTCAAATTCCTCGCTACCGAAGCAAAGAAACGCCCCGAGCAGTATTTGGAATTCTTCGACAAGTTCGGCTTCTTCCTAAAGGAAGGCGTCGCCGTCGATCCGACCTACAAGGACGAACTCTCCAAGCTGCTCTACTTCGAGTCTTCCGCTCAAGAAAAAGGCAAGAAGACCACCCTCGCCGACTACGTGTCGCGCATGAAGGAAGAGCAAAAGGAAATCTATTACATCATCGGCCAGAATCGCGAATCCATCGAAAGCGGTCCTTACTTGGAAGGCTTCAAATCTCGAGGCCTAGAAGTACTGTTCCTCTACGAACCAGTCGACGAATACGTCATGTCCAATCTTCGTGAATACAATGAAAAGACGCTCGTTTCCGGCGACCAAGGCGACCTAAAACTCGACGACGCTCCGCAAGCCGAAACAGAAGATGCTCTCAAAGACGACGAATCCAAAGCCCTCTGCGAATGGCTCAAGGAAACGATCGGCGACAAGGTTAAGGAAGTGAAAGTTTCCGAACGCCTCGTAGACAGTCCAGCTATGGCGCTATCGCCAGATGCCATGTCTTCGCAAATGCGCAACATGATGAAACAAATGGGACAAGACAGCGGATTGCCGACCGAAGTGCTCTTCGAGATCAATCCGAGACATCAGCTCATGATCAATCTCAACCAACAGCGCTCGGAAAACGCGGACCTCGCCAAGCTCATTGCTTTGCAAGCATTCGACAATTCCATGGTCGCTGCCGGTCTTCTCGAAGACCCGAAGGATATGGTCACGCGAATGTACGAGATCCTCTCTCAAGCAGCTGCCAAGTAAACGCTACCACGGCAAAATTCAATTTCCCAACTAGGGCTGCTTGTTCTCAAGCAGCCCTTTTTGTTTTACCAGGTAGCGACCGATCTCCGAGCGGTCATCGTAGTAAGGCGATCGAATTGACGCGTTCAACTCACTACAAAATATGGCCGTTCGGAGATCTGCCGCTACCCAAGAAACCTCAGAGACTTACCCTACTGAGCCAATCGACCCTTTTTAAAAACCGCAGTCGCCAAAGCGCCGCCAACCGCGCCGCCAATACCCGAAGTCACAAAAAGACTCATGAGCTGCTGAATAATCGGCCCAAATCCAAACTGCTCCTCTCCCACCTTGTCGAGTTGATCTTGAATCGTCTCACCACCTCCGTCGGGAAGAGGCTCTATGAACTGGGCCAATAGTTCCAAATTGAATTCCATCCCAATCCGATAATCGAAAAGAACCCATAGAATATCGTAAACCACGGTCGACGCTCCAACACCGACCAAACAGGCCATTATCCCAACCTTCATCCCATGCTTCAGCTCCAAGCGAACTTGATGCTTAAAGATAAACGTAGAAGTTGCCACGAAGCCCGCCAAGAAGAGCAATAACACGCTCAGAGGATTAAGCGTAAGAACAAACGCGACACCCCCGCCAGCCAACAAAGCAGGCTTAACGGAACACTCATCGAAATCCACGATTTCCGGAATATCAGACATATCGCCATCCTTGCTCCCTCCCGCTCTCGAGCAAGCTTTTGTTGGGGCGATATTCACGATCTCCGTCAAAGACCCCGACTTGTCGATGGCTGCACTTGATCCCTATTGTAGGTCGCCTCGCTGAGGCTACATTTTCTGGTCCGCTGGCGGGTCAGCGACCCGCCCTACAATTCGCAGAAGAACAACTACAAGGTGATAGAAATAATCGCACCCGATCGCAAGAACGAGCAACTCCACTAAAAGCGATGAATCAAAATGGAGGTATTATTTAACCGCAGAGTACGCAGAGATCGCTGAGACAATACTAAAAAACACTCTGCGGTTTATTAAACATTTGGGCATACTCATAGTACGCCACTCCATTCGAACAGGAAATCCTCAAGTCCAATCTCTAATGCAATTCAACTCATTCTCGACTCGTCTATTCGAAAACCGTATCCACCAAGTCCGTACCTGCCTCATCCAATTTGATAGTCTTACCCTGAGGCAATTGCGTCCGAAACCAAGTTCTCTGCTTTTTAGCGAGGCGTCGCGTGTTGGTCGCGACAGTCTCTTTTAACTCATCCAAACTGTATTCTCCTCTCAAATGAGCCAAAGTCTCACGATACCCAATCGACCCCGACGCGCTCGCATTTGCTTCAAAACCCTCGGCCTTCAAGCGCTCCACTTCGTCAATCAATCCGCTCCTCAACATCTCGGAGACACGCAAAGCAATTCGCTCATTCAAACGATCGCGATCGCGCGTCAACACCACCAATTGCTTTGGCGCCTCGGTTAACAAATTACTCTGCGCCGCAAACTCGGTTTTCAACTCTCGAATCGTCTTGCCCGTTTCCAAACAACGCTCCAACGCCCGGATCACACGACGCCCATTCTCAATATCCACAGCGCTCCGGCAATTAGGGTCCAGCTCTTCCAGCTTTCGAACCATACCCTCAAGTCCCGTGCTCGCCTCAATTCCCAAAACCTGCTCCCGCACAACCGGACTCACCACAACGGCATCCACGACCGGCGCGAAAAACGCCTTCAAGTAGAACCCGCTTCCGCCAGTCACCAGCACCCGCTTCCCTCGCGACCGAATACCCTCAATCGTCGCGATAGCCAACTTCACATAGTCGCCAATATCCATCGCCACGTTCGCGTCCCGAATATCGATCAAGTGATGCGGTACGCGTTCCCGTTCCTCGCGAGTAGGCTTAGCCGTGCCTATATCCAGCCCCCGATAGAATAGCAAAGAATCGCAGGACACGATCTCCGCGTCGTTCGCTTCCGCCCAATCCAAAGCAAGAGCCGTTTTCCCAACTGCCGTGCAACCGGTTAGCGCATAGAGGGTTTCATCTTCAACACTCACGAAGCAGATCCCCCCGTTACAACCCTTACAATCTCGCTACTAATACGTATTTTCCTCGCAAGTTCCTCCATCAAAGCCTCTCTTTATAAGCGCAAAGCGACCGCTTCGCTTTCGCGAAACCCATGAAGAAACCGCCTCGCCAGTACAAATCCATTTTCATCTCAGACGTGCACCTGGGAACCGAAAATTGCAAGGCAAAGGAGGTCCTACACTTTTTGACGAACACACGTTGCGAACGCCTCGTCCTCAACGGCGATATCATCGACGGCTGGCAACTCAACCGAGGCAGCGATTGGAAACCCGTCCACACCCAATTCCTTCGTCTCATCCTCAAGCGAATTGAAAAAAAACAACTCGACGTAATCTACCTGCGCGGGAATCACGACGACATCCTCAGCAGATTCCTCCCCATGCGATTCGGCTCCCTCTCCATCGTCGAAGAGTTCGTCCACGAAACCGCATCCGGCAACTACCTAGTACTCCATGGCGACGTCTTCGATACGATCACCAAAAACTTCGTCTTCCTAGCCCACCTCGGCGACTGGGGATACAAACTCCTCATGTCATTGAACCGTTGGTACAATAAATACCGGTCCTGGCGGGGCAAAGAATACTACTCCCTTAGCAAAGCGATCAAAGCGAAGGTCAAACAAGCGGTCAATTTCGTATCCAGCTTCGAAGAAAAGCTCGCCAAACTCACCGTCGCCAAAAACTGCGTCGGCGTCATCTGCGGACATATCCATACTCCTGCCGACAAGACGATGGGCGACATTCACTATCTCAACTCGGGCGATTGGGTAGAGTCGCTTTCCGCAATCGTCGAAACCGACGACGGACGCTTCGAACTCGTTTACTTCAAGGATTTCAAACGCGACTACCCCATGAATGACAACGCCAGCGATATCAGCCTCGAATCTGAGACGGATTTCGATTTCGCAAGCATTGGAATCCTAGCTTCGAAGTAAGTGAATAATTCTTAAGTATTTTGTCTTAAACAAGATAGGAGATCAACCCCTAAGCAAAAACCTAGCTCCTTTTTCGATCCTACGTATTGACACTTTTTTTAAAGACCAACAATATCCTCCCCCTATGAATGAAGAAGAAACTATCTCCTCTGGACAAAAAGTCCTAGATGGCACCATCGCTTGGGCATCTAGCGACGGAGTCGATCTCGGCCTTAAAATCCTCCTAGCCCTCGCCATTTTCATTATCGGAAGATGGGTCGCTAAAGCCCTACGCAACCGGATCAAGAAGACCATGGAGGCCCGCAAGGTCGATCCAGCTCTCGTTTCCTTCGGCACCAACATCATCTACTACGTTTTGGTAATCGCCGTCACTCTAGCAGCGGTTCAGCAACTCGGATTTCAAACAACCTCTCTCGTGGCCATTCTCGGTGCTGCAGGTCTAGCCGTTGGCCTAGCCCTCGGAGGCGCTCTCTCGAATTTCGCTTCTGGAGTACTCATCATCTTATTCCGCCCGTTTAAAATCGGCGACTTCATCGATGCTGGCGGCCAGGCAGGCGTCGTCGAAGAAATCGGTGTTCTTGTGACCATCCTTAGATCGCCCGACAATAAAAAGATCATCCAACCAAACACGTCCATCATGTCCGGCGCCATTATCAACGTCACCGCTAACGATACTCGCCGCGTGGACATGTCAGTAGGAGTCAGCTACACGGACGATCTCGATAAAGTGCAAAACATCATCCTCGATGTTCTCAATGCCGACGAACGTATTCTCAAGGACCCAGCTCCACAGGTAGTGGTAGCCGAACTCGCCGACAGCAGCGTCAACTTCAATGTTCGCCCATGGTGCGCGACTGGCGACTACTGGGGTGTCTTCTTCGACTTCCAAAAAGCGATCAAGCAACGCCTCGACAACGAAGGCGTCTCGATTCCATTCCCTCAACAAGACGTTTACATGCACCAGGCTTCCCAGTAGCACGGAAATCCCACTACATCGCAACGTCCTCCTATAACCTCAACCCCTACCCTCTATGGATAATAAAGTCGTTAAAATAATACTAGCCATCCTCCTGCCACCCATCGCTGCCTTTCTCCAAGTCGGAGCGACAAAGCACCTCATCATCAATGTCATTTTAACCGTACTAGGATTTCTCCCAGGAGTAATTCACGGTCTATGGCTCGTCCTCACCGACCAAAAAGGCTAGAAAGCTCCATACCCAATTCACACCCAAAGCCGCGATTTCGATCGCGGCTTTTTTTTAGGTTCCCAGGCAGGGCGGCATCGCCGAGACACCTTCACCTAGAACCCAGAACCAAAAAAACTCACCCCTACCCAATCTTCGTACCCGCAACCAAATCGGTCACCAAAGCGCCCATTTTTTCCAAGATCGCATCTCGATTCCCGAGATTGTCCTTAATCGTATTCACGATCGCGCTACCGACAACCACACCATCGGCCAAATTCGCAACCGCTTGGACTTGCTCTCGATTGTGTATTCCAAAACCAACGACCAACGGCTTATCCGAATACCCCTTGATCATATCCACCATCTCCTTCAAGTCGTCCGCCAAATCGGCACGCACGCCCGTCACGCCTGTTCGAGACACGTAGTAGATAAAACCCGTCGCAAAGCCAGCGATATAGCCCATACGCTCAGGAGGAGTCGTTGGAGCCAGTAGGAAAACAGTCTTCATGCCGACCTTCTCGCAAGCCGCCATGTGGTCCCCTGCTTCTTCCGGCGGCAAATCTAAAACGAGCAATCCATCAACGCCCGCTTCCTTCGCTTCGGCGATGTACTCATCCAAACCGCCGCTGAACATCAAATTGTAATACGTATAGAAGACGACCGGTACCGAATCGTTTTCCTTTCGGACTGCTCGAACCAAATCGAAAACATCCTCCCGAGTCGTTCCCGACTCCAATGCCCGCTGCGCCGCCAACTGATTTGTCAGTCCATCCGCCAACGGATCCGAGAACGGAACACCGATTTCGAGCACATCCACGCCCGACGCGATCAATGTCCGGCAAACATCCAGCGAAGTCTCCGCATCCGGATCCCCGGCGCAAACATAAGAGACGAAAGCAGACCTGCCCTCCGATTTTGCCTTAGCGAACGCGTTCTCGATACGATTCATTGCCCAATCACCTAAGCCCACCCGGAAGAAGGTCAAGAATTTGCCCAAGAAAGCATCCCCGAGGCATTCAAAAGGTAGCGACCGATTTTCCCGCAATGGCGGGACAATTATCGTTTAAGTAGCCGCCGGCAAGTCGAGGACAACGTCCAAACGATTACATCGTTCAGTGAACGCTCGGAGATCGGCCGCTACCAAATTTAGCAAAGCCTCCAAAAAGCATTGACAGACCCCATGCCCAATGGAATTTAAGGGCCTCCTTTTTTTCAGGATGGTGGTTATAGCTCAGTTGGTTAGAGCACCGGTTTGTGGTATCGGGGGTCGCGGGTTCGAATCCCGTTAGCCACCCCATCCTGGAGGAGAAAGCGTCCCAGGAAATGAGAACGCTCCCGAGCAAGGAAAGGTTTCCACACGGGATTTGAACCCGCGAGAAGTGGGTTTGTGAATCACACTCAGCGGGAGGAACGAACTTTGTGCAGCAATGAGGGCGACGTCCCAAGGCAAAGCCCGAACCAATCCCGCCAACCTCCCCATCTGAAACACACCTCAGTGTCGCTACGGGAGGGACTCGCGTGGTTTTACAACCCAGGTCCCTCCAAAACCAACTTCTACCCAAAACAAGCTATCTATTCCTTGCCGTTTGTCGATTGAGCCCTTTTGTAGCTGCTCTTGCAATTGTCCGGCTAGGTCTTAGCCAGAAGCGAGCATTGAATCAACATCGATAGACATCACGTGAAAGCACCTTTATTCAATTGGCTAGACCACCGCGCCGCTGGCGTGCTCATGCATCCCACTTCACTGCCGGGCGACTTCGGTATTGGCACCCTGAACGACCACTGCCTTGAGTTTATCGATTTCCTCGCCGACGCGGGTTTCACATATTGGCAGATTTGCCCCCTCGGGCCGACTGGCTACGGAGACTCTCCCTATCAGTCTTTTTCCTCCTACGCCGGCAATCCCTACCTAATCTCTCTCCGAGCCTTGCACGCTCGCGATCTCATCGACGACAAGATCCTCGACGACCTTTCCTCACTCCCAGAGTCATTCGTCGACTACGGAGCTCTCTACAACGCGAAATGGCCTGTCCTCGAAGCCGTCTACGAAACCTGCGTCCACGGTCCTAAAAAAATCCGACCTTACGGAAGTTTCGCGAATTTCAAAAAAGACAACGATCACTGGCTCGAAGCATACGCTTTCTTCCAAGCCCTGAAGAATCACTTCAACGGCGCTCCTTGGTATAAGTGGCCCAAAGATTGCCTCTCCTTCCAAAAGGCCGGTAAAAGCAAACTCCGCAAAACGCTCGATCGGGACATCGACGCTCAAAAGTTCTTCCAGTACCTTTTCTTCGGCCAATGGAACGAAGTCCGAGCTCACGCAAAACAACGCGGGGTTCAAATCATCGGCGATATTCCAATCTTCGTCGCACTCGACAGCGCCGACGTTTGGCAAGATCAACAATACTTCCAATTCGACAAAAAAACAGGCCAACCCACCGCAGTCGCCGGTTCACCCCCGGACTATTTTTCCGAAGACGGCCAACTCTGGGGCAACCCCCTCTACGATTGGGACGCGCTTAAAGCCGACGACTACACCTGGTGGATCGATCGCCTCCAAGCGAACCTGGATATGTACGACGTCGTCCGAATCGACCACTTCCGAGGATTTGATGCCTATTGGAAAATTCCCTTCACCGCCGAAACCGCAAGATCCGGAGAGTGGACGCAAGGACCCGGTATCGATTTCTTCAAGACCGTCAAAAAGAAGCTCAAAGACGCGAAACTCATAGCCGAAGACCTAGGCGAGCTCACCGACGGCGTTCGAAAACTCCGAAGCGACAGCGGCCTGCCCGGCATGGCAATCCTCCAATTCGCCTTTGGCGGAGGAGCAGACAACTACTACCTCCCGCACAACGTACAAGCGAACACAGTACTGTACCCAGGAACTCACGACAACGACACATGCCTTGGCTGGTACCGATCAATGGACGCCGCCACTCAAGACCACGTGCGACGCTACTTCGAAGTGAGCGGCGATAACATAGGCTGGGACATGATAAGAGCCTCCTACAAGTCCGTAGCCAATCTCGCCATAATTCCTTTCCAAGACATCCTAAGCCTCGGCAGCGAAGGCCGATTCAACATGCCAGGAAAAGCCGAAGACAACTGGCAATGGCGCTACACCCCCGAACAGCTCAACAGCCTTAAAGGCGGCACCACAAACTACCTAAAAAACCTCGCCGAACTCTGCTACCGCGAAGGCCAACCAGCCATCAACACGATCTAACGTCGCGGCACGAATGCAAAGTAGCGCGGAGCTTTAGCCCGCGTCCGCAACGCAAGGTCAATTATCCATAAACGCGGGCTGAAGCTCCGCGCTACTCTCTGCGACATAGCACGCCACTAGGCAGGGAGGCATCGCCGAGGCCTCAGCAACAAACGCCGCCCCTAATCACATCACTAGATCCTCGCCCCACCTAGTGGGTTTCTCATGATGAGAAGCGGCATTTCGCGACAGAGACTGTTCAAAAACCATAATATTTAACAGTAATTTATTCGAAATCAAATTTCGCTTCGCGAAACAAGGATGATGGTTCCAATCACAAGGATCTTCTGAAAAATCATTTAATTGGGATCGTGCAATGCGGCTCACTCGGCGATCGAGCCCTACCTTTAAGCTAATTCCGTATCCGGAATGCCGTCTTCGTCGTAGGAGACGAATTGCTCGATTGCCTGGCATACTTTCTCCTGCTCATCTTCCAAGATGTAGTGACCACCATCCGGATATCGAATCAAAGTCGCTTGCGGAATGAAGCGTTTCCACCGATCCATGAAGTGATCGTTGAAACAAAAATCTTTGCCTCCCCAAAAGATAGCGACAGGGACTTTTCGCAATTTCAGCAAGCCGTTCTCGATTTCCATCAGACGACCAAAGCTTCGGTCCGTTATATGCATCGGAATATCCTTAACGAACTGATACACAGCCCTTCGGGATGACCATGAACGATAGGGATAAAGAAATCCGCGTTTGACCGCAGGAGACATCGGCTCTTTTGCGATCGCCATCTTAACGGCCGGACCTGCAAAGCCATTGAAGCCCTGAACCAGAAACTTGCCCACTAAAGGGGCTCGGCAAAGAGTGATCCGCTTCGGAATGCGGGAGTCAACAAAGGCCGCCGTATTGAGTATGGCTAGTCGACGAAGTTTTGCGATGCGCTGAATAGCCATGCCGATCCCAATCGCTCCACCCCAGTCGTGAACGATCAGGTCAAACCGATCGAGATCAAGACTATCGATCAGCTCACCCAAATCTTCGATTCGTTGATCCAAGGTGTACGCGTATCCGCGCTTTGGATTCTCAGACAAGCCACAACCGATATGATCCGGAACGATGCAGCGAAAGCCGCTCTTCAACGTTTGAACGACGTTCCTATAATAGAAGGACCAGGTCGGGTTTCCGTGAACCATTATCACGGGATGCCCTTCTCCTTCGTCAACATAGTTCATCTCGAAACCACACGACAGACGCTTTCGGCGCGTATTAAAAGGATAGAGGTCCGCGATATCGGACGGTAAACTCGCTACAGGATCCTTCACTCTCAAACTACCACTCCGCTCCAAGCATCAGGCAATTCAACCCGCTGCCAATTCCTAGCATGGCGACTTTGTCGCCTTTCTTGATAAATCCTTCCTCGGACGCTTTCGCCAACGTTAGCGGCAAGGCCGCCGAGCCTGTGTTTCCAAATTCCTGAAATGACGAGTAATCTTTTGCGTTATCCAAGCCCAATGTCTCGAAAAGCAATTTCTGATGAGCGCTTCCCACTTGATGGCAAACCACTCGATCCGCGGTTTCATTTTTCCAGCTCAACTCGCCTTTGAATGAAGCCCAAGTTTTTTTAGCCAAAGCAACGCCTGCATGCAGCATCTCTTCAGAATCCGTCTGCATCTCCAACCCCACTCCCGTCGTGCTTGAACCGCCCTGGCAAAGATCGTTTGCCGACGTATCCGTCAAACAAGCGCCGCCCAATAATCGATGCCCATTCGGCGATAAGGATTCATGGCAAACCACTGCTGCTACCGCACCA
>JBNMOQ010000183.1:0-10519 GCA_051275055.1 Candidatus Pelagisphaera sp.
AAGCAAAACGAGTCGAAGCCGGCTACACCGAAGCAAAACGAAAATCGAAACGCTGGTAACGCTGGTAACGCGACGGCACCCAACCTATGGTTAAACTCCCATGGGTCCGTGTGAAATCGATCAAAAAATCTCTCTATAAAAGAATTCTAAACCGACCTACGACATCAGCGGCACTCAGGCATAGTGCGCGGCTCGAGTATTGGTCTTAATCGAATAGAGGGACGATGTAGCCGTCATGAAAAGCGTCTTTCCATCCGAACCGCCGAAGCTCAAATTCGCGCATCCTTCAGGTAGAAGGACCATCCCAAGTCGCTTTCCTTCTGGATCGAACACATGCACGCCATTTACTCCATCGACTCCATGACCCGCGCTCGCCCAAAGATTTCCATCTACATCCACTTGTTGGCCATCCGGGCCTGCAACCAATCCATCGAACTTTTAACGGTTACCCCTCACCTTCATCATTCTCCCTGTAGCCATGAAGCCATGGCGATTAGACTATCCCTGTTCACTGCATAGTCTTTATATAAAAAATCTTAACCACAGATCGCACGGATATACACAGAGATCTATTCTCTTACTGGTTCAGAGTTGAGCCAATTCTACGGAACTACTGTTTTCCAAAATATTATTAAATCATCTGTCTTCTCTGTGCAATCTGTGGTCAAAATTCATTCGCACATTTAACACTGAACCCCTCCATCGCCTGTCACAGCCATCTGGTGACAAGCACCATACTCCGCCTTACCGACTCCGCCCGTTGCTCATAAGCTCAAGAGCCTTCTTCTCAAGCGCTTGAGCGACTTCGGGGTACTCGCGGATTCGATCCGTCGTTTCGCCAATATCCTCTTTTAAATTGAAGAGCTGCCAGGGTCGATCGAAACGCTTGCCTGACGGTTTTTCGCGACCGCCGGACCCATTGCCCATCACCAGCTTCCAATCTCCCTCGCGAATGGCAAACATCGCCCCACCCGAGTGATTGATCACAGGAGCGCGCTTAAATGCTTTCTCGTTGCCGAGAAATAGCGGAGAGAAATCGAAGCTATCCTGAGCAGCCTCTACCGCATTTGGTAATTGCCCGCCAGCAACCGAGACAGCGGTCGCGAAAAAGTCAGTATGGGTGATTGTTTTTCCAGTCGAACTTCCCGCTTCAACTTTACCCGGCCAACGCACGAAGAAAGGCACGCGATGGCCCGCTTCCCAAATGTCTGCCTTCGTCCCGCGAAATGGTCCATTGGCTGTGTGGTTGCCCTCGTAGTACCCCTGTACGCTTGTATCCTTCACATGGTCGACCTTGGCAGGATCTGCATAGCGATACATATAGGAACCATTGTCGCTCGTATAAATGACCAGCGTATTATCGGTAATCCCCATTTCATCGATCGTATCCAGAATCTTCCCCACGGTCTCATCCGCTTGAATCACAAAATCGCCATAGGGGCCCAGTCCGCTCCGACCGTCGAAACGTGGATGTGGCCAGGCGGGTTTATGCGGAGCGCTCAAAGGGAAATAGAGAAAGAACGGATCGTCACGCTTCGCTTGTTTTCGAATGTAGTCCGCAGCCTCCTCGGTGAGACGATCCAAACAATCGACGATCGAGAAATCCGAACCGAGCTCTCCTTCGCGAAGATAAGCGGGGAAACTTTGTTTCGGTTGGATTCGATCCGGCTCTCCTGTTATCTCGTGTCCCTCCACATAAACGTAAGGAGGGAAATCCAGCGATGCCGGAATAACGAAAGAATGATCAAAGCCTACATCATTTGGCGAATAGTCGAGAGTCTTAGACCAATCCCATTCGCCATCCGTTTTCTGAAAACCAAGTCCCAAATGCCACTTACCAACAACACCCGTCGCATAGCCCACTTTCTTCAATGCTGAGGCGACCGTCTCGCGATCCGTTTCGATAAGCGGCGATCCGTAGCCATTGAGTACACCTCGGACCATCGAACTACGCCAGCAGTAGCGCCCCGTCATTACACCATAACGAGTTGGAGTGCACACAGCGGACGGCGAATGGGCATCGGTAAAAGTCATACCTTCGTTCGCCAACCGATTTAGGTTCGGCGTAGGAATCGTCGAATTCGGATTCAATGCCTGCACATCGCCAGAACCCATATCATCGGCCATGATGAAAACGATATTGGGCTTATCCGCCGAAAAACTCACCAATAGAGCGTTCAAAGAAACGCAAAACAATATGTATCTAATAAATGGATTCTTCATAACTACAATTTATCACTCTCGGCTATTACATTAAACTAATGACGAATACATCGCCTTAGATGGAAATATGGATACCCACTGAATCAAAAATCGACCGATTGAAAGTCACAACTAACATCTCATGAACCACTGAGGACACTGATGCCTAGGCAATGTTCTACAATATCAGTGTTCATCAGTGTCCTCAGTGGTTATCTGTTTTTTAAAGGTTTTCTAATGAAACTCTCAAGATGAGATACTAAAGTTCGCGAATGTAAACGTTCCTCCAGCGAACCTCAAAAGGTCCCTTATCCGCAGCGATCTTGTGCACCTGAAAACCAATCGAACCCGAAATGAAGTTCCGATTGAATCTCGTCATATTCTCGTCCGCCACTTGTTTCCCGTTAATGTAAGTCTTCACCTTTGCACCGTTTGCTACGATACGAAACTTATTCCACTTCCCATTCTTCATGTGACTATGAGCGTTCACCTTGGAATCCTTAGAACCGGGCTCACTGGAAATCCATCCTGTATCCATTCCTTCCCCATAAACCCAACCAGACTGACCCGGGCTTGATTCAATTTCGATTTGCGGGCCGTAGTAACGATTATGTCCCCAATCGCGTCCATGTGAACGAATCTGAACGCCTGAATTCAATCCGTCGTCAACCTTCACCTCAAAACTCAACTCGAAGTTAGCGAAATGATCGCGCGTTACCAAAAACGTATTCTCGCTGCCCGGCGAAGTCCGCCCGACAATCGCTCCATCTTCCACATTATAGTTCGCAGATCCGTTGCGGGTTTCGAAGCCTGCTAGGTCTTTTCCATTAAAGAGAGCCTTCCAGCCATCGCCTTGAGGGGCCTCCGCAGAAGCGGAAGCGATTGCAGTAGTCAGCGCAGCTAGTGCCAGGAGTGTTTTCGCTTTTTTCATAATTTAGTTGGTTTTATAAAAATCTCGTTTCGGTTTTGGATAGTCACCAGCTCAGCTTCTCATCACCCGGCTCCAATTCCCCAGCAGGGCGAACGCCGGCACCCTTCATTTTATTTAATTTGTCTCCCAGTTCTTTGCGGTACATATCGGCTACTTTCAAAAGTTCGTCATGAACCTCCGGATACTGATCAATAACATTCTTCGATTCGCCCGGATCATTCAATCGATCATACAAAGCCAGCTCCGCCATATTCGAATCGTATTTCACTGGCAATCCACCTGTACCGCCTGGACGGCCATTCAGCGATCCATACTTATGCGGAAACACCAGTTTCCAACGGTCATTGCGAATCGCTTGCAATTCCCCGTGATGGTAATGTGGAAAATAAGCATGCGGCGAACGAGCGTTCTCTTCCCCGAACATCAAAGCGCTAATGTCTTTTCCATCAATCGCATGAGCAGGTAATTTCGCTCCGATCAAATTTGCAACAGTCGGAAGCACATCAATAGTCGATGCGAGCTCGTCGCAATTCGTATTCGCTGGAATCTTACCAGGCCACCAGAAAAGCGTCGGCACACGCACGCCCCCATCGAAAGACGTTTGCTTGGAACCGCGAAACGGTCCAGTCGAACCGGCATGATCCCCATAACCGATCCACGGTCCATTATCGGTCGTGAAAATGACCAGCGTATCTTCAGCCAATCCCTGCTTCCGCAAGGTGTCGACTACTTGCCCAATTGAAGCATCAAGCTCCATCACGACATCGCCAAACAGTCCCGCTCCGCTTTTGCCCTTAAACGCATCGCTGGCGTAAATGGGGACGTGGACCATGGAATATGGTAGATAAAGGAAAAACGGGTTATCGGAATTCCGCTCGATAAAGTTCACCGCTCTTTCCGTAGCCCATTGAGTTAGGTTCTCCTGATCCTTACCGGTTACGCTCGCATCGATCACAGTCGTATTCTCAACCAATGGTAGATCCGGATAAACTTCCCTGCGCTTAGGATCATCGTCCGCCAAGCCGTGATAGCGCGGATGCCAAGGCCACATGTCATTGGAGTATGGCAAACCATGATACTCGTCGAAACCTTGATTGGTCGGAAGAAACTTCGGGTGATGCCCCAAATGCCATTTTCCGTAAATGGCGGTCGCGTATCCTTTTTGCTTACACAATTCCGCAATCGTCACTTCGTTCGGATTCAGGCCGAACCGTGCTTTCGGGTTATAGGCTCCATTCACGTCAACTCGAACATGGAATGCGCCCGTCATCAATGCAGCCCGCGATGCCGAGCATACTGGAGCGCTCACCATAAAATCCGTAAATCGTCGCCCTTCCACTACCAACTGGTCGAGATTCGGAGTCGGATAGTCGCGAGCCCCGAACGGCCCAATATCCGCATAACCCATGTCATCGATAAAGATGAGCACAACATTCGGCGGACGCTCTTCTGCGGCAATGCCCACAGTGTTCAGAAACGAGCCACACGCGATGGTAAGCAGTAGTAAACGTAAAGTCGAATTCATATAAATAGGTTGTTGGACAAAGGACTAAATTTGGAAATGCACATCTCAAAAAAACTTGCCCACAGATTGCTCAGATTGCCACAGATATATTTAGCGCTCCAAATTGTAGGAGCGGGTTTACCCCGCGATAGCTTAGATTCACACAATATGAGATAATAACAATCGCGGGATAAACCCGCTCCTACAGATTAAAGATAGAACTTTAAAAAGACGTTAGATACATTCGCAGCAATCACCATCTGAGTTAATCTGAGCAATCTGTGGGCAAAACTCCATCGTCCTCTAACCCTCCACTCGGTGGAACATCAGCAACCGCACTTCCATTACTTGATCACCAGGAATATCGAGCGCTTTCAACTCAAGTTTTGATCGGCCTTTTTCAAGATGGATAACACCGAGATCCATTGCCTTGAAATCCTTCACAAACGATTCGCTACCCCTGGTCGAACGATCGTCTTCGGCGCCACGCATCTCTGAGTCATTTGCAACGCTCACCTTCCCTTTCAAACGCGACTTTCCATGCGACAACTCGAAAGTCGCCCCGAGATCCTTCTCAGGACAGGCATAATAAACATCCACCTGGTAATCACCAGTCGCCAAAACCTCGGCGTCCCAGAAAATGCGATCTTCCTTACTCGTCCAATTCGTAAAGAAGGAACAATTCGGAGCGCGTCCCGATCGCTCGACTCCACCAGAATACAATCCATCCCTAGCTGGAATTTGCGTGAACCCGTATTCCGGGTGGCCGATCGAAAATGCTCGGTCGTCCGGGGTGGCCACCAAAGAGGCGACATCCCTATCGAAGGTTCGCTGGGCCTTAAGCAATCGCTTGGAAACATCCGGAAACTTATCGGTCACGTCCACGCGCTGACCATGATCATTAATCATATCGAAAAGCTTTCCATTTTGATCGAGACGGAAGTCCTGACTACGAACGCTGGTTTTTCCCTTGAAATGGTTCACATACAAGCGATCCTTCCACTTCGCGTTCTTCTTCAGCATGAGCGGTTTTAAGCTCACTCCATCCAAAGGTAGCGTATCGTATTTCTTAATACCTGCCAAATCTGTCAGCGTCGAAAGCAAATCAATCGAACCGGCAATCTGCTCGACCCTTCTGCCACCTTCGATTTTCCCTGGCCAGTGAATGAAAAATGGCGAACGCACGCCACCTTCGTCCACAGCACCTTTCTTGCCTTTCATATCGGCATTCCAACGGTAGCCATTGGGTCCATTATCGCTGAAATAGATCACTATCGTATTATCAGCCAGCCCGAGCTCATCGATCTTATCGGTCACGCGCCCGACATTCCAATCGATATTTTCGCACATCGCCAGGGCGGCCCGCGAATGCTGTAAATCCTCTTTATCCTCAGGCCGAGCTCGCATCCCGAGATCGTTGTTTTCGAATTTCTTCCAAAACCGATCAGGCACCTGCATCGGCGAGTGCGGTGTATTCAGAGGCAAATACACGAAAAACGGCTCATCCTTATTATCCTCCATGTACTGCATCGCGCGGTTGGTAAAATCGTCGATAATGAAACCCTCTCCCTTTGTTATCTCACCATTGTGCTCCAACATAGGGCTGAAGTAGTTCCCCCAGTGCCCCGAGCAAAAGCCGTAATATTCATCAAACCCGCGTGCATTCGGATGATACGGAGGCTGCATGCCATTGTGCCATTTTCCGAAGGCAGCAGTTTTGTATCCATTGTCGCGAAAGATCTCCGCAACCGTCGTCTCGTCCAAGTCCAAGCGCTCTTCGCCTCTACTCGCAGATCGAACGCCGCCTCGCGGATTGTACCGACCCGTCAGAAACTCCGAGCGCGTTGGCGAACAAATCGGACAAACGTAGAAATTCGAAAACCCAACGCCTTGCTGCGCCAATCGATCGATATTTGGCGTATCCAAATTCGTATTCCCATTAATACTCAAATCCCCCCACCCCTGATCATCCGTCAGAATAATAACTACATTCGGCTTATCCGCGGCCCGAACGACCAGGCCCACGAAAAGAAATAAAACAACTGCAAAATATTTCATATTAATAAACTTATTTTTCCCACGAAGGACACAGAGGACACCAAGATTCGACATACTATGCTCTGCTTGTTCCAACCTTCGTGTTTCTTCGTGCCCTTCGTGGGCAAAACTTTTCAATCTACCCGAGTCAGCATTATCAACCGGAACTCCATTACTTGCGAACCCGCCATTTCAAGAGCCTTCAAGGTCAACTCGCCCTTGCCTTTCTTCAAGTCGATCACTCCCAAATTCATCGTCTTGAAATCTTTCACATAGGATTCCTGTCGAGGATCCCGGTCATTCTCCCCGCCCCGTATTGGCGGATCATGAGCTTCCGTTATCTTACCTTTCAGCTTCGAATCATTAAAGCTCAACTCGATGGTCGAACCGATGTCCCCTTTCGGGCAAGCATACTCGATATCGACTTGATACCTCCCGCTCTCTCCCACTTCCGCCGTCCAGGTGATCACATCTTCTTCATTCACCCAATTCAGGAAATACGAGCAGTTCGGATAACGATTGGAACGTTGGATCTCTCCATGAGCAATTCCATCCCGAGCAGGAATCTGCGTGTACTTATAATCCGGATGCGCGATTACGAATGGGCGATTATCTTCGCCGTATCCCTTCATCGCATTCTTCTTAAACCGATCGATCGCCGTCTGAAGCCGTTTCGCAACATCCGGTTTTTCCGCCGCAATATCCTTCCTTTGGCCTGGATCTTCGGCGATGTCGAAAAGGCCGCCATTCGTACCGAGACGATAACGCTGATTACGCGCGCTGATTTTGTCTTTCCAATTGTTAATGATCACACGATTTTTCCAATCGGGGTCATCCTCGAGCAACAATGGCTTGAGGCTACGTCCATCGAGACGCTTTTCATTGACCGTTTCGATACCTGCCAGGTCCGTCAGGGTCGGATGCAAATCGAGCCCAGAACCTATCTGCTCGATAATCTTGCCTGCTTCGAAATGTCCAGGCCAACGCATATGCATCGCCGTACGTACGCCGCCTTCATCAGTAGAGCCTTTCCGCCCTTTCATGTCGCCATTCCAACGCGTCCCATTGGGGCCGTTGTCATGAAAATAAACGACGATCGTATTGTCGGCGATCCCGAGCTCATCCAGTTTCGCGAGCACTCGTCCAACGTTCCAATCGATATTCTCGCACATCGCCAGAGCCGACAGAACGTGACTCATCCGCTCCTTATTCGGCTCACGATTACGCATCGAGATCTCTTTATCTTTAAAGCGGTCCCAGAACTCGTCAGGAACCTGCATCGGCGAGTGCGGGGTATTGTAAGGCAGATAGGCGAAGAACGGCTTGTCCTTATTCTCCTCCATGAAGTCCATCGCCTTGTTCGTTAGATCATCGATGATGAACCCTTCGCCTTGAACGATCTTTCCATTGCGCTCGAGAGGAGGTGAAAAATAGTCGCCCCAATGACCTGAAGCGAATCCGTAGTATTCATCAAACCCACGACCGTTCGGATGATAGGGATACTGCATCCCATTGTGCCACTTCCCAAAAGCGCCCGTCGCGTAACCAGCCGCCTTGAAACTATCCGCAATCGTCACTTCGTCGAGATCCATGCGTTCTCCGCCGGCTGACGTGCTATAAACGCCGCTACGAGCATGATAACGTCCCGTAAGGAACTCCGCGCGAGTAGGAGAGCATACAGCGCACACGTAGAACCGGTCGAACCGAATCCCCTCTTCCGCCAACGAGTCGATATGCGGCGTACTCAGATTCTTGTTACCGTTTATGCTGACATCGCCCCAACCCTGATCATCCGTCAAGATAACGACGACATTAGGTCGGTCTGCTGCGATCGCCGAAAGGCAACTGCCAGCGAACAAAAAAACTAAAGAAAAGAGACATTTATTCATAATTGATTTCCGCAAACCGAGGTAGTGAAATGAGCCAAAAAAATTGGCCGACATTGGATAAGTGTAGAGGTAATGAATTTACTCCTATTGGAGCTATTTTCGACAATCGAGAACTCGAATATCCTGCCTTTCTGAACACGCACGCAGAACGAATCAACCAATAAACGGAGTTCCCCTGCCCTTGGAGAATTCCTCGGTGCAAACCGATGAATCCGTGCGATCTCAAGGGCATCGAATTGATCCCAATCAATCCGTCACCCAGAACGGGACATAAAATAAATAAATACCCCTAGTAAATACCCTAAAAAAAGGGTATGCACTTGGATTTTGACAGTTTTTTCATTGATGAAAATACTCAAGCGAGGCTTACTAGAAAAGTCGTGAAAGTACGTTTCGTCACCTGATTCTTCGAAAACTGGGCCCCCAAAGGAACTACTCCAATTCCTCTACTCGTATTCCTTATGAATTCCCCAAGACTGTTTCATTTCATTGCTGGGCTCCTCAATCCCGCATTCACCTTCAATCTTCCGACGAAAGTCAAATGCGCCGCAATCGGCATGCTGATCGTTGCGGCTACCGGATACGCCCAACCTGATTTATCCATCCAAAGCGTCCCTGGAGATCCCAATCAGGTCGAAGTCAGCTGGGAGAAAGGAGACTTGTACTACGCTCTAGAAAGAGCCGCGCTCCTGTACCCCTCCATCGTTTGGGAAGATGTTCAGAACGTCCAAGTAAACGGCAACGAAATGACGCTGGTCGTCACCGTATCGGGACAACCCCTGCTCTACCGTCTTCGCTTAGATCAGTTGGGCGGTGCGGGTGTCGTAATGATTTCCGATATCTCGCCTAGTTCCGGTTCCGAGATGGTCAACGTGACGCGCGAGACAGTCGTCTATTTCTCCGAGATCGTGGATCCAGCCACTGTTACGACGGATAGCTTTTATTTAATCGCCAACGGGGAAAGAATCGCTGGCCGCGTGGTAGTGTCGACGACGGAACGCTTCGCTACTTTCTTTTACGATACGGCCCTCCCTCCATCCACGGAAGTTCGGGTCGTAGTCAACGGAGACCTAATTATCGGCCGCAACGATCTCAACATTGACGCCGATGGCGATGGAGAAGAAGGAGGTGTGCTGACTGCGGATTTCAGGACTTTGCCGCTGACACGGATCGCCGGAACCGGAATTTTCGGATACGTTTACGACTCGTTGAGCGAGCTTCCGATCGTGGGAGCGACGATTCGAGTGGACGCCTTTTCGGAGGCAAATGCCGTGACGGATGCGACGGGCAAATTCCAACTGATGGATATGCCCGCACCAGAATTTTTCGTGCACGTGGACGGATCAACAGCAAGCGCTCCATCCGGATTCGTTTATCCCAATGTAGGAAAACCCTTTCATAGCACACCCGGCCAAAACGTTCACTTGAACCACCACGGTCATGAATTCGATATCTACCTGCCGCCGATGGCGATGGCGGATATCCAGGACCTGTCTCCGACGGAAGACATCGATGTAGGGTTTGGGGATGCGGGCAAGGAAACGCTGGCGACGCTGTTTCCTGAAATTGATCCCGCAGTATGGGCTCTCATGACTGTAACCTTTCCGGCAGGTTCGGCTCAAGATGAGCAGGGCAACGCAGCCACCACGGCGACCATCATACCGGTGCCCAAAGATCGATTGCCAGCTCCTTTGCCTGCAACGTTGGATCCGACCATCGTGATTTCGATTCAGGCGCCTGGAGCGACTAACTTCGATGTCCCGGCTCCGGTAACGTTTCCGAATACCGATGGACTGCTTCCTGGCGAGAAAACGCTCATTTGGTCTTTTAATCACGATGCGGGCGAGTGGCAAGTGATCGGAACGGCCACGGTCAGCGCGGATGGCCTCGTGGCAGTGTCAGACCCGGGCGTCGGCATTCTCGCTCCAGGCTGGCATTTCACGAATCCGGGATCTC
>JBNMOQ010000184.1:0-10404 GCA_051275055.1 Candidatus Pelagisphaera sp.
TGCCCGAATGACCGTATTCGTCAAATAGGCCGTTCTGATTCCCGTGATAAATTTTTCCCGTGCCGTAAGTCTTATAGCCACCGGCTTTGAGGTTATCCTGAAGAGACACGCTCTCCTTTAAAATCCCATTATCCCGCCAGTCCTCGAACCAATAGAGACTCGTCGTTTGAGGATAGAGCCCGAAATGCATGCTGGCTCGAGAAGGAGCGCAAAGCGGGTCATTCGTATGAGCATTCGTAAAGGTCACACCCTGAGCCTTAAGCCGATCAATATTGGGAGTGGGCACCATAGGTTTCCCATCCGGCTGGTACGGCATGTCATTCAAATCATCTACAATGATGAAAACAATATTGGGTTTCGCCTGAGCAGATACGCTCAAAAGTCCCACGGAAAAGACAGTCGCTACCGCAACAAAGGGTATGAGGAAAATTTTCATTAATTATTTGGCGCTAATGGCCAGAAAATCTCAAGGGGCAGGAGGAGCTTCAATTACTTCCTATCGAAACAGCAATGTCGGAAGCTGACAGCCCCGAAGCATTTCAGTGGTCGAACTCCCGATAATAAGCCGACGTATCCGAGTGTGTCCGTACGCCCCCATCACCAGCATATCGATCTCGTTATCCTTAACGTAATCAATCACGGACGGAGCCGCATCGCCGTGTAGCATTTGACAGATCAAAGAGTGTCCTGCTTCACGCAGTGATACTTCGGCCTCTTTAAGTCCCTTCAGCCGCTCCTCTTCCCTTTCGTTCGGGCTTACTGTAACCAAATGAATCCGCACCCCCACAAACATTGGCGAACTCTTTACAAATTCGACAGCCTTACGCGCACTCGGAGCATCGTCATAGGAAATGAGGACGCTCTCAATTGGTTTAAACTCACGAGACGCGACAAAGCACGGCTTGGTGGCAGCGCGGGCGACTCGCTCCATCGTCGATCCCAAATGCTCAGTTGCGAAATTTGCATTCTCTCCGCGCTTACCCAACAGAATCATATCCGCGGATTCCTCTAATTCGCGCAGTGAATCGACCAGAAAACCGGTTTTGTGCGTCTTTTTCACCGAAATTGGACGCCCTTCTGATTCGATCAAATTGACAGCCTGCCCCAGCGTTAACTCCGCCTTTTTCTCCTCGAGTTCATGCAATTGCCCCATCACCGCCTGAAATGGCTGGATTCCGAGACTCCCGCTTAGGTCCGCAACAAACGGCACTTCAAATTGCCGCAAATCCGTTACGTAGACGACCTCGATTTCAAGGTCTATTTTCTTCGAGATCCAAGCGGCATATCGACAACACGAAATTCCGTACTGCGAACCGTCAATACAAACTAAAAGGCGCTTCATATACTAGACGCTACACAATGGTATTGTCCGGCACAACTGCATTTTTTCCTACTAGGATAACCCCATCGCGGACAAAAATTCCATCCTTGCTGTATCCATCCAATTTGCCGTCAGGGATCAGTTTTACGTTATGTCCGATCCGGGCGCCCTTATCGATAATGGCATTCTTAATTTCGCAATTCATGCCCACACCAATATCAGGAATACCTTTCTCTTCGTTGCGCTTCCGGTCAGCATCGCTTTCAAAAACGTCCGCCCCCATCATCACGACATTCTCCAATCGAGCGCCTTCGCGCAGAACCGAGCGAATCCCGATAACACAGCGCTTTAGATAGGAATCCGTTATCATGCAGCCGTCGCCGACAATTACATGATTGATCGAACAACGATTGATCTTACTAGCAGGCAAATAACGAGCTCGCGAATAGATCGGATTGCCTTGCGAGAAAAAATTGAATTGCGGCACGGGATCCGTCAGCTGGAGATTCGCTTCGAAAAACGCCTTCACGGTACCGATATCTTCCCAGTAATCCTCGAATATATAGCTGTAGAGTTTCTTCGTATTCAATAATCCAGGAATAACTTCCTTGCCGAAATCCGTGGCGCTGCTGTTAAGCGCCTCTTCCATCGTCGCTCGGTTAAACACGTAGATACCCATCGAGGCCAAACAACGCTTCTCACCCGAAGATGAGTTCTTAAGCTGCTCTTCAATCGAATCGGAAATCGCCAGACTATCGATTACCGCAGGATCTGTCGGTTTTTCGACAAACTCGGAAATCTCCAAGTTATCCTTCACTCGCATCAATCCGAGCCCCTCGAGCTGAGATACTGGAAACGGAATGGCCGAAACCGTAACATCAGCTTCCGACTCGATATGCTGTTGCAGGATTTTCTGAAAATCCATGCGATACAATTGATCGCCCGAAAGAATGAGCACGTAATCGTAATCCGCGCTCGTAAAATGGTGAAGATTCTGACGAACCGCGTCAGCAGTTCCTTGATACCAACTATCGCCCGCTTCCGTTTGCTCGGCAGAAAGTATATCAACCGTCCCGCCACCAAATGGATCGAAGCGATAGGTCTCCTGAATATGTCGATGCAGTGACGCCGTATTGAACTGGGTGAGCAGGTAGATCTTATTGACGCCTGAATTGAGGCAATTGCTTATCGGAATATCTACCAAACGGTATTTTCCTGCTAGCGGCACAGCCGGCTTACAACGTTCCTTCGTCAAAGGATGCAGGCGCGAACCGCGGCCTCCTCCCATGATTACGGCAATTACTTTTTTTTCCATAAGGGACATCTGTAAATAGAATTATCTTCTACCTACTCAATCAATTCGAAGATCCAACCAGGCACAACCTCAAAAGCAGACGGCCCCAGCTAAATAGCCACGCGAGTAACCACGACTCTATTTGAATCGAACAGCTACCCTAAAACTCTTCGATCGCTTGCATTTTATCGAATACAAGCTTCGCCGCTTTTTTCACGCTCGGCTTAGTTGACCTGACCTGAAGCCACTCCAACTGAGTCGTCAAAATAGCTTTCACATTCGGTCTCAAATCTTCGACCGTACCTGGGGTTTTTATCGAAGGTAGTCCGGCCAACTCGCGGATTCGGTGAATATTCGACAACTGGAATAGCATGAAATCGCGAACGCGAAGTTCACCTACGTCGTTTTGAGGACATCCAGCATCAAGCGAAAGTTGAATCCAGCCGCGAGCGCATTTCAGCTTAGTAGCCATTTCATCAATCGATATCGGTATGTCCTCTGCCTGCTCCATGTGCAAATACTCGCAGCCCTACACCCAGATGTAAAGAATTAGTAAACAAGGATGTTGCCTAGGCCAATCCCTGATCGATTAATGCGCTAATCCTCGCGACCTAGATGATCATCGCAGCACCGACGGTTTCGTTGGTAAACGGGTCGACGAGAATAAAAGATCCCGACGTCCGATTCACTTTGTACGAATCGTAGGACAAAGGAGCCGCCACGCGTATAGATATGCGTCCAATATCGTTCAGACCGAACTCAAGGTCGTCCTCGATCTTGTGCAAAGTATTGATGTCTACCTTGTACTTAACTTCGCGGATAATCGCTTTCGTTTCCTTCGTTGAATGACGGAGAATGTACTTCCCCTGCCCCTTCAGCGGTTTCTCGCTAAACCAGCAGATCATCGCCTCGATATCTTGCCCAACCGTAGGAGGGTTGTTCGCCTTAACGATCATGTCGCCTCGACTGATATCGATTTCGCGGTCCAAGGTAATTGTGGCACTCAATGGAGCGAATACCTCTTCCAATTCGCCACCCATCGTATGGATAGCCTTAATCTTCGCATTGAAGCCGGAAGGCTGAACAACAACATCGTCACCTGGCTTAAAAACGCCACCAGCTACGCGACCTGCGTAACCGCGAAAATCATGATATTCATCGCTGTGCGGACGAATAACCCACTGAACCGGGAAACGCGCCGAAACATGATTCTCATCCGATCCGATATAAACGGTCTCGAGGTGGTACAAGAGTGCCGGTCCTTGATACCAAGGCATGTTCTCGGACTTATCCACTACGTTGTCGCCCTTTAAAGCGCTAATTGGAATGAAAGTGATATCTACGATATTTCCCAATCGAGAAGCGAATTTCTCAAACTGGTCTTTGATCTCCAAGAAGCGCTCTTCGCTCCAATCGACCAAGTCCATCTTATTAACGCCAATCACCACATGTTGAATACGCAGCAAATTCGCAATAAACGAATGACGGCTAGTCTGCTCGATCACACCCTTTCGAGCGTCGATCAAAATAATGGCTAAATTCGCAGTGGATGCGCCAGTAACCATGTTACGAGTATACTGAATATGACCTGGCGTATCGGCGATGATGAACTTCCTACGTGGCGTCGCAAAATAACGGTAGGCCACATCGATCGTAATCCCCTGCTCGCGTTCCGCTCGCAGTCCATCGGTCAACAACGCGAGATTCACATTCTCGTCGCCACGCTGAGCGCTTGTTTTTTGGATCGCTTCCAACTGGTCCTCGAAAATCGCTTTCGAATCATAAAGAAGGCGGCCAATTAGCGTTGATTTTCCATCGTCCACGGATCCTGCAGTCGTAAACCGCAGCAAATCCATATCGAGGTAGCCCTTTTCGGGTGAAGTATTTTGTTCGCTCATGTCGAAATCCGTTTCGGTCTAGAAGTAGCCTTGTTTCTTGCGATCTTCCATCGCGCTTTCGCTCCGCTTATCATCAGCTCGATTGCCACGTTCTGTTTCACGGGCAGCTGCGACCTCTTCGATAATCATATCCATCGTCGATGCATTCGACTCGACTGCTCCAGTAATGGTCGCGTCGCCCATAGTACGGAAACGGATCATCCGGTTTTCGACCGTCTCGCCTTCGCGCGGCTGCACGAATTCGGAAACGGCGAGTATCGTTCCATTGCGCACGACAATATCGCGTTCATGAGCGAAGTAGAGGCTCGGAAGATCGATATTCTCGAACTTCATGTACTGCCAAACATCCATTTCAGTCCAATTGCTCAATGGGAAAACGCGGAAGTTTTCTCCCGGGCTCATACGACCATTAAAAATATTCCACAACTCGGGACGCTGATTCTTCGGATCCCATTGGCCGAATTCGTCGCGATGCGAAAAGAAACGTTCTTTCGCCCGGGCCTTCTCTTCGTCCCGGCGTCCCCCACCAAGAGCGGCGTCGTACTGACCTTTTTCAAGGGCATCGAGCAATGTCTGGATTTGAAGAAAATTGCGGCTCGCATTCGGCCCCTTCTCTTCAACAACACGCCCATCATCGATAGCCTCCTGAACCGATCCCACGATCAAGTTCGCGCCCATCTTTTCGACAAGGTTATCGCGATAGACAATCGTCTCCGGAAAATTGTGCCCCGTATCAACGTGAAGCAATGGGAACGGTATCTTGGCCGGCCAAAACGCCTTCCGGGCCAGGTGCGTCATTACGATAGAATCCTTACCTCCCGAAAACAAGAGGACAGGTCGTTCAAATTGAGCAGCGGTCTCGCGAAGAATGTAAATTGCTTCGCTTTCTAGCTGGCGCAGGTGTGTTACGGTATAATCCGGCATAACAAAAGGCGTTTGGTACTGAGTGATGAGGACTAGATCAAGTGCAATCGCCAACTAGCCGAAAACAGCGCGTGTCATGCTCTTCGCAGCCAACGAGAATCGAGACGCTGCTTCCTCGATATCGCTCAGTCCCAATGTTCCAAAGCTTAAGCGAATTCGGTCCTGAATTCGATTCGACGGATAGCACAAATCGCCCGGCACATAAAATACACCGTTCTCGATACATGCCGCATGAAACTCCGAGTCCCCATCCGTCCGCAAAGCATTCGGCGAACGTAGCCATAGATACAAAGCCCCGCCTGGAACGGGCCAAGTCCAACCAAATTCGCTCAATTCGGTTTCCAAAGCCCCATGCAAAGTTTCCATCTTCTGCTTGTAGATAGCTCTAAGCTCGGTGACATGCCGATCGAACGAACCGCTTGAAAGCGCTCGCTCTACAATCGCCTGAGCGAAATTAGCCGTCCCGAAATCTTGTTGCCCCTTTACGCTGAGCATCGCCGCCATCCAGGATTCATCGGTGCAGTACGCATAGCCCACTTTTAGACCTGATGCATAAGGTTTGGTCAGCGTGCTCGTATAGAGAACAGGCAATCCCGCAAACGTCTCGATAGCCAAACAACTACGTGCCGAGTGAGGAGAGTCGAAGTACAACTCGCGATAGGCCGCATCTTCGATAACGGCAATCGTTTGATCCAACTGACTCAAAACCGAACCTATCGCCGATTTCGTCGATTCTGAAATACTATGCCCTGTTGGGTTCGCGAAATAAGAAACGAGATACAAGGCTTTGAGCCGATCCAGCGTCCCCGCGCTATCCATGCTCTTCAGTAGAGCCTCCAATCCTTCGACGTCGACCTCGCCCGTTTCACTCATCGGCATGGCGACTGGCGTCACGCCTAGCCCTTCTAGAATTTCAAGAAATACGAAATACGTCGGTTGCTCGACCAAGATAAAATCTCCCGGATCGCAAAGCGTTTGGATCGCCAAGTAAAGCGACTGCTGGGATCCATTGCTAATGAACATCCGCTCCTCATTGAACGTTCCGGAATCAAGCGTATCAGCCGCTTCGATACGTTTCGTCAAAATCGAACGCAACTCGCTCCTCCCAATATTCGAACCATACTGAAGCGTTGATTCCCCGGAGGACCCCGCATTCGAAATATCGTCCACTATATCACGAACCTCCGCCAGAGGAAGCGAATCGTTATCGGTAAACCCCGCCGCCAGGCTCAGCATGTCCGGCCGCTCGATTGCGATCGCCATAAGACGCGTTATATCCGAGGGCTTTTGCCTCAATCCCAGTTCTGAAAGCCTAATACTCATAATTGAAAATCAATTTACAGCCGACACTCAGGCAAATGGCGAAAAAAACGCAGCGCCTCAACAGCGCTGCGTTGAAATTCGTAATTGAGAATAAGACTGGGTCTAAGCCATAGCTTGAGCGCCATCTACAGACGGCGGAAGCTCTTCGCTTTCCTCGGCTTTCTTTTCCTTGGCTGCATTCTCTTCTTTTTCGGCTTCGTCCTGCTTCAACTCTTCAGTCTTCGTCGAGATCACTTCAGAACGGATTTCGCCGAATTCGACAATTTCCTGTACGTGCTTGCCTTCGATTGTCTCGTACTCAAGCAGCGCCTCGGCGATTTTCGTCAAAGCATCGCGATGCTCATCGATCAAAGCCTTGGCCCGATCAAATTGCCCGCTAATGATATTAGAGATCTCTTCATCGATACGCTTCGCAGTTTCTTCGCTCAAATTGTGAGTTTTGCTGATTTCCCTTCCGAGAAAAAGATGCTCCTCATTATCGCCAAACGCGATCGGTCCGAGAGGACTCATCCCCCAGTCGCAAACCATGTGGCGAGCGGTACTGGTCGCCATTTTAATGTCCATCGCAGCTCCGTTGCTAAAATCGCCGGTTTCGACTTCCTCGCCGACACGACCGCCCATAGCCATGCAAATGTCATCAAACAGCTCATTTTTGGACTGACCCAAAATATCCTTCGTCGCGGTGCTCATCGTCAGACCTAAAGCCCGACCGCGGGGAATAATCGTCACCTTGTATAGCTTGATTTTCGTTTTGTAGAGCAACGCAGCAATCAATGCGTGACCGGCCTCATGAAAGGCTGTCATGCGCTGATCCTCTTCGTCCATCAACTGACGCCGTTCACGACCAAAGGAAATCTTATCCTTGGCATCGTGAATATCGATCATCTCAACTTGGCTCTTGTTCTTACGAGCCGCCATCAGAGCGCCTTCATTAAGAAGATTCGCCAAATCAGCCCCTGCAAATCCTGGAGTTGCTCGAGCAATATTCCGCAAATCTACTGCTTCGCTCAGTTTAATTTTTTTGGCGTGAACCTTTAAGATATCTTCGCGACCTCTGAGATCCGGCAAACCGATCACCACTTCACGGTCAAAACGACCAGGGCGTAACAGCGCCTTATCAAGGACATCCGGGCGATTCGTCGCGGCCATGATGATAACCCCTTCCTGCGTATCGAAACCATCCATTTCAACGAGCAACGAGTTCAAGGTCTGCTCTCGCTCGTCATTACCCCCACCAACGCCAGCTCCACGCTGACGTCCGACAGCATCGATCTCATCGATAAAAATCAAACACGGCGCGCTCTTGCGGCCTTGCTCAAACATATCCCTCACGCGACTCGCGCCGACGCCTACGAACATTTCCACGAAATCCGAACCGCTAATCGAGAAAAACGGAACTTCCGCTTCGCCCGCGACCGCTTTCGCCAATAAAGTCTTACCCGTTCCCGGAGGACCCACCATCAAAATCCCTGTTGGAATGCGAGCGCCTATGCGCTGAAACTTTTTGGGATCTTTCAAGAAATCGATAACTTCGCTGACTTCTTCCTTCGCTTCGTCACAGCCCGCAACATCGCTAAACGTAGTCTTGTCTTTCTCGCGAGTGAGCAGCTTGGCCTTGCTTTTGCCGAAACTAAGCGCTCCACGGCCCGCCATGCGCAATTGACGCACGAACAGAAAATACAAAAGACCAATCACCAACAGAAACGGGATCAGCCCAGCCAGCAGGTTCATCATCGAACTCGCCACTTTCTCTTCGAATTTTCCTGACTCCTGCAGAATCGTATACTGCTTGTCAACCAACTTGCCACTAGCCTTAAACGGAACCGAAAAAACGCCTTCCTGAGTCGATTCCTCGCCCGCCTGCATCATTCCGACAACATTGTAGTAATCGCTGCCCCCACTAGGATTTGGAATAATACTACCCGAATCGACCAAGCCCTCTTGGGTCTTCAAAACCACCTCGTACATCGAGATTTCGGTATCATTCCGACCTTTGCTAGTCTGAGCCCAAAGGACGAAGATGACGGCTGCAATCGCCAGATAAAACAAAATAAGTTTCGGCTGGAAACGATCAGGCTGATTTTTTCCTCCGGGTCGTCCGTTAGGTGATTTAGTAGGTTCTGACATCTAATTCCGTATAAAAAGGGTTAACGTGCATTCTCATTTCTCGTAAGTCAATTGCAAGGCACGAGTTGTTTGCGCCTCGATTCGACTTTCATAACTCGGCGGCAAGCCCGGAATCCAAAGGATATTATCCTCCGAATCTACGACGATCGGCAGCAAGTTTCGATTGTCCCGAGGAACCTTTCTATCAATAAAAAGTTCCTTGAGCTTCACCAACGACTTCCTCCCCATCGGCCGGTAAGCATCTCCCGCCCTCCACGATCGGACCCATAGCTCATCGTTTTGTTTCCCATCGAGTGAGAGAAAAACGGTCCTGTCATGAGAATAAACTCCAGATTGGATGCGATCGATCAATTCCCTATCGAGCGTAATCTCACCAGCGTGAATACAACCAACGCTCGGCAAACAAAGACTTACCTCCAGCGGAAGCCGAACTGGCTTCCAATCAAAAACCGGTTTCACCCGAGTAATCTCCACCTTCCCTGTACGTGCGTTCCCGACCAGCCAAAGTTCCTTTTCGATGCTAACCTTAAAAGCCTTTTTCTCCCGAAGAAAACCCAAGACCTCTTCCATCGCCGCCAACGTCAACGGGGCGACGCCTTCCTGCGTCAACAAACGATTCAACGCCCGCCGCTGAAATGCTCGTGGCATATCAAGCGCACATTCCCAATCCAGCGCATTCGGATCCAAATGAGCATCCTTCCAACTCGCATCAAACAACGCTTCAAGAGCCTGCCAATCCTCCTCAAGCAAAGCACGAGATTGAGCGACACCTCCTCGAAGCGGACGATCCGCAGCTTTTTCCCACTCGGGAATCACCGACTGTCGCAATCGGTTCCGGTAGTACAGTCCCTGTTGATTCGTTTCGTCCTCTCGCCAACCCGACCCGGCCTGCTCCAACCATGACACGATCTCCGCTTTGCCCAATCCCAGCAAAGGACGAATAAAACTCAGCCCCCTCGCCCCAATCGAAAACTCACGAGGCGCCGTCAGTCCTTGCAATCCGCTCCCGCGCGACAAACGCATCAGCATCGTTTCCGCAATATCGTCGGCATGATGCCCAGTTAAAATCGCCGAACTTCTTTTCACGTCACCAACGGACTTCGCAAAAAATGCCATGCGAGCATTTCGAGCCGATTCCTCTGAAACAGATTCCGTATTGTCGGGCCGAACCCAGTCGGTCGAGAGGATTTCAATCCCCAAAGTATCGCAAATCTCCCGCGTAAACATCTCGTCTCCATCAGACCGCTCGCCACGCAGTTTGTGATTAAAATGAAGGACAGTAATCGGCAGCTTCAACTGCCCATTGCAAGATAACCATCCAAAATAAAGCGCAAGAAACACCGAATCCACGCCCCCCGAACAAGCGATAAACAAATGATCGACCGATTCGATTCGCTCGCGAACCCTCGATGGCAACCACTCGTTTCCAGCGATTCTAACAAGGTCTTCCGCTATCTGCTTCCAATCCATCAATCACCACCCATCCCGCTGAGGCCCAAACTACTTTGGATCGATTC
>JBNMOQ010000185.1:0-10315 GCA_051275055.1 Candidatus Pelagisphaera sp.
CGACAAGACATTCGCTACACGGTGAAACTCAAAGAGCTGGGCACACCGAGCCAACCAATCCAAATCCGCATACACGTCTCCTAAATCTAGCCCTCCAATAGTCTCCAATACACTCTTCCTATAGTAGCAAGAAGGAAACTGGACGCAACATCCCTCATTTAGCTGAACGGAAAGCGAGAAATCTTTAACCGCGTACCTTCCAATTCTCAATCCCTCCTGATTTACCACATCGCATTCACCATACAGAATCTGCCAATCCGGATTTGCTTGAAACAAACCCGCAACGATTCCTATCGCACCCGACGCGACCAAATCGTCTGCTCCGATGCATGCAACGACTTCTCCCGATGCAATCTCGCAACCCTTATTATAGGCCTCCGAAGGTCCCGAATCCTTTTCATGGACGTATACGAGTGACTCCCCATACTCCAATTTCGCATTTTCGAGAATCGTCAAACAACCGTCCTCCGAAAGCCCATCGACAACAACGCATTCAATATTCGAATACCCATTTTGTAAAACGCTATCGATCGCCAATCTCAAAAAGACCGCTTGATTCAGGCAGGGAATGACTATACTAACCCGCATATCGAACTACAAAAAACGCGTGGCATTCCATTTCGCCAATGCCTGGAGAGCTTCCTTGGCCGCATCGCTCGAAAATTCTCTCCTCTTCGGCGGCGCCAGCTTAAGCAGAGTCGATTCCACTCCACTCCAAACATAAGCATCCCCTTTTTGCATCCAATTGATAATCTCAATAACGTGCTCCAATCCACTCAAAACACCTGACGAATCAAGGAAAACCTTTGCTCCGAAATTTGCATTCTCAAAATCTGGAAACGCTTGGGAGAACGTATTCAATGAATAAGAGCCCTGCACTGGATAGGGGTGAAACGAATACGGATTCGTAACTATTTCCTTAACAAGAATGCGATCTTTTTCATGGCTTACGACAACGAATTCTTGCCGAGGATTGGCCTCGCCTATTAGCGCAACAAAACTCTTAAACAATGTTGGGCTTGCAGAACGGATCAAAAACATCGGGTCACCGGATATCAATGATCCAACATCAATCGGCTCGCCCACGATATCTCGGATCAATTGTCCGCAAACAATTCTCAACTCATCTGGCATAAGCGCCAATTCGACTGGGTCTAATTCGTCCATAACCTAAAGCCCCTACCCCTATCCTCCAGCGATCAAGCGAGCAAGCTCAGACTGTGCCGCCAATAACCTTTCAGGCGTACCGATATCAAGCAATGATCCATGGGACCTGAATCCATAAAGCCCCCCGGATTCTGCAATCTTGGGAAACACATCTTTCTCAAGGGAAAAGAATTCGTCCTTCGGAAAATAACGAGTACACTTACGCTCCAAAATATAGACACCCGCATTGACGAAACCTTCATTCTCGCAATCTCTCTTTTCTCTAAATCCTTCTACCCGCAGATCCTCTCCAATAGAGACGCTGCCATAATCGCTAGAATTCTCGACATAGGCCAAAGCGATCGAACAATCCGCCTTAACCTCCAAATGCTTTTTGAGCATTCCCACGTAATCGATCGGGCAATACGAATCCCCATTGGCTACGAACACACGTTCGTCGTCGATCGCTAGAAAAGCATTCTTTATCGCGCCTCCCGTCCCAAGAGGTCGATCCTCAATCAAGTACTCAATTGAATCGCGATCCGGGTGTTTTCCAATATGCTCAACAACCTGTTCCGAACCGTACCCTAAAAGAAACCTAAACCGTCGGAATCCGGAACTTCGCATAGCATCGACAAACCAATCGAAATACGGAGCTCCTCCAACTGGAGCCAAAACTTTAGGCTTGTTTTCCCATACGGCGGCAAGGCGAGTGCCCTTACCTCCCGACAGGGTCAACATCTCCAACTCATGAATCTCATTCTGCATATTTGATAGAATCTAAATACCGTTTCGCAAAACAAACACAAGCTAAGCCGAAGGCTCTCCAGTTTCAAAAAAGGTGTTCAGAGGGAAATGTACATTAACTCCATTAACCTCCTTGCCCGAAAAAATTCGATGATTAGGAAATTTCCTTTTTGCAATCCCCAATGAATCGACGTGAGTCTTAAGGTATTGTGCTCCGCCCTCCATATGGAAAATCGCGCCAGTTTTCGAATGCCGTTCAATGAAATCTAAATAATATTCATTCTGTGGCGCATTCATCTCGTTCAACGATATTGCGTTTAAAACAAGATCGAGCTTCAAAGATTGATTCTCCAATTTAGGAAGCAAGTAATTTGGGACTAACACAAACGGCTTATCCTCAATTTCATAAGTTCCTTCACTTACGATTTGTACTTTATCCGCTCCAAACAGCCCCGTAAGATAAACGTACCCGTTCACCAAGGAACTAGGAAGATCCACCAATATAACTTGAACCTTACACCTGAGAATACTCTGAAGTGCATAGCCCATATAGCAGTGACCTCCCCCTATCTCGAAGATTCGAACACTCTCATCATTGGATACAGCTCTTTCTAAACGCTCTAACACCCCCATCCCGTGCAAAGCGTTTATTCTACCCTGATAAGTTACGGTATCGTAGTTCACGATGTTCCCATCATGCAGTATTCCTATTTCACCCATTCGATTAGGCGTTTTCACTCGATATCGAATCGGAACGCATTCAACAAGACGGTCATAAGCACCGAGCAAATCAATTCGGTATTCCTCAATACGATCGCCTAAATCAAACTCCTTGAAAAGGAAATCGTCCACGTCATCCGGAACTCCTTCTGAAAATATACGTTCGTAAAAACAGGCTACAGCCCGCGGCTCAAGGTGGCCCATATCAATCCGACCCCACAGGGCCATATAATGTCCTGTAAATGGAGATACAATCTTGCAGAAGTTCGCCAAAGAGTAGGGCCACTTATGAAATGAATCGAGGTTGCACATCTTGCTCCACACATTTCGAGGCAGGAAGATCTCTCGGTCCAATCTATTTTCCTCTATGTAATCCCGCGTCCTCCAATGAGACGATTCCATAAGAGCGATCCCCCTCAACATAGATTCATACCGCAACATCGGAAGCGGCTGATTATCAGCGAAAAGAAACAAGTCTTTTGCGAATTCTTCGCTCATACAATCAAAGACATCCACTCAATAAAAACTCCCATACTCTTTAGGACCAATCCTTCGCCCTAAAGGTCGCCACCAAAATCGAAACAAGACTCAGGTACTTCCCATTTTTTCAGAACTGCTTTCAGGTAGGCTATATCCGAGTCAGTATAGTGATCCCTCCAGCCTCCTACTACTCCACCACGCATGTGACTCTCACCCAACTTTTTTTGGTCGCCTCCTAGGGTTCCCCCAGTCAAGCGCTCAATTGCTTTAAGGTTCTCAGGAACCGCAACCTGAGTTGCAAAACTTAAAGCTCTACTTTCCCGAGTCGTCAATGGGCGCCCTAATGAGAATGCCAAAATCTTCGTAAACTCCCCCTCTGGATTGTGCTTCAAGTTCTCATATCGAACCATCAACACTTCGGCCTGCTTCTCTCGACAAACTACGAAGTGCGAGTAGAATTGCTTCATATACGATTCCAATCCGCCTCCTCGGAAATATTCACTCGGTGTCTTCATGCCTTCGAATTTGGCTGATACATCTCGGTAATCGCTTTTGTGATACTGCAAATGCCTAAAAATTGAAATACACTGATCAAGTGGATTACGATAAAGATAGACCGTTTTGGGAATTCCACCTGTCAATTCAGCCACACGCTTTTGCAACGCATCGCCATTCGCCATGTATTCTATGTCTTCGTATGCCTGGCCAATCTCTCCCAGCCCATCAGACTCGAATCGCCCATGAGATGCATGAGAGTGAAACGCATTAAGAGAAAGGCCCTCGTAATTTCGCAAATGAGGGGGAGGAGAAATGAACCGGTTGTGATTGCAAAGACGATGGTTCATTACGTGAAATACATATTTCATGAACCAAGTACCCGACCGTGGCATCGTTGTCAGAAAAACCCATTTCCCAAACAAATTCGCATTCCGCGTTTCTTCAGCAATACAGGATACATGATTCTCCCGATAGAAGTCTCGAGAGAGTTGAAAATTGCTAACCATTTCTTCGAATGCTTCACTAAGCCTTGAAGCGAATTTTTCAGTATCGGAAAGCCCATGCGCTTTCATCATAATCGGCAGCGATGTTCTCAATTCGATCCGATGAGCCGTATCTTCGGCAAGCCCAGCGCACACATCCACATATTCCTTACGCGATCGAGCAATCATTTCCGAGCAACCGCTGCTCTTCAACAACGACGCTCCATAGCGAGCCGAAAAACGGTCGCCAATTAGCGTTACAATCGGCACTCCCTGCCATATAGCTTCTGCAATTGTATTGCCCCCATTATAAGGATAAGTGTCCAAAGCAATATCCACTCGCGAGTATTCCTTCAGAACCTCTTTCCTTGGCAACCCCGAAACAATCTCCAATCTAGATTCCGGAATGCCCGCCTTTTCGAACTGAGCCTTCATCGCAGATCTATTTCCTTCGGTATTCAATTCTCCATTTCGAATGATCAATCGAGATTCACCGACCCGTTTCAATACCTCGACGAAAAGCTGAACTTGTTCTGGGTTTATTTTTCCTCCGCTGGAAAAGCAGCCAAAAGTCACATATCCGTTTTTGATCGATGGAGGATCACTAGGTGCGACTCGATCGTCTTGCTCGTAATTAAAACAGAAAAAGCTACCAGGAAGTCGATGAATCCGCTCGCGATAATAAGGATCCTCATCCCTTCCGCATGCCACTTCGTCCGCAATCAGATAATCCACTTCACGAACACCGCTTGTCGCGGTATAATTTAAATAGGAAACCTGAATTGGAGCGCACCTCATTGCCATCGCTCCAAATCGATGATTTGGCGAATGACCGTTCAACTCGATCAATATATCCAGTTCATCAGAACGGGCAATCGCCATGAACTCTTCGTCCGTTTTTCCCGCGGTCAATCGAACGCTCGATATTCCTGGGTGTCCGCAAAATCCATCATCATAGTTCGAATACGCAATAATCTCAAAACGCTTCGAATCGAACTGATTAACAAACGACAAAAACTGAAATTTGATTGTTGCCGCTGTCCAAAACGAACAAGAAACGCCAATTTTTATTCGCCCGCTTTTCACCAATTTATTTTTATCGAGCGGCAAGATATTCTCATTGCGAATCACGAATTTCTCGGCCCAACGATCATGAGCCTCCAATAAACTAAGCAAAGTGGACTCTGGCGCTTTCAAACGAGCAACCAAAGCAAGCGATTGTATATAAGGATCAGGCAAACCCCACGCTCGATCCCAATTTTCGATAGCCTTGTCGATCTCTCCCCGAGATTCGAAAATTTCAGCAACCTCATGAAAAGACATTTCCAACCGTTCCTGGTCTTCTTTATTTTTCCCGAATTTCGATTCTAAAAAGCCTTTCGCCTTTTCCCACTCTCCTTGAGCCATACAAGCTTTACACTCCGCGTTGGAGAATCTCAAATCATCGGGCCATAACGAAATTGCCAACCTCGCCATCCGTTCAGTATCTAAATACAACCCTTCTTTAAAGCTGCCCTCACACAATCCTTCCAGCGCATTGGCGATCCACTCGGATGCGATAGGTTTAGATTCTCGAGGAATCGCTATATATTCGCGGCAAATGCCAATTAGCGCCCTGAATCGATCAAAATCGCCTAATTCCAACAAGCAGCGTCCAAACAGCTTCACATTCCCAAGCACGCACTTCGCATAGGTTACATCTTTTAGCTTCGAGCTAGCAGCTTGATCAAACACCTCTTTCAGCACTTCCAATCGCCCCTGAGCCAACATAAGAACGTTGTCTGATCGGCGGGAAAGCTGGTCATCATGAATGGCATACTTACTTGCAAAACCAGCCATGTAGGCTACCTCCCCTTGCATCATAATGCGGCTCCAAAGCTCAAATTCGCCACAATTCATTCTCCAGGGCTTAGTAAGGACGCCCGACGAGCGAAGACTATCGCCTCGAAAAAAGGTCGCCGAAAAATGGGGCACGTATTTCGCTGAGAGATATTCTCCGAAACTAAAAGGACGCCCTTTGAATTCCCCGATCCTTTTCCCTTTTATATCCGTAAGAAACGCATCCCTAGTCAATGCAGCTGCCTTCTCGTTCATTTCGAAGAATCGAACTGCAGCGGCGATTGAACCTTCCATCAATTGCTCGTCAACTAGGCACGATCCGATAATATCCCCGGAACAACGCTCCAACGCTCGAAAGAAGCCTTCTTCTGGTCCGGAATCCGGCTCGCTTCTCAATTGAATACGATCCCCGTATTCACGCAAAACCTCCAAAGTCCCATCAGTAGATGCCCCATCTTGCACTACAAATTCAATATTCCCCCAACCTTGACTCAACACGCTATCGACTGCCTTTCGCACCGTCTTCGCCCCATTTCGGCAAAACATGAAAATCGATACCTTCATCATTACTCCGTCAATTGCCATATCTTCTGGTTATTAGAACAGCATTCCCCACATCCAATGAAAATGCTGTCGCCCCCTCCTCTGATTCCAACAAAGCTTTAATACTTGCATCCACGAAATCGATACCACTCGTAGAGAACCGACCAATCTTGGGCGAAATGCCTGATCGAGCCTCAACCCACTCAGGAAAAAGTCTTTCCGTAGAGGGCGCTCTTCCGTTTCCGCTACGAGAAATAACGATCAAACCACCCTTCACCAAAAGCCCGTAAACCTTTTTCAGGGCGGCCGCAAAGGTCGACTCGCCCAACTCCTCCGACAAAAATGCGAGCTCGACCATACTTAACGCAATCGGATCTTCGCGTAATGTTTCAATGGAAGCCAACACGTCACCCAGCATAATCCGAGCATGTCCCTTGTAATCAATCAAACCAAGTTCAAGGCTCAGGTTCGAAGGCCCATTAATTCCCGCCACATCCTCGATTCCCTCGTCCCAAATATTCATCAAATAGCAATCCATTCCCCGCGAAAATGCTAAAGTCGGAATCAAGCAATCAATCTCCAATGACCCCAGCCAATAAAAATTCACCGGATTGGCCTTTTCCGAAAAATAAGCGAGAAGGATCGAAAGCTCCCACCTGCTCGAACGCATAGCCGGATCCAACAGAGCTCCGGAAAACCTCCCCAATGATTCCCTCGAAAAAGGTTCCTCGAAATCTTTATCGGAATCGAAAACCGCACTAAGCGGCAAGAAGTCTTTCTCGAAATCGACAGACCTCGCCGCATTTTTATCGGGCACCGCTTTTTCCAAAACAATATCTCCCCTCCCCCCAAGACCCCAAGTTTCCCCGTTAACCATCATACCATAGTTAATCTTCATAGGGTTCATTTGCCTGCACCCGCTATTCAGGCTCTTAACCCTTACCGGCAAATGCTCGACATGCATTGAATAGACACCAAATAGCGAAAGATCGATCGAAGGGTATTTCCCAGAAAGCCTTATCATGAGTTCATTATCATTCCACCCCCATGCCGCATTCAAACTTTCATCATAAGCCCCCAATTCCTCCCAAATATCACGATGAATTAATTGAGCCGCCGCAAACCCTCCAAGACAATTGGCGGCAACCGCCGTGCTTTCGGCATGAAGACTAGAAGCGAGAATCGTGCAGTACCTCGACCATTGTTTAATCGAAGGTTTTCGAGTGCATATCTGCCAAGGTATTTGATAGCGCCTTATATGTAGATATGCTCGATCAATAGAGACAGGAGACGTACGCTCGCCAGCAAGCAATTCCAGAAGGGAATTCAGCGAATACAAAGGCATCAAACTATCAGAATCCGCTGGCATTATATAGCGCCCCGAAGCTCTGCGTATGCCTGTATTTACTGATAACGTCGCATGAAAATTCGTGCCTGGCGACGCTTCCTCGATAATCTCAGGCGCCACGTATGCAAATTTTGTGATCGCGATCGCATCTTCACTCAAATTAAGAACGTCTTTGAGCAATACCTCACTCCCCCAATCCACAAGGACTACTTCCATTTGGTCCAAGCGATCCAGTTCGCTCAAATTCGACGCAAGAAAACAAAGCGTATTACTCAATCGATATAAATAATCCTCCATGTAATCGTCATTTCTTCCGATCACAATCATTGATAAAAGTCGTTGAGCACCTGCCATAAAGGGTCGTTTATATAAAATTATAAAATATCGTCTTCAGATAATAATCCAACTGCCTACCCAAAAACCAAGAATAGCTTACAGTCACCCACGCTCAACCTTACAACGATACCAACTTATCGTTCTCGAAATCCCTTCATCTATGGATACCTTCGGCTCAAATTCCAAAACTTCTCTGGCCATGGATATGTCAATTAGACGTTTTGGAATCATCGTCGGCTTATCGGCTTTGTAATCTAGTTTCGCTTCCGAATATCCGTCTACCTTCAAAATCACTTGTAGGACATCGTTGAGCACCGACTCTCTTCCCGAAGCGATATTGATCGGGGCAAAAGCTTCAATCTTTTCAAGAGCGCCTAGTGCTCCCTCAACGAAATCATCAACATAAAGAAAATCCTTTATGTCCTTCCCGTCGCCCCAAACTTCATACGGATCCATTCGTTCAACGCATTTTCGAATAAGCGCAGGCAACACATGGCTCGACCCCCACTCGAAATCATCGTATGGACCGTATAGGTTACCTGGCCGAACGACCACAACCGGCATCTTCTTTTCGATCTTCTCCGAATAAATCTGACTCAACACTTCCCCAAATCGTTTCATCGAAGCGACCGGGAAGTATTTTCCATAAGGTTCGCCAGACATCATTTCATCTTCGGTAACCGGATGATCAAGATCTGGATACACAGTGTTGCTACTGATAAAAAGAAATTTCCGAACACCTGCCTGGTAGCAAGCGTCAAGCAACAAGGTATTAAGCAAGACATTCGGCGTAACATGAACCAAAGGCGTGTTTTGAATTGCCGATGCCCCCGAAGTACTTGCGGCAGCATTGATAACTACCTCGCTATCCCCAACGGCATCGTGGCAGCCTTCAGGAGTCCTCAAGTCAACAGTAACCCACTCAACACGCGAATCGGTAATCTGCGCAGGGTTCTCATGCAAAGTCGCCCGAACCTTAGCCCCGCGCTTCAAAAGCTCCAAAATCATATTAGTCCCGACGAATCCTGCTCCGCCGCACACCAACACCTTCTTTCCGAAATAGAAATCGCTCATTAGTCCTTAAAGTAATTTTTGCGTAGTAAAAACTCGTCAGGGTTCGACAAATACCATTTCCAGGTTGCTTCTAGCCCATCGCGAAGGCTGGTTTCGGGAACGAATCCCAGCCACTCCCTCGCCCGATCGATCGACATAACTCTTTTCGGAAATCCACTTGGTTTCGACGTATCAAACGAAGCCTCTATCTCCAACAAGTCGCATAACGTTTCAACGAGTTCCTTAATCGAATATCCATTTCCGCTCCCCAAATTCACCACTTGCCCGCGCGTCCCATGATAGAGAGCCAAAACGATTCCCTTCGCCACATCGCGAGAGTAAGCGAGATCCCGAATCGCGGATCCGTCGCCCCACACGCTGAGCGGGTTTTCGCCCGAACGCACGCGAGCCATTAGAGAAGGAATTACCATCGCATTCTCCGGATCGAAATTATCGCCTGGGCCATAGACATTCGACAACCGAACCACTCCGAAATTTCCTAAGCCGTACTGACTGTGATAAGCGCGAACTTGCATCTCCGCCATTCGCTTAGCCCAACCTGGATACATGTCCATTGGCGCTCCTTCCCAATCATCAATGTTCTCTGGTTCCACAAACACTTCAGCACTCGGGTACGCGCCGATCGAACTTGTGTAGACTACTTTTTCGACCTTATTCAAACGAGCTGCTTCCAGCAAATTTGTATTCATTTGAAGCAAAGGAACGAAGAAACTGGCTGGTTTCGATTTCGTAACCTGCACCGAACCCTTGATTCCAGCGATATGGAAAACGCAATCTACAGAGCTCGTCACCTCCTTGCAAAAAGAGAAATCGGCTAGATCTCCTTCGATCATGGAAGCCCTCTTATCATGAGGAACCTTGTCTAAACTGATGATCGTTACCTTGGCGCCGTAATCGCACAGAAGGTCGACAACTTGCCGCCCAATCAACCCGGTACCGCCCGTTACGACAACGTTCTTTTTAGCGAAATAATTGGATACTGTTTCTGTAATCATACTGTTCTAAATTTTCCTCCAAGCAACTACGCCATTGGCTTCGTGAAAGCGACTTCCGAATGGAATCCGGAACGCAGAAATAATTTCAATCTGACCCTCCCTCTCCA
>JBNMOQ010000186.1:0-10250 GCA_051275055.1 Candidatus Pelagisphaera sp.
GACCACAACATTTGGAGCCCCAAGGAATACGATAATTTCATCATCGACCTTGAATTCAAAACCGCCGAAGGCACCAACAGTGGAGTGGTCGTTTATGCGAGCGATATCGACGATTGGATCCCGAATTCAGTCGAAATACAAATAGCCGACGACTATGCCAAGCAATGGTCCGAAGCGCCTGCCACCTGGCAATGCGGAGCAGCATTCGGCCGACTCGCGGCAACTGAACGCCGTGTCAAACAACCAGGCGAATGGAACCGCTACACAATTACCGCCAAGGATAATATCATCGACATCGCTCTCAACGGAGCGCTCGTCAACCGTCTCGACATGTCGAAATGGACACATCCCACCACGAATCCGGATGGCTCTGAAATCCCTTCATGGCTCAGCAAACCGCTGGCGGCATTGCCCACTCGCGGCCACATCGGCTTCCAAGGCAAACACGCCGGAGCTCCCATCTACTTTCGCAACATCCTAGTCAAAGAACTCTAGGCGAAAACGTAGGGTCGGCGCTTGCGCCGTACCGCGTAGGTAGCTCAAAACCCAACCAACGACTAACCCGCTCGCATCTGCGCGATAAAGGCATTCGCCTCTTCGATCGAAGCCGACATTTGCTGTATCAGCGAATCCACTTCATAGCGCATTTTTATCGCTGTTTGATTGAGAGCTGCGACCGCTTGAGCATTCAGATTGTGCTTCAGGAAAAGCGTTTGATCGCGAAACGCATCCAAAACCGGAGTCATCTTGTTAGCCGCGTTTTCCATTGCCGTGATCAATCGCGAATAAAGCGCTCGCGTTCGATTCATCTGATCTTCGCTCGAACGTCTCAACTCGAGACTCGCGTACTGATTCAACTCATCTTCCCACTCCTTGAACAAAGCTTTGCCAACACGCTTGATCGCATCGATTCGATCCCAAACCGCTTGCGCATCCCGTTCGCTTCGTTGAAACGAATCCTCGATCCGATCGTACGCGCTTTTCAAATCCTGAATATCGACCTGCGAGACTGCCAAAAATTCATCGAAAGCATTGGCAAACTGCGCTCGGGCATTTTCCTGCGCTCCTTTCGCTTCCTCCACTCGGTCGACCAAAATATCGCGCTTGTGAGAGCCCATCTTCTCCATGGCTCCGTAATAAACCGACTGACACCCGCTCAACAGCGCGAAGCCCAAAACTAGAATAGCGAACAGTGACTTTTTCATAACGATCTCGAGATTGCAAAACGAACGAAGAAGACCGTAGCGCTCACTCGCCCAAACTCAAGTCCACAAGAAAACGAAGGCACTAGTTTATCGGACGCTGAAACCGGAACTTCTCAATCGGCGAAGGAACCTCAGCTCCTACAGCCAAAGACGAAAGCTCGCGCACGACTTCCGGATAACGGGAAGCCACGTCTCGGCTTTCGCCCACATCCTTAGACAAGTCATACAACTCCCACTTCGCATCGGCGTCTTTGTCGACATTGTACTTAACTAATTTCCAATCGTCTTTGCGCACAGCAACACGGCCGCCTCTTTCATGGAATGCCCAATACAAGAACGAATGCGCTTGCTGCTTGCCTGAACGCAAAAGCGTCGGAGCGTAAGAAATGCCATCAATGCCTTTCGGCGTCTTGATTCCCGCCAAGTCGCAAACCGTCGGCAAAAAGTCCCAAAAAGCGGATACGTGATCCGTTTTCGATCCAGCCTTAATTTTTCCAGGCCAACGAGCCAACAACGGCACTCGAATTCCTCCTTCGTAAAGATCGCGCTTATGCCCACGCAACGGGCCGTTGCTATCGAAATACTCCGGGTCCGCTCCGCCTTCCATATGAGGGCCGTTGTCCGAAGTGAACAGTATAATCGTATTGTCAGCGATACCCAGCTCATCGACCTTATCTAGAATCTGTCCAACATGATCGTCCAGCATCGTTACCATCGCGACAAATGCCGCATGGCTTTCCGGCTGCGAGCCGTATCCACCATCTCGAAAATTCGGACCGTCATCCGTTCCATCAAAATTCTTCTCCGGCAGAAACTTGCCGCGAAAACGCTCCATGTAAGATTCCGGGGCAAACATCTCCGCGTGCGGAATAACGTGCGGCACGTAGCAGAAAAACGGCTTATCGCGATTCGCTTCGATAAATTCTAGCGTACGCTCCTGAATCATCTCCGGCGCGTAAACACCTTCCTCACGACCTTCATTGCCGGTAAGGATCAGTTTATTCTCATTTTCCCACACATGGTATGGATAGTAGTTATGAGCGATTCGCTGACAATTGTAGCCGAAAAACGCCTCGAAGCCTTGCTTAGTCGGATCGCCCTCCGAGCCAGGAAAGCCTAAACCCCATTTCCCGAATGCTCCCGTGACATAACCTTCTTTCTCTAGCAGTTCAGCAACCGTCACCGTCTCCGCCGGCATTGGCTTCTGTCCTTCCGGCTTGATTTCGAAATTCCCGCGAATCGGCGTGTGGCCCGTGTGTAAGCCCGTCATCAAACACGAGCGCGACGGCGCGCAAACAGTCGAACCGGAATAGTGCTGGGTAAACCGAATACCCTCTTTCGCGATCCGATCTATATTCGGCGTCTTAAAGTGATCCTGACCAAACAAGCTGATATCGCCGTAACCCAGGTCATCGGCTAAAATGTAGATGATATTCGGTTGTTTGGCTCCTTTAACTGACAGCGACAAAAGTAAAAATAAAGCCGCGACTGCAAAACCAACGATACGGGAACGTGAACTTCTAAGGGGCATCATACCTAAATGGGACAACTAATAAGCCCGCTTGTGTCCAGCGAAATGATTCCAAACTCTAGTTTGTCGAAGTTTACCTGTAACCTCCAATATACCGCTTTAACTTGATAGCCGCTCGGATTCCCAAATACTCGACTCAATTCACCCCTCGCTTATGAAATCGAAAATACCCTTTCTCGCGGTCTTAATCGCCATCGCCACACTTCTAAGTGTTCCCGTCAAATTGACCGCCGCCAAAAGCGCCCAACCTAACTTCGTCTTCTTCCTCGTCGACGACCTTGGATGGATGGACCTCGGCTGCTACGGCAGCACCTACCACGAGACACCCAACATCGACGCCCTCGCCAAATCAGGTGTCCGCTTCACTAACGCCTACGCCGCTTCACCCGTTTGCTCACCCACACGAGCCGCGATCATGACCGGCCAGTATCCAAGCCGAGTCGACATCACCGACTGGATTCCTGGACGAGGCGCAAAAAATCCAAAACTCAACACTCCCGAAGATCGCGACAATCTCGCCTTAAGCGAAACCACTCTCGCCGAATCCTTCCGCGACAAAGGCTACCAAACCTTCTACGCCGGCAAATGGCATCTCGGCGACGAAGGACACTTCCCCCAGGACCAAGGCTTCGACATAAACAAAGGCGGCCACCACAAAGGCAGCCCTCCCGGCGGTTACTATGCGCCTTTCAACAACCCACAACTCGACGACAAGCCGGACGATCGATACCTCACCGACCGCCTAGCCGACGAATCCGTCGAATTCCTAGACCAACGCGATACCAGCGACCCCTTCCTACTCTACTTCGCCTTCTACACCGTCCACACGCCCGTCCAAGGAAACGATCAGTACGACGACTATTTCACCGATAAAGCCAAGTCCGTCAAAGGCAGCAACAAACCTATCCGAGAGCGCGATGGCCTCACCCGCCCCCGACAAGACAATCCTCAGTATGCCGCCATGGCCAAGTCTCTCGACGACAACGTCGGTCGCGTTCTCGACGCCCTGAAAGCTCGAGGCCTCGACGAGAACACCGTCATCATCTTCACCTCCGACAATGGCGGCCTCTCAACCCTCGCCAAAATCGGCCCCTCATCCCAGCTCCCGCTCCGTGCCGGAAAAGGCTGGTGCTACGAAGGCGGCATCCGCGTTCCTCTCATCATTCGGGCTCCAGGAGTCAGCCAAGCCGGACTCGTCTCCGACGTTCCAGCGATCAGTATGGACTACTTCCCAACCATGCTCGAGCTAGCTGGATTCGACCTTGAGCCAAATCTCCACAAAGACGGAGAAAGCCTGGTCAAAGCCCTGAAAGGCAAAGCCATAGACCGCGATACACTCTACTGGCACTACCCGCACTACCACGGCTCCACATGGAAACCCGGAGCAGCTATTCGTGTTGGCGACTGGAAAGCCATCAACTTCTACGAGTACGGCAAAACCGAACTCTACAACCTGAAAGACGATATCGGCGAACTACAGGACCTCTCAAAAAAACACCCCGAAAAGCTCAAAGAACTAATGGCGAAGCTAGCGAAGATCCAAAAAAAGACAGACGCCAAACTCCCGCACCCAAATCCCGGATACACAGGAAAGTAAAGGTGCTCAGCGCTTTAGCCTGAGCATAAACAAAGCTCCCTATTCCTTATTCACCTCCGCATCCTGGAAAACCTATTTTCAGCCTCGCTGAAACCTATTTCCTGACGAAGGAACTAGCGAACAAAGAGAGCGGTGTTTACAATAACAACGCTTCGCTTGTTGTTCCTGCGGAACAAATAGGTGTTCTCGCTTCGCAAGCCCAATAGGTTCGAAAAAGGAACAAAATCGCCCCCGATTACTGTTACACGTACCTCGATCACTCGGCGTGATTGACTCGCCAAGAAGCGAAGTCCCATAGTATTCTCTTTTACGACTCCCTCCCATGAAAACTTCGCTGCTCGTTCTCTTCCTTATCGCCATCACTTCGTTCGCCGGTGCGTTCCCAGACAAACCGATCCGCATCATCGTTCCAACGGAAGCAGGAGGAGGTCACGATACAATCGCCCGAATCTTTCAGCGCGCGATACAAGAGAAAGCGCTCTTGTCCGAAAAACTCGTCATCGTGAATATCCCCGGAGCTGGCGGAGCAGTCGGAACGCGCAAAATCAAAGACTCTCCAAATGATGGATACACTATTGGGATTTGGAACCCCAATGCCCTAATATCCGCCAAACTAATGGGAATCACTCGATACGATCACAACGACTATGAGATCATCGGCATGACTGGGTTCACCGATCTTGGAATGGGAGTTAAAACCGAGTCGTCGATCAACTCTGTCTCCAGTATGATCGAACGCGGAAAGTCCAAACCTGGCGCATTAAAGCTAGCCACCGAAATCGGAACTGCCGCCCATATCATACCAATGATTCTAGCCAACAAAGCCGAATTCGAATTTCGCGTCGTCGCTTCCGGAGGCGGCTCTAAACGTCTCGCCTCGATCCTAGGAGGACATACCGATATCAGTCTCTTCTCCACTTCGGCCCTAATTAACTTTAGCGAGTCCGGCCTAAACCCGCTGATGCTCTTTTCCGAAGAGCGCAGTCCCCTTCTACCCGACACCCCAACCGCAAAAGAAAGTGGTATCGATCTTTCGATTACAGAATCGCGCATCTGGCTAGCTCCAAAAGGAACGCCCGCGGATCGCTTAGCCATAATTCGCCAAGCCCTAGAAGCCGCAATTCAAGACGAAGACGTCAAAACACGCCTAAAGTCTCTCGGAATGACCCCCGAATTCGGCGATTCCAAAACCGTCCTCGCCGACATCGAAAGCATGCGGATTCTAGCCGAACCGATCATCGCCAAACTGAGGCGTTAACCAGCGCCCCGCAGTTTACTCGCGAGCAATCAAAGGCAGGGCAAGAGAGACACGGTCTGCCGCACATTTGCCATACTCACAAAGAAGATCCAAGTTGACCCGAAATCCTTCCAGCATAAACAAAACCAATCGCTTGGATCCCAAAAGCCGCACTCCTCATTTCCGAATCACTCTCTTGCAACCCCAATGAACATCATACTTCGATCGATAGCATCGCTGAGAACGATATTCACCAACCCAACCACACCCTGGGTGCTCGCTCTCTTGATATGGGGAATTTGGATGCAACAGCCATTTCTCGGCGGCGGAATGGCCACTCAAGACCAACTCGGTTTCTCCCTAGATGGCTCTTCAGGGAACGGGCTTGGTCCGCTCTATCATGCTCAAACGCAGGGCAGGGTCTATTTCCTCTTCACCAAAACGATTGATATATTACTCTCAACCTATCCGGAAAAATCCACCGTCCAAGCCCTCAATTTAGCTGTATTCAGATACGGGGGAAGGAATGCTTCTCAACTGGCGTCTTGCAGAAAGAGACAATCCTGAGCCATTTGAAATTCTAAATATAGACAACGCTGAATCGTTTATTGGATTCAGCAAGAAGCTATCGCCCGCCTGGTCGCTACCGAATTATTAGCGAATAACGCTCATACCACATTGAGAATACTTATTTCAGGTCTGCAATTAAACCTCAACCCATGCAGATTGCCAATTCCTCTCGATATATGAACGTGTCGTTTCCCCCAACTTAACAGCCCTTCGGGGAAGCTCTTATCGATCACCGGTAGAAAAGGCCGAAACCCAATTAGAGGTATTACAAGCTGCCCTCCATGCGTGTGCCCGCAACACATCAGATCCCAATCGTATTTCTTCAGCAGCTCCTTCGAATCCGGATTATGGCTTAGAACAATCACTGCCTCATCTCTCGATCTCGTAGTATTCAAAATCCCATTCGGTTTTGTATCTCCAGACCAAAGGTCCCCTAAGCCAACAAGCGAGAGGGTTTTTCCCGAAATCTCCACTCGCTCTGCTTCATTAAAGAGGAGCTTCACTCCACTACTTTCAAGCAAGGTCCGTACTTTGGAGAAATCTTTATAGCCATGACTCAATCCAGCCCATTTCCCGCCATCATGATTTCCAATACACGCAAAGGTTGGGACTAACGAGCTGAGCTTCTTCAGAATCCTCTGGTATTCATTTTCATTGGAAAGCTTCCACGTTATAAAATCGCCAGTAACGAACGCGATATCATAATTCGCTACTCACCGTGCACACAACACTCTATCAACGCATTTACAAAATGCGTATCAAAGGAGCCGCCATTCACGCAACGAGTTCTACGCGCTACCCAAATTATGAAGGAACGTATAGATCAAAAACACCAAAACGATTACAGTGAAACCAATTCCTTTCGCCATGCCCCAGGCACCTTCGGTTTCGGGTTCCAATGCGACCGTATCGCGACCCTCCGACCTCTTCATCGTCTTCGAGAGCACTAGCATCAACACGCACATAATCGCGAAATTCGCTCCCGCTACATGCAGCCAGTGAATCTCTACGCCAAAGAATATATTCTTCAGAACAAAGCTGGAAACCACAAACAAGCCCATTCCGGTGAATAACGAAATTTTCGCCGCCTTCGTGCTCACGCTCGTCGTCAGTATTCCCATGAATATAATCGCCAGTATCGGAACATTGGTGACGGCAGCCAGCTTCTTCATTAGATCGAACAATCCATCGGCTCTTCCGATTAGGGGAGCCAAGCTCATCGCAACCAACGCCAAGACAAAGCCGAAGTACTTCCCTGCTTTTACGGTTTGCTCGTCAGTCGCATTCGGACGCATCATGCCTCGATAAATGTCCAGTCCGAAGAGCGTAGAACAACTATGCAATCCGCTATTGAAAGAGCTTAAAATCGCACCGAAAATAACCGCCCCAAAGAAACCGACCAAATAAGAAGGCAATACCTCTGTCACAAGGCGCGGGTACGCCATGTCCTTATCCGCCAGATCCGGCCCGAACATCTGAAAAGCGATGATGCCCGGCAGCACCAAGTAAAACGGTCCGGCAAGCTTCAAGCACGCAGCGATGAGGATGCCTTTCTGGCCTTCCTTCAACGATTTCGCCCCAAACGTTCGCTGTACAATCGACTGATTCGTACACCAGTAGTATACGTTAATAACGATCATCCCGGTAAAGAGCGTACTAAAGGGGATGTTTTCGCCAGGCTTTCCGATTGGATCTAGCTTTTCGGGAATATTCTCCACGATTACGCTCCAACCCGCGAGCATGCTCCCGTCGCCCAACGCGACTAATCCCAACACCGGTATCAGCAGACCGCCTATGAGAAGCCCTAACCCATTGATCGAATCCGATATCGCAACCGCTCTCAAACCTCCGAAAATCGCGTAGATCCCACCCGAAATTCCAATCGCCCAAACCATGACCCACGTAGCGGATCCACTGCTCACGCCCAACAAATCCGGAACGCCAAAAAGCGTACTCAACCCAATCGCTCCGGAGTAGAGGACGAATGGAAGGAAGTTCGTAAAAATCGAAATCAAGAATATCGCTCCCAGAAATCGCCGCGTCTGCTTGTCGTACCGCTTCTCGATAAACTCCGGCACCGTCGCTATCTGCCCCTTCCAGTAGCGAGGAAAGAAATACAGCGCCATCACCACCATCGCGAAAGCCGCGATGATTTCCCAGGCCATTACCTGCGCCCCGTGCTCGTAAGCGTTTCCATTCAAACCGATCAACTGCTCGGTCGACAGATTCGTCAGCATCAAGGAACCGGCGATAACCCAGCCAGTGAGCGTATTGCCCGCCAGGAAATAGCCTTTGCCATGCGCGTGGTCGTCGTTGCGGGTTTTAAGATAGGATACGATCGCGACCATCGCCGTGAACGCTACAAATGAGAAGAGGGAGAACATAGGGAGTCAATCGAGGTTAGCTTTGCGAGGCCCCATATCGCGTCGCAAACGGCTGCGTCGCAAGAAATTAATAGACCGCCCGACAATTTCAACCCGATCAATCACCCTACTCGGGAAGAAGCTCCCTCCCCATGAAGCACAAAGAATCTGTAACCAAAACTTCTAAGCGAACGTTTTCTCGGAAACCATCCGGAAGTCCCGAAATCTTCCGGTTCTAGCTTGCCTGACTCTCAAAGAGATAGAATCCTGTCCCCTAGTTCGACGCTCTCGAAACGTCTCCCTCAACCCCTAAAGAGAAACCAGCATTATGAAACCTCGACTTCGTATCAAATTACTCGCCTTCATCGGATTGGCGTTGCTCACCTTTTTCAATTCCTCGGCTTTCGCTCAACGCGGCGGCGGTGGAGGCGGTGGCGGTGGCCGTCCAGGCGGTCAAGGCGGCGGCGAGCCAACAGATCCGTACATCAATCAGCTTAAACTCGAAGGCAAAACCAAGAACGCCTTCAAGAAAGCATTCAACAACCATACTAAGGCTGTCCAGAAATGGACAGGCGACGTCCAAAAGTTCCGAAAGAAAAACCAAAAGTACGTTGGCAAAGCTCCTCCTCCCCCTGAGATTCTAGAAAAAATCAAATCGGATAAGGCAGAACTCGACGCCAAACATATCGCCAATACAGCTGCTTATAAGGAAGAACTAGCCATATTCCTCACCCCAGAGCAGGTCAAACAGGTCGATGTTATCGCCATACGCGTTGTGGAGCAGCGTAGGAAAGCGCAAGCGCGACGAGCCGCAAATCAAGCGAAACAGGGCGGCGGAAAGAAAAGGTAACGCCGACACTCTCCAATTCGCTTCGAAAGCACTTTTCAAGGCCGCTCTGCAAAGAGCGGCCTTTTTCGTGCCCAAATAGCGAGATCTGACTAAACTTCTTTTTCTAACCTTGGCTGAATCGAAACGACTCCATGCCGCCTTGCGACGTAGCTAAGCCGAAGTGTCCATCGAAGCCTTGGCGCAATTGGAGACTTAGGCGTGGATTTTGCGCTAATCCCCGCAATCCCGCACATTACAAAAACGTAATGCAAGCGCGTGGGTTCTGTAATTTTCCTGTGGTTTACTAGGGACATACCAAACGAAGAATCACTCTTCGATCCTTTCAAAACGAAAATCTAAAACACCGGAGAACACAGAAAATGAAAACATCGAAAATCATCATCGCTTCAATCGCAGCAACAATCGCAGCCAACGTTTCTTTCGCCGAATCTTCCGCGAACAAGACTTTCAAGAAGCATCAAAATCCAGAGCAATTAGTCGCTCAAATGTTCGCTAATCACGACAACAACAGCGACGGAGTCCTCGACAGTGCCGAACTCGCTAACTCTATCGCAGGTCTCTACGATCAAAGACAAACTTCGATGATCGAACGCCGCGAAACGCTCGTCGAAAAAGGCGTCATTTCGGAATACGAACGCTCAAAAGGAGTCATCACGCTGCGCCTGCACCCTGATGACGGAGCAGCGATCCTCATGAAAGACGGCGATGCCAATCAAGACAACGCGCTTTCCGCTAACGAACTCACCGCATCCGTCAGCTCGCTTCGCAAGCTTGATTTAGGCACTAGAGGCAATTTCGACCGCCGATCATAAGGGTCAACAATTTTCAGGGAATAAAGCATCCCCGGGGCAAGCCCCGAGGTATTCAAAAGGTAGCGGCGGATCTCCGAGTCGCCAC
>JBNMOQ010000187.1:0-10158 GCA_051275055.1 Candidatus Pelagisphaera sp.
AGCGAGTATGATGGCGGACACCGCGTTCCGTTCTTTATGCATTGGCCTGCGGGCAATTTGACTGAAGGCCGCGACATTAACCAGTTGACTGCTCACATCGACATTCTGCCAACATTGATTGAACTGTGCGGTTTGAATGGACCGATGGACTACAGTTTCGATGGTCGTTCGTTGGCGCCGTTAATCTACCAGACGCCGACGCCATGGCCGAACAGAGTTATCATTACCGATTCACAGCGTGTGCGCGATCCGATCAAGTGGCGCAAGTCTTCGACCATGACAAAGCGCTGGCGTTTGATTAATGGCGAAGAGCTATTTGATATGAATCGTGATCCTGAGCAGAAGAAAGACATTTCGAAAGCGAATCCGGAAGTCGTTCAACGCTTGCGTGGAGAATACGATCGCTGGTGGGCAAGCATTTCTCCGGGATTCGTCGTCGACGAGCGGGTGGTGCTTGGGAATAAAGCGGATAACCCGACCCAGTTGACCGCTCACGATTGGCTGACCGACGGCAATCCGCCTTGGCACCAAAGTAGTATCCGCAAGGGGCAAAAGGGTGTGGGCCATTGGGCGGTCCGTGTTGAAAAAGCGGGTACCTTCGAAATCGCTTTACGCCGTTGGCCGCGTGAGGTGTCGAAGGCGATCGATTCGAATGTTAAACCAGGAAAGCCTGTTCCAGGATTGGTCGCGTACCGGGAAACTCCTGGAAAGGGATTCGATGCGAATTCGGCGACTTTGAGCATTGCTGATTTCTCTGACGAAAAATCCGTCAAGAGGGGGGCCGAAAGCGTTGTCTTCACTGTAGATCTGGAACCCGGCGATTTCAACCTTCAGGGTACGTTCAAAATGGGGAAGGAGACCATCAGCGCTTATTACGCGGTGGTCAAACGATTGTAGGAAATTAGTATGAATCTATTGGAAAGGATTTTAACAACGCTTCGCTTGTTGTTTCTACGAAACAAATAGGTGTCCTTTCTGGACAATAGGTTTTTGACTCGTTTGGGCCGAGAACCTATGTATTCTCGAGATTGGGAAAAATCTATTGGCCTAGCGAAGTGGGGACACAAGGCAGTAGGACGTTGTTTAAAACCGCCGTTATTTTGTCTGAATAGTCTCTGAAGCGAAGAAGTCTTTTGGTATGATTAAAAACCGATTTTTGATTTTAGCCGTTTCGGCTATTGCGTGTTTTGTAGTTAGTATTTCGCTACGATCAGCCGATACGCCGAATGTCGTTCTCATATTCGCCGATGATCTGGGTTTTGGAGATGTGAGCGCCTACAATGCCGACTCGAAGATCCAGACTCCAAACTTGGACAAGCTCGCTTCGCAAGGCATTCGCCTCGCTGATGCGCATTCCGCGTCGGGCGTTTGTACGCCATCGCGCTACGCATTGCTGACAGGCCGCTATGCATGGCGCACGAAATTGAAGAACGGTGTTTTGGGAGGTTTTTCCGAGCCGTTACTCGCTCCAGATCGAATGACGCTGGGGCATCTCTTTCAGCGACAAGGTTATGCCACGGCATGCGTTGGCAAATGGCACCTGGGAATGGAGTGGAATCGCCCGGATCGCGGTGATCAAGAATATGATAAACGCAATAGTTCGGAAGGGGTTGCATTCGGGCAGCCTATCGCTCGCGGACCGACTAGCAGTGGCTTCGATTATTACTTCGGCATATCCGCTTCCTTGGATATGCCGCCTTATGTATTTATTGAAAATGAGAGCGTGACCGCATTGCCTACTTCCTTGCTAAAGCATGAGGATAAGGGCGGACGCGAAGGGCCGGCAGTTCCCGGTTGGCGCCATAAATACGTGACGCCGACGATTGTGGATAAAACGATTGCGTTCATTGGCGATCATCGAGAGGAGCCGTTTTTCGTTTATGTGCCATTGAATTCGCCGCACACGCCCCACGCCCCAGGAGATGCGTTTACCGGATCGAGCGGACTGGATGTTTATGGCGACTTCGTAGTGGAGGTAGATTACAATATCGGACGTATCATGCAGGCGATCGACAATCTCGGATTGGCGGATGATACCTTGCTGATCGTGACGAGCGACAATGGACCGGAAACCAATATGTTCGGCCGCTTGCAAAACACTGGTCACGATAGTTCGGGCGCTTTGCTTGGCGCGAAACGTGACAATTGGGAGGGCGGTCACCGAGTTCCTTTCATCGCTCGGTGGCCGGGTCAGATCCGAGCGGGATCGATGAATAGCGATCCGGTTTGCCTCGTCGATTTTATGGCGACCTTTGCCGAATTACTCGATGTAGAATTGCCTTCTGAAGCGGGAGGCGACAGCGTGAGTCTGTTGCCCATCTTAAGGGGAGGGGACGCCGACTACCGCGAGGGGCACGCCATCGTTCATCATTCAAGTGGGGGACTGTTCGCGATTCGTCGCGGCGATTGGAAGCTGCTATTGCATGCGGGTTCAGGCGGCAATGCCTATGGAAGCAAAGCCAATAAAAGGCGGGCTGCCGATTATGCCGGAACTCTCGAGAAACGATTATTCGATACGGGCGATCGTCAGCTCTATAATTTGAAATTGGATTTGGGTGAAACGCAAAATCTGGCTGCCGATTTTCCCGAAATCGTTTCGAGACTCACAGCGCTGGCTGCGCGTTACGTTCTCGAAGGGCGCAGTACACTTGGACCGAAACTTGAATATGTATCCGGAGATTGGAAACAAATTGATTGGGTTGAGTAACAGAGTAGCACAGGCATCCTGCCTGTTAGTTCGTCAGTTCACAGGCTGGAAGCCTGTGCTACTTTTGATATTCGCATTACCTCTATCGAATGCTGCCGAATCCGAAATCGATTTCAATCGCGATGTGCGGCCGATTATTTCGGACAAGTGCTATCAATGTCACGGACCGGATGCGGATAACCAGGACTCGGAGTTTCGGTTGGATTCTCGCGAGAGAGCGCTGAAGGATCTCGGCGACTATTTCGGAATCGTCCCCGGAAATCTCGAAGAGAGCGATTTACATTGGCGGATTTGGGAGGACATTGAAGAGGACCTTATGCCGCCGGTTGATTCGAAGCTGGCCCTGACCGATGAAGAAAAGAAAACTTTGGATCGGTGGATCGAGGCGGGCGCTCCCTATGACGAGCATTGGTCATTCAAGCCTATAAATCGAGCGGACTCACCACTGATTTCAAAGTCCAACGCAGATTGGAGCGCCAATGGTATCGATCGTTTCATTGCGGCTCGTTTGGAAAGGGAAGGTCTGGCTCCTTCGCCCGAAGCGGAGAAAGCGTCTCTGATCCGTAGGGTCACTTTGGATTTGACGGGTCTGCCTCCGACGATCGAAGAGGTGGATGCGTTTTTGGCAGATAGTGGTCTCGGCGCTTGGGAACGCGTAGTAGATCGCTTGCTCGCCTCGCCTCGCTATGGCGAGCGTATGGGGCTGGTCTGGTTGGATGCGGCCCGCTATGCCGATTCCGGAGGTTACCAAAATGACATCAGGCGTTCGCAGTGGCCATGGCGAGATTGGGTTATTCGAGCTTATAACGATAATATGCCTTTCGACCAATTTACCGTGGAGCAATTGGCGGGAGATTTGTTACCGGATCATACGCGGGATCAGCGCTTGGCAACAGCGTTCAATCGAAATCACCGAATCAATAATGAAGGTGGAATTATCGCGGAAGAGTACTTGGTCGAGTATGTGGCTGATCGCGTAGAGACTACATCGACGGTTTTCCTCGGGTTGACCATGGGCTGCGCTCGATGTCATGACCACAAATACGACCCGATTAAGCAGAAGGATTTTTACGAGATGTTCGCCTTCTTTAATAATATTCCTGAAAATGGGCGCGATGGAACTTTGGCTCCGAGACCCAATATGGCCGTGTATCAGGGTGGTACTTACGAAGAGCATGAACGTTTGAAGGGTGCGCTAAAGTCGACGACTGGGGGAATTCGATCGCTACCAAAGCGGAGCGAAGATCGTTTTTTCGCATGGATCGATCAAGAGACTGAAGAGCGTCGCCACGAATTGGATGCATTGAAGGCTGCGCCCAGAGCAAATTTGCATCTGCCATTCGATGTGGTTGAAGAAACAAAAACCTTCGATGCTCGAAACGCTAAACGAAAAGTGACTTTGAGGAGTCGGAATAACGAGGTCTTTGTTCGAGCGACCAATGCAAAGTACGGAGGCGCATTGAGGTACGGTGTTTCGACCATGGTAAGAGTAGATAAGCCGCATGGGGAGGCATTCGATTCTAGGCAGCCGCGTTCTTGGCTGGTCAACGTCCAGACGCCTAAAGTCTTTGCGGGATCCGAGGGACCTGTCCTGGCGATTGTGGAATCGGGCTCGCAGCGAGGCTATCGCCTGATGCTCGAGGAGGTCGGAGATCGCCAGTTTTTCCGAATGTCTTTTCAGCTAATCGATAATCTAGGTGAAAAGCGCGGTATCGAAGTCGCGAGCAAGGCTGTTGTTGCGAAGGGAGCCTGGGCTCGCCTGGGAGTAACCTGGGATGGGAGCGGTCGAGCTTCCGGCGTTCGGCTCTATCTCGATGGTCACGCGGTCGAATCGGTGATCGAACGGGACGCCTTGGACTCTCCAATCAAAACTGCCGAAGCGCTGATTGTCGGGGCTCGAGCCCAGCAGGATGCTTTGGATATGCAGCGAGACGCTACTTTCAGAAACGGCTTGATTGATGATGTTCAAATTTATGACGAAACCCTGAGTCCCGATCGGATCGAGACCTTGTCGAAGGCGGATCCGCAGAATTTGTTGTTTGCCAGTCTCGACGAAACGGCTCGATCGTCTTTGCAATCAGCCTGGATCAAGACGGACCCGGAGGGGATCCGTTTGTCGAAAGCACTAGCGAAACAAAAAGCGGAGCTCAATGCTTTCGAAAAAAACCATGTTGCTGAAGTGAGTATCATGGAAGAAATGGATACGCCGAGGGAGACTTACTTGCTAACTCGCGGAGCCTATGATCAACCTGATAAAAGCGAGCGGCTGGAGCCGGGCACCATGGATGCGTTGCCTCAAATGAATTCCTCGTTGCCGCGCAATCGATTGGGCTTGGCTCAGTGGATAGTCGATCCGAAGAATCCATTGACAGCTCGAGTTGCGGCGAATCGGTATTGGCAAATGTATTTCGGAACCGGATTGGTGAAAACGCCGGAAGATTTCGGTTCGCAAGGCGAAGTACCCAGCCACCCTGAATTGCTCGATTTCCTGGCTGCTTCGTTTATCGACAGCGATTGGAATGTGAAGGCGATGCAAAAGCGGATCGTAATGAGCGCGACCTATCGTCAGTCTTCTCACGTGACGAGTGTATTGCTGGAGAAAGATCCTGATAATCGGCTTCTCGCTCGAGGTCCTCGATTTCGATTGTACGGTCAGGCGCTTCGGGATCAAGCTCTAGCGGTTTCCGGATTACTGGCAGACGAACAGGGAGGTCCGCCGGTGATGCCATATCAGCCGGAGGGACTCTGGGATGAAGTGAGCGCGAAGGGCTATAAGTATATAGTAGGCAAGGGCGATGATTTGTATCGGAGAAGTCTTTACACATTTTGGCGAAGAACCGTGCCACCGCCGTCAATGATGAATTTCGACAATTCATCACGCGAAATCTGTTCGGTTGGTCTCAATGCAACGAATACGCCCTTACAGGCGTTGAACTTGATGAATGATCCTCAATTCGTCGAAGCGGCCAGAGCTCTCGGGGAGCGGATGCTTCGCGAAGGGGGAGAATCGTCCTCGGAGCGCATTGAATTCGGGCATCGCTTGGTCCTGGCTCGCTCTCCGGAAAGAGAGACGCTTCGAATACTGGAATCGGGGTACAATGATTACCTCTCCACATTTCGAACCCAACCCGAACGTGCGAACAGTCTGATTGCTACAGGCGCTTCAATGGCTCACCCGGATCTAAGCTCCCCAGAATTAGCGGCTATGACCATGGTCGCCAGTACGCTGCTCAATCTCGACGAAACCGTCACTAAGGAATAGGTCTTAGATCCGAAATTCCTAATTCCTAATTCCAACTTCTTCCTTCACCCATGGATCCACTTCTCGAATCGCGCTACTTGATGAATCGCCGCCAGTTTTTCGGTCGTGCGGCGAATGGAATAGGCTCAGCGGCCTTGGCGAGCCTATTAGGGAAGGATATGCTAGCGGCCGATACCTCGTCGGCCTTTCCTAACTTTCCGGCAAAGGCGAAGCGCGTTATTTATCTTTTTCAATCGGGGGCTCCGTCTCAGCTGGATCTTTTCGATTGGAAGCCAGAAATGGCTAATCGCTTCGATCAGGACCTGCCCGACTCGGTGCGACAGGGACAACGCTTGACCGGAATGACGTCCGGGCAAAAGCGTTTTCCGGTGGCGCCCACGATTTTCGATTTCAAGCAGCATGGAAACAGCGGTGCCTGGGTGAGCGAATTGATGCCGAATGTGGCCCGCGTATCCGATAAATTGTGCTTTATCAAATCGATGTACACGGAGGCGATCAATCACGATCCGGCTATCACGTTTTTCCAAACCGGCTCTCAGATCGCGGGCCGCCCGTCGATCGGTTCGTGGCTTTCCTATGGCTTGGGAAGCATGAATGAAGATCTGCCTACTTTCGTGTCGATGATTTCGACGGGAACGGGGCGCCCTGGAGGGCAACCGCTGTACGATCGGCTTTGGGGAAGCGGTTTTTTGCCGACTACTCACCAAGGGGTCAAATTTCGTGGAGTCGGCGATCCGGTGCTCTATCTGAACGACCCGCACGGTGTGGATCGTTCCATGCGTCGACGTATGTTAGACGATCTCAATGCGATCAACCAGAAGCGTTACGAGGAAGTGGGCGACCCGGAAATTTCGACCCGGATTTCCCAATACGAACTGGCGTATCGAATGCAGACTTCGGTTCCCGGTCTGACTGATATGGAGGACGAATCGGATCGGACCTTCGAAGCCTATGGTCCGGAATCTCGCAAAAAGGGGACCTATGCTCATAACTGCATTTTGGCCCGTCGGTTGATTGAACGGGATGTTCGTTTCGTGCAACTCTTCCATATGGGCTGGGATCAGCACAAGACCTTGCCTAAGCAGATCAAGGGACAGTGCTATGATACGGATCAGGCAACGGCCGCTTTGATCGAGGATCTAGAACAACGCGGATTACTGGAAGATACATTGGTCGTTTGGGGCGGAGAGTTCGGACGTACCATTTACAGTCAAGGAGCCTTGACCGAAGCGAACTATGGACGGGATCACCATCCGCGCTGCTTTACGATCTTCATGGCAGGGGCCGGCGTTAAACCCGGTATTAGCTACGGAGCGACCGATGACTATTGCTACAATATCACTCAGGATCCGGTGCATGTGCACGATCTCCATGCAACGATGTTGCATATTTTAGGCATCGATCACGAGCGACTGACTTATAAGTTTCAAGGACGCCGTTTCCGCCTAACCGATGTACACGGTCGCCTGGTCAAGGGCATTATGGCATAGTTGCATTGGTAGGGAGGGGGTCGGCTCCGATATTAGTTTTAGATTGATTTTTCAGTGAGAGCATTGAGGATCCGCTTTGCTATGGTGGGAAAGTCGATGAACTTAATCCCTATCAATACATGCGTACTCATTTTAGTTCCTGGTTATTAAATCGTAGCTTAGGCCTCAGTCTTTTGAGCTTCCTCTGTCTCGAAACGACTTCTTTATTAGCTGCCGATTTGGATAGACCGAATGTGTTATTGATCCTCACGGATAACCAAAGCTATTTCGAGCTTAGTTGTCATGGCCACGAGCAGGTGCAGACGCCGCGTATCGATAAGCTTGCCGGAGAGAGCGTCGATTTAGTGAATTTCCACGCGCCGCCGTTTTGCTCGCCAAGTCGGACCTTGCTGATGACGGGACGGTATGCGATGCGTGCTGGCGTTCATACCACGGTGCAAGGCGTATCGATCATGCATAAGGATGAGATTACGATGGCTAATTACCTCGGTGGTGTGGGCTATCGCACGGCGATTTTCGGAAAATGGCATTTAGGCTATTCCTATCCTTATCATCCGATGGAGCGCGGTTTCGATGAAACGTTCGTTCACGGCGGCGGGGGAATCGGGCAACTTGAGGACTACTACGGCAATGATCATTTAGATGCCGTTTGGGATCATAATGGAGTCTTTGAGAAGAGCGAAGGGTTTTCGAGCGACGTGCTCTTCGATCGAGCGACTCAATTTATCGATGCGAATCGCGAGGATCCGTTCTTTTGCTTCATTTCTACGCCAGCTACGCACACTCCATATCAGGCTGAGCCGCGAGCGATGGCTCGTATTAAGGCTAGGGGAGTCGAAGCGAGCGATGCGGACCTCAAACTATATTCGATGATCGAGAACATCGATGAAAACGTGGGTAATTTGATGGATCAGTTGGATGTCTGGAATTTGCGCGATAACACGATTGTTATTTTCGCGACGGACCAAGGAATCGGTACTCGTGGCGATCCGAATCCGTTGTTCGAGGGGAAGCGCGAGACGCATGGCGGCGCTTATGATGAAAAGAACCAAGTCTTCTGTATGGTGCGTTATCCGCCTTTGACGAAGGCTGGCGAAAACGATGCGATAACGGGCATGGTGGATGTACTGCCGACGATTTTGGATTTGTGCGATGTACCGATTCCCTCATCGCTTGATGGACGAAGTCTGCGATCTCTGCTGGCGGGTGCGGATCGGTGGGAAGATGATCGTACATTGATTGTGCAATGTCCGCGAAATCGATATCGGGAAGAATGGCAGAATGCTGCGGTTAAAACGCAACGTTGGCGATTGGTCGGCGGGGATATGCTTTTCGATATCGAGAAGGATCCGAGTCAGTTGGTTAATTTGGCGGGGGCGAATCCGGATGTCGTGGCTCAACTTCAGGCTTCGTATAAGAGTTTTTGGATTAGTTTGCCGCCAGCAGCAGATTTATTGAGCCGCCATATCCTAGGCGATCCTAGAGCTCCTGAAGTGCGTCTTAATGGTATGGACTGGTATCGGGGCGGGTCGCCATGGCATCAAGCTCATTTGACGCGCGCGCATCAAAATGGAGTATGGGCAGTCGATGTGGCACGCGATGGACGTTATCGCCTCGAACTTCGTTGGTACCCGCGTGAAGAGTCGACGGCGATTGGAGCGATCGCTGCATCGGTTCGCGTGGGAGATCGATATGCTCAGGCGGCAATGTCGCCGGAAGACCCTGAAGCGGTGTTCGAGTTGGAATTGGAAGCGGGCGAGTTTGACTTGGAAACTGCGTTTCAACTACCTGAGACTCGCGAAGATCACGATCAAAGCTGGGGTGCTTACTTTGTCCACGTCGAGTACCTGGGCGAGTAATAGGTGGCGAGGTGGCTGTCTATCAAGCTGGAGGCTGGTTCCGGTACATGCGGCGGCGTTGCTCCCTAACTCTCACCGTTGCTTCGTCAGATCCGTCATGAAATGAACCGCACCATCGATCCCACGGAGCGTCCACGGTTCCGTAGTTACATTCGAAGAAACGATGATGCAGTTGATGGTGAAAATCGGCCGCATCGAACACGCTTGTGTCTTTAACGAGTAGTTTCTCGAAGCCAGCGTGGGAGAAGGCCGGTCCTAAACATCTGCTGTAAAGGTGTACTAGCAGGATCACTGGATGCGAGGGGATGATGAAATGTACAAGCGCTGAGGAAATGTAGATGACGTGCTCGACGGGATGCATCGACATGCCTGACCAGGGACCAATTTGGACGTTGCGGTGATGTAATCGATGAACCCGTTTGTAAAGAGGAGGCCAGTGCAACAGTCGGTGAACCAGATAGAAATGAGATGACGTTAGCACGGGAAGGACGAGTAGCCACGCGATGAAAATGAATGGGTGTTCGGTGATTCCGAACGTTGGAACAACGCCGTTCGCGAGTCCCCAAAGATACAATACTTCATAGACTGACCAGATAGTTACTCCGCTGGCTAACGACCAGAATATGTTGTCCCAGGTTTGATTGCGAAACGAGAACTTACCGCTCTTTTCCAAGTGTTCGCGGGCATCGTACTTGAGCCGTTTCCCTTGGGCTCGGAATGTAAACAAATACAAGTGTAGTCCACCAGCGATTACAGTCATGAGCAAGAAGTTGCGTAGGAGTATCGGTATGATCCAGTCCAGCGAAAGCGACTTCATGTGCGATAGGTCTTGCAGTAAAT
>JBNMOQ010000188.1:0-10124 GCA_051275055.1 Candidatus Pelagisphaera sp.
GCTTCGAATTTGGAGCTACCTCTCGACTTACCTCACCCATGGTCGAGTCGCCATCGACAACAATGCTATGGAAAACGCGATTCGCCCAACGGCGATCGGGAAAAAGAACTGGCTCTTCGTCGGTCATCCTGAAGCGGGCAAGCGGGCGGCGATCATCTACTCGGTTCTGATTAGTTGCACACGTTTGGAAATTGATCCGGCGAGCTACCTTCGAAGCGTTCTGAGCCAAGACACTCGAGTCCTCTCGAAAGACAAACTAGCCGCCCTGACTCCCGCTCAATGGAAGAAGTCAAACCAATCCTAGGGGGCAGATTTAGTAACGCTTACTATTGTTATACCATAAAACGAATAAAGGTTGTCAGCAAAACTCGTTGTTCTGTAACTTAGAGTATAGGTGATACTGTTGGGTATTATCTAATTCTTCTCCAAGATTTTCCAAACCCCATTCTATTGATTGTTTCTGCAAATCATTTACTGAGTAAGCCTCTTCGCCTCCTTGGACTCGCGGTTCTATTTCCTTTGGTATCACAGGCTGCAGAAAGCAACCCGACTTTGAATACAACAACGGCTAACGGATTGGCGGTTATCGATTGGGTTATTGTAGCGATTTATGCGCTATTCACTCTCTTTTTGGGATGGTGGTTCTCACGCAAGCAAAAGAACGCTAAAGAGTATTTTGTAGGATCCGGGAACATGAATCCATTGCTTATTGGAGTCTCTCTCTTCGCTACGCTCTTAAGCACCATTACTTATTTGTCTTCTCCCGGTGAGTCACTTGGCAAGGGGCCGGTCTATATGACGAATATACTGGCCTATCCCATTGTTTTCCTGGTGGTGGGTTTTGTTCTACTTCCGGTTTATATGAAGCAGAAAGTTACCAGTGCCTATGAGTTGCTGGAGCTAAAACTCGGTTTAAGTATCCGTCTTTTAGGTGCCTGTCTCTTTCTGGTTCTTCGATTGTTCTGGATGTCACTGCTTGTCTACCTGACTGCTAAGGCGATCTCCATCATGATTGGGGTAGATGAGAGTTACATTCCCTGGATCGTCATCGTTACCGGAGCCTTTGCTATTACTTATACCTCCTTGGGTGGATTGCGAGCGGTTGTCATTACCGACCTCATGCAAACCATTTTGCTCTATGGAGGTGCTTTGCTTGTGATTGGCACGATTACGGTGAAGATGGGTGGATTCGGGTGGTTTCCGACCGAGTGGCAAGGTGACATCTGGGATTCGCAGCCTGTCTTTAGTTTAGATCCATCGACGCGAGTTACTGTTATTGGATCGATCATTTCAATATTTATCTGGTACGTTTGTACCTCTGGTGGTGATCAGGTCTCTATTCAGCGCTTCATGGCAACGAAAGATGCGAAGACTGCGCGTAAGGCCATTGGCATGCAACTGACCGTCGGTGCCATTGTTGGCATCACTCTTGGGATCGCAGGATTCGCCTTGCTCGGATTTTTTCAATCGGATCCCCAGTTGCTTCCTGTCGGAATGACTCTCAATGAAAATGCCGATAAGATTTTTCCTCACTTTATTGCCTTTCACCTTCCCCCTGTTGTTTCCGGTTTAGTAGTTGCAGGTCTTTTTGCGGCCGCCATGTCCAGTATTGATTCAGGTGTGAATTCAATCACGGCTGTTGTGATGACCGACTTTCTTGATCGTTCCGGTAGAAAGCCCAAGACCGAAAGAAAGCAGGTGTTGTTTGCCCGTTATTTGGCCGTGGCGATTGGCGCGGTGGTGGTACTTGCGAGCACCCTGGTAGAACACGTGCCGGGCAATATTACCGCAGTGACCACCAAGACAGTAAATCTTCTGACCGTTCCCATCTTCCTCTTGTTCTTCTTTGCCCTCTTTGTTCCTTCCGCCAATGCGAAGGGCGTGTGGGTCGGTGTGTCATGCAGTATTCTAGTCGCCGTGTTGATCGCGTTTTCCGGCCCCATTTTCGGAATGAATGAACAGGGTCTAGATCCCGTCAGTTTTCAATGGATATCGCCTGCCGCATTAATCGTTGGCATCGTGGTAGGTTATTTGGCCTGTAAGATCTTTTCAACCAATCCCAGCAGGTCCGCTGTATGAAAATCCGTACCTCTTCATTCCTGTTTCTCGTAATATGGGTAGTCTTTAATTTTGTAGGGCGAGCCGTCATGGCTGCGGAGGTTATTGAGCTCTCCAATGAAAATCGGAACAAATGTTTGGAAGTGCTTCGGGACGGTTTGAGATCCGATGATTTTTGGCCGTCGATTCATGCAGCTGAGGGGCTAACGCTGGGTGGGTATGGTGACGAAGTGATTGCCTTCCTTGAACCCCAACTCCTTACCGAGAAAGACGATCAACGCCGTTGCGGTCTTGCCCGAGAATTAGTGCGGGCCGGACGACGAGAATATAAACAGGTGATGCTGGATATTCTCTCTAGCGACGATCCGCATGGACACGTCCATGCGGCCGAGAGTCTATATAAAGTTGTGGAAATCGGTGATGGATCGGCATTACGCAATGCGTTTGCCCATTCGTCCAACCTCACCTTACAAGTCATGGCTGCTGCTGCGTTGGGACGTTGTGGCAATCCAGAGGCGATGGCTTTTCTTCGCGAGCAATTGGCAACTGCCGAACCAAACATTGCACGGATTGTTGGCTGGGTTTTAGGCCGTATCGGATCGAGTGAGGACATCCCTGGAATACAACGTCGACGTGAGAATTCCGAGAATGACCTTCAGCGTGTATTCCATGGGAATTCGCTCGCAGCCTTGGGTGACAAATTGGGTCTTGAGCAACTGGAGCGTAATCTCGGTTCGGATGACTCTGGTTTTCGCACTTATTGTGCGACCTTTGCTGGCGAGGCTCGTGCGACTCAAACTAAGCCCAAGCTCATTGGCTTACTCGACGATCTTCATCTGGACGCACGTTTGCGTGCCGCCCAGTCGTTGCTCGTTCTCGCTGCTCCACCTCCATATGAGAGGGGAGAGGATGTTTCGAATCTGGTCTTCGTTCCTACAGAAGAAAACCCGCGCTACACGGAAGGTTCGGTGCTTGAATTACTGGATGGTTCTCTTCTCTTTGCGGTGACGGAGTTTTTTGGCACCGGAAGCGATTTTGCTGAGGCGCACATTGTAGCCCGTCATTCCAGTGACGGTGGGCGAACTTGGGGTAAGCAACGTATCCTTCAGAAAAACACCGGTGGCCTGAATTGCATGAGCGTAACCTTGCGTCGTCTTCCTGTCCCAGGTGCCCCTGAACGGATTGCTCTTTTCTATCTTCAGAAAAACAGCCACAGCGATCTCGACCTGTATGTTAAATATTCGACTGATGAAGCTCAGACTTTTGGTTCGCCCATTCTTGTTACGGACGATCCCGGCTACCATGTGGTAAATAATGATCGCATCACGCGTCTTTCCTCTGGTCGTTTACTTGCGCCCGCTGCGTCCACGCCGGACGTTACCAAGGTTAACCATTTTATAAGTCGCTGTTATATTTCGGACGACAACGGACTTAGCTGGCGTGCCGGTAAAGAAGCAGTCGATCTTCCCAAACGTGGAGCGATGGAACCGGAGGTTGTTGAACTGGCTGATGGTCGCGTTCTGATGATCATGCGGAATCAATTGGGAACCATTTCCAAAAGTTACTCGGCTGATGGAGGTGATACCTGGAGCCAGCCTGATGATCTGGGAAGCGTCGCTCCCGAAGCTCCTTCCACACTGCGACGTATTCCTTCCACGGGTGATTTACTTCTTATCTGGAATAACAATTACAAACCTGGGGAAGGGCACGGCGGAAAACGTACTCCTCTGAACGTAGCTGTCTCTTCCGACGAAGGCCTGAGTTGGAAGCATAGGCGCACCTTGGAATCCAATCCTGATCTTTCATACTCCTACGTGAGCCTGACCTTTGTCGGTGAACGAGCTGCATTAACCTACTGGGTGGGTGATTCATCGAAGCGGCAATGGTCGACTAAGTTTCGTTCATTACCCGTTTCCTGGTTTTATGAATAACAGATTTCCACCCTTCGTAATATGTATCTGCCTTAAATGATTCGTGCCCCTGAAATTTAATATCAAAGGTAGGGCTCGATCGCCGTTTCGAGGAGTGGAACGACGACACCAACACGAGCCGTTGTTGTGGCGACGCTTTTGGCTACCGAGCCAGCGACATCACTCAAATCGCCCGACCTCATTAAGCATAAAAAATATCTCTCAAACTTACTCAAAAAGTTTAGCTATTTAAATCTACAAGACCCAATCAATTATGAGAAAAAGTAAAACACTCGCCCGTATCCGTAATGGTGAAGCCGTCCGCATTTGCGCGCTCGGACATTTCATTCCTTGTTACATTAAATATGCCGCCAACTACGGTTTCGATTGTGTCTGGCTCGATCTGGAACATCGGGCGATGGATGACCGAGAAGTACAGGCTCTGATGAGCTTCTTTCATCAATACGACATCGACTGCATGCTACGTCCTTCGACTCTCGAGAAGTCCAAACTCTATCGCTACCTTGAGGACGGCGCCAGTGGCTTTTTAGTCCCGCATGTCTCTACACCTGAAAAGGCGCAAGCCTTGGTCGATGCTTGTAAGTTTCCTCCTCTGGGAGACCGAGGGTTAGATGGCGCAGGTATGGACAACGACTATATGCTTTTCGACGACGATTACCCAGCTCGGACCAATGCCGAAACATTTTTGGTCGTGCAGATCGAAACGCCTGAGGCGGTCGACAATGTAGATGCCATTGCCAGTATTGAAGGCGTGGATGGTTTGTTTATCGGATCAGGTGATCTAGGCTTTCGTCTCAAGCAATCGCCTGATTATCCTGATCTGGAAACGTGTATTGAAACAGTGGCAGCTGCCGCAAAAAAGCATGGGAAAGCCTGGGGGCTTCCGGTGGGTTCAGCAGAAGATGTTCGAAAACGAAAAGACCAAGGTGCACTACTGATGCCTCGAGGTGGAGAAGTGATTGCTCTCATGCGGGCGCTTGCAGCTTGGCAGGAGGAAATGGATGGCATCTTATAGTAGTTTCTGAAGATTCTGGGATTGATGAATAGACGTGAATTTATAGGAGCAGCTGGATTGGCCGGCTTGGTCAGTTCTTTTTTATCGAAAGCTGTTGCCCAATCTTCATTGGATGATCTAGGCGGGGCAGATACTTCGTGGGATTCATTGTTAAACGATTGTAGGATTCAGTTGTTTGTTGATAGGAAATACTCGCCTGCCAATGCGAGATAGCCTCCTTTGATGAAGAGTTTCGCAGCGGGCATAAATTTGGCCTGTTGCATATAAAACAATCCTGCTGTTTCGTAGTCTCCTGCTTTCGCCATCATCTTGGCGGCCTGCGCCGTTTTCCCCATAGCCGCAAATTGTTGTGCTGCTTCTCAATAAAGCATCGATATCTGCTTCATCGCTCAGGGCATCGTTGGGTGCTCTAAAACGAATCAGCCCAATGGAGAATCGTATTAGTTTGTACAGCACCGCGAGTACGACCACCAGATACACTAGGCGTTGCCAGCCTGACAAGGTAAAATCGAGCCCAAGGGTATTTCGACAATCCCCAACACGGGTTCGAGTTTTTCAATCAACGCATACACTGCTATTCTCTCCTATATGATAATAATGATCTAAATTAGTGTATCAAAAGGTTCGTCAATTTGAAATGAGAAATAATTTGGGTCGAACCGAGGGTTAAAAAAAATACTATCCGTTTATTATTTGGCGGTGTAGCCACCATCCACGGGGATATTTGTGCCCGTCACGTATATTGAGGCATCGCTGGCGAGAAAAACTATTGAGCCCATCATGTCTGTTTGGTTGGCAAGACGCCCGAGGAAGGTACGCGCGCTGTATTGTTCGACAAAGGCTTCGGGATGATTTTCCGTGGCTACACCTCCGGGTGAAAGGCAGTTACAGCGCACACCGGATGCGCCGTAATAGCTTCCGGTGAAGCGGGTGAAATTGATCATGCCGCCTTTGTGAAAATAGTAGTCGGGGTACCATCCATTCATTTCGGTGTTGTTGTAGATTTCCGGATCGGTACCGACCATGCCTTGAATGGATCCGATGTTGATGATGGAACCGTTGCCTTGTTCTGCCATGACGTCGCCCATGGCGCGGGTGATCACAAAGAGACCTGTTGCATTGACCTGCATACTTTGATCGAAGGTAGATGCGTCGCCCTTGTAGCCGTCTTTCATGGGACGCAACACCGCGTTGTTGACAAGTATATCGATGCGTCCGTGTTGATCGAGTACCGCGTCGCGCAGGGCTAGGATCGAGGCTTCTTCGGACTGATCGTATTGGAGGGGGGTAATGTCGAAATCGTCTTTCGCTAAAGAATCGCGCAGGTCGTATAATGAATCTATATTTCGAGATGCGACACAGGTCGTCGCTCCGGCCTCGTATAATGCGCGCACCATTTGCTGCCCCACGATTCCTGCCCCGCCCGTGATGAGTGCGACTTTGCCTTTTAATGAGAATGAATCCATGACGTTCATCGTTTTTTCCTATCTATAATTTATTATTTTGATTAATTTGTTAAATTTCGCTTAACAAGACTGTGCGTCCGCCTTCGCTTCTACTGCGTAGACCCGCGATAATGATTTTCATTTGTTCGCTGGTTTCGTCAAAAGGAAAGGGCATTTCACCCGTGCGCAAATATTCTACGAAGGATTCCAACTGTGTTTTAAATGCAAAGAAGGTGTCTTTGAAAATGGCGGTATCCGCACCTTTTGTTCCGTAGACGTTGAGGTGGCCAAAGGCGCCATAGAGATCGTCGATGACGGTTAATACAGTTTCTACACCGTCTTCATGAGCGAGGTGCATGATATTGTGTTGCTCGGTGCCGGAGTGGGTGACGCTGGTGTATCCGCCTGCGCGTAAAAAGGAATAGGAGGATTCCAGGGCATGAATCCCGTAGCGTTCCCATGTTTTGGCCATTGATATGGTAATCAAGCGCAGCTCGCCGAGGGTGTCCATTCGAGTTTTGAGGTTATGGAATTCTTTTGCATAGCGCATACAGCTACTGGACATGAAGAGTTTGCCCTCGCGATGCCATTGTAGAAACTGTGCTAAATCTTCGGCGTTATCGCATAAGGGTTTATCGATAAACACGGGGAGTCCAGCTTCGATAAAGGGTCGTGCGCGGTCTATGTGTTGGTGTCCGATGTCGGTTGCGATGACCACGGCGTCCACCTCAGCAATCACGTCCTCTGCTTTCTCCACGACATTGGGGATACCGGCGGCCTTCGCTACGTGATGCGTTTCTTCTGGTTGATCGCACCACACATGTGTGACCTGTACTCCGGGAATCCCGAGATTTTCTTTGGGTTCCGCGCTTAAATACTCGGGTATTGCGGCATAGCCACAGGCGGCCATGGTATCAGCATCGTATTTGCCGTTGATGATTGCGCTCCAGCTGTAAGGATGACCGTTGCCGTCAACCATTCCTAGCATCGCGAGGCGTATATTGCCATTAAGTGTCGGCATTAGTGAATTTCCTCCCATTTGGGTGCGTTGACGGACGCGAGTAAGGCTAGATTTACCTTGAGGGTTTGCACGCCTTCTTCGAGACTACACAAAGGCGCGGCGGGACCTTCCAATGCGTCGAGGAAGGCATTGGCATTCAGGACATAGCAGGTGTCGCGTTCTTCTAAAGGATGGTGTTCTTCGTGCCACTCTCCCTCTACTTCATCCATCCAGGACCATTGGTTTTTGGCTACCTCGTAGCGTAGTGTGGCTTTTTCGCAGGCTAGTGTGATGACGGTTTCGTTCGGTTGCTGGTACAGGTTTAGTGCGTAACTTGCCATCACGTCTCCGTGGCGCGCGAAGGCGTGTACTGTGTCTTCGACCTCCACGCCTTCAAGGTGTTGATGCGCGGCATCGCCTGAGATGCGATCCACAGGCCCTGCCAACCACTCGCCGATGTTGATAATATGCGTTAACGCATCTTGAATGGCTCCGCCGCCTTGTGCGCGATTAGCAAAATATACTGAGGCATAGGCGGGACGGTAGGTAGCAAAGTTTTGTCCGACATTCGCATTGAGTTGGCGGATGGCACCGAAACGCCCGGTGTCCAAGGCTTCTTTCATGGCCGTGAGTGCCGGGTATGCGCGGTAATTATAACTAACTGCCGCGAGGAGGTTTTGGCGTTTTACTTCGTCGAGTAATTCTTGCACACCGTCCATTGTAGTTGAGAGGGGCTTTTCGATCAGCAGGGGAATTCCCGCCTGCGCGAGCTGTAGGGCGATGGGAATATGTGTGTGTGCGGGTGTGGCGACGAGTGCCGCGTCCCATTGTTGAGCAAGTGCTTCTTCGAGTGTTGCAAATACATCTGTCACGTTATATCGATCTGAGACTCCGGTTCTTAAGGTGTCGTTGAGTTCGCAAATGCCAATCACCACGCGATCTGTCGCCAAAAAACAGCGTGTGTGGCGTTCCCCGATGGAACCCACGCCGACAACCAACATGCGATGTTTAGATACACTCACGAAAACTGCTCCCGATTATAGTTTCTGCCACGTTGCGCTGTCGGCGGAGGCATAGGCCGCATCCATGATGCGTTGCAATTCTGCCGCGCCGAGAATGGTGAGGTGTGCCTCGGATTTCCCCGCGATAGCGGATAAGAAGTTGTGTAAGCATGCGACATGGGAACGGAGCCAACCGATATTTAATGCTGGAGCGGGGAAATTGCCGCCGGGTGCTGGATAACGACTGACAGTCTCGATTTTTTGAATCCTCGGTGGCCGCCTATAGGTCCTGAGTCATCGCGCATGTCGTAGACTTCCAACTAGTTCGGATCCATCAGGTTTAGGCGTATCGCACCGTGTTCGCCGTGGATTTCGATGCGGAGTTCATCGTTGGCTCCGGTGGCTATTTTGTTGATAGGAAATTCAAATGGTTCTGATTTGATTCGGAGGGGAGGCTAAAGGTTGATTTGCTTCGCCATCTTCACTCCGTTACGTCGCCCTTTCAAGTTAGAAATTCCGTTGATTGGTCGGACCCCAAGGCTTTATTGATATCCGTCGCCTCCCCCAGGCTGCCATCCGCCTTAATGGGAAGGACCGCCACCGAGCCGCCGAAGTAATTGGCCACGAGCACGAACTTCCCGGACGGATGAACGCTCGGGTGCGCCGGCCCTTTGCCGCCGGAACTCACGGTGTTCAGCAACTTCAGTTTTCCATCGGCCGAGTTGATCGCGAAGGCGCTGACTGATCCCGCCTCGTTGGCGCCGATTCGTTCGGTTTCATTGGCGGAATACAGCCGTGTCCGGTCGGCATTGAAAGCCAGCGCGCTCGGGCTGGTCCCCATCTCATGAATGCCATCCGGCGTCAGAGCTCCGGTGACGCGATCCACCTGGGTCGAGAGCATATTCTTGAGCGGCGAGGTGTACGTGCCCACGTAGGCCATGAGCGGCTTCGCGGATCCGCCCGATTGGGCATTGAGCAGCGAAGCCGAAAGCATTAGCGTGCCCGCGGCGAACGAGGCGGAGGTCTTGATAAAGGAACCGCGGGAATGAGCTGATTTAATCATGGTGGAACGATGTCTGGCGAGCGTTGCTATGAGAGATCGAACAATGGGCGATGGAGAAGACGGCGGCAAGCGGCGAGGCGCATGTCAGAAAACGTAGAAATTAGAATGGCGTGGAAAAAGCGGAGCCTCCCGCACGTAACGCAGGCAGTTCTGGAGAACAACGGATGCGCGCAGAGAATACTTTTCCCGCACACAATGAACACCAGCCAAGCGCCTTCTCTGCGTCCTTCCCATCTCTGCGGTGCAAAATCAAAGCCTTCCCATCGCTGCGGCGATTTCCTTCTCGATTTGCGGCAGCGGATTCAGGGGACTCATCGGATCTTCGACTGGCGTGACTTCGTTGGTTTCGGGATTCCAGTTCACGGGGCCATAGCGCGCGGGCTCGGGCTTTTGGTTGAGAATGTGGTCGCCGGCGTCGCCCTTGTTGTAGTGCCAAAACTCGTAGGGAAAATGCATGAAGCCGCGCGCCTCCATCATCGAAGTAATTTCCAATCGATTCTCCAACTCCTCCGCGGTGATGAAGGGCGAGCGCATGGGAGTCTTTTCGCTCACCTCGATGTAGGGGCCGCCGCGCTCGACTTCACTGCCGTCGTCGCGCCGAAAGACCGAGA
>JBNMOQ010000189.1:0-10087 GCA_051275055.1 Candidatus Pelagisphaera sp.
TAGAGAGTCGAAGCGATAGAGGCGGGTGATGGTTTCGCCGAGGCTTTTGGAGAGAATGAAGAGGTGGTCGTCTGCCCAGAAGAGAGCTTCGCAATCGAAAATCCGTTTGGCGGGAGGGAACTTGGTTTGTTCGGAGTAGGCGAACCGATAGGAAATGGGGTTGGCTGTTGGTTTGGCTGTGGGGTCGAGCGGCTCTTCTATCTTATAGATGACGAGATCGCGGCGGTTGTTTCCGAGGTTGCCGAAGTCGCCGATGAAGAGGTTTCCTGAATGGTCGGTGGTGATGTCTTCCCAATCTATGTTGGGTAGTCCGGTGGAATGGGTGGCGATGAGGGCACCCTGTTTGTTGATCGCGTAGAGTTTCGAGCCTCCGTTGGAATCGTTGTGAACCCAAAACACATTATCGCCGAGACGGCTTTGGGCGATACCGCTGCATTCCCGAATTTCGAAGGTTTCGATGTGGGCGGAGGGTGTTAGCTTTACGGCGGAAGCGGAAATGCAAAGCGTTGCGAGGCTTCCGAAAGCGAGGAAGGAGCGGATAGTTTTATTGAAATAGCTATCTGGCATGCGAATTGCATGGAATCGTTTCAAGATTGCATCTTAAACTCAATGACGTACTCAACGAATTTCCAAATGAGCGAATCGCAAATCCAGAACAGTCAGTTCACGGTGCTTGTCGTCGACGATGATGATGAAATCCGCTATTCCTTGGGAAGAGTCCTGGGGAGCCAGGGATACCAGATCGATACGGCTGCGAGCGGGGAAGAAGGAATCGAAAAGGTGAAACACGGTCCGGCACCAGATCTGATCTTCATGGATATTCGGATGGGCGGGATCACTGGCCTGGAGACCTTGCAGCATATGCGGGCGATCGATTCGAATTTGCAGATTATCTTAATGACCGCCTTCGGGACGGCCCAGACGGCGATTGAGGCGATGAAGTTTGGGGCGCATGACTATGTGATGAAGCCTTTTGATCCGGAGAAGGTTATCAGTCTCGCTTCCGGTGCGATCGCCGCGTCTCAAGATTTGCGTATGGTTTCGCCGCCTAGCAAGAAGGTTAATAGCGAGGATTATAAGGAAGGCATCGTCGGCAAATCGGCTGCGATCCAAGAGGTTTTCAAAATCATTGGTCAAGTAGCTGCTAGTGATGCAACGGTGCTGGTCACTGGGGAAAGCGGAACAGGGAAAGAGCTGATAGCGAACTGCATTTTTCAGCATAGTTTGCGTTCGAGTGGTTCGTTCATGGCGGTAAATTGCGCAGCGATTCCGGAGAATCTGATCGAAAGTGAGCTATTTGGGCACGAAAAGGGCAGTTTTACCGGTGCGACCTCGCAAAGAATAGGCAAATTTGAGCAGTGCGATCGCGGAACGATCTTTTTGGATGAGATCGGCGATATGTCGCTCGCCACTCAAACGAAGATTCTGCGGGTTTTGCAGGATGGCGAGATTCAGCGCGTCGGCGGATCGGAAACGATAAAAGTGGACGTGCGAGTTTTAGCGGCGACCAACAAGGATCTCGAAACGATGGTTCGGGAGAAGGAGTTTCGCGAGGATTTGTATTACCGTCTCAATGTATTTCGAATTCGGGTTCCGTCTCTTCGAGAACGTCAGGAGGATGTCCCGGATATCGTGGATTTCATGCTGCAGAAGCTGGTCAACGAGCGTAAGGCTAAGGCCACGCGGCTTTCCGACGAGGCGATGGCGACTCTCTCAAAATATTCTTGGCCGGGGAATGTCCGGGAATTGGGCAATGTAGTTTACCATAGCGCTGTCGTGGCGCAGGGAGGTATTATTTTGGTCAAGGATTTGCCTGATACGCTTTTGGCTGGAGGCGAAATCGAACCGGTGGTGGCGCAGAGTTCGATCGCTCCGGTAGTTCCGGTTGCCTCTGATAATGTCGTGACGGGGGATTTCGATGCGGCTTCGCCGGTCACTCCGATTTCGGAAGAGCTGCCGTCTTTGCATGGGACATTCGACTTCGTTTACGAGGAAGTGAAAGCTCAGGAGGGCAAGCGCATCCTGACCTACATTGAGAAGCAAATGATTCAGCGAGCCATTGCGGATACAGGCGGCAATCAGGCTCGAGCGGCAGAGATCTTGGGAATTACGCGCAATACCTTGAAGAAGCGACTCGATGACTTCGCTCGCGATACTTGAGGCGGTTGCTTGATTTGGAAATTATTGTCGCTGGAGAAAGCGGCATTCGTTTGCAAGAATCGCCAAGCCAATCGGAAAGGCTTGCATCGCGATGTGCTTTGGTTTGGCAGATAGGGGTATGAAGACCGCATTGATGTTCTCTGGGCAAGGCGCCCATAAAGTGGGAATGGGCAAGGACCTGTATGAAAACAGTTCCTTGGCTCGGGATCTTTTCGATCGCGCGGATGCGCTTTTGGGTTGGAAGCTCTCGGAGTATAGTTTCGAAGGGCCAGAGGAAAAATTGACTGAGACCAAGGTGTGTCAGCCTGCTCTTTTCCTGCACGGCTATACGGTGTTTAAGCTAATGCAAGAGCGCGGAGCGATTGACGATGCTGCGGTTGCGATGGGGTTGAGCTTGGGCGAAGTGACTGCGCTTGCGGCAGCGGGCGTGTACGATTTCGAGACCGGTTTGAAGATAGTAGCTGAGCGTGGACGTTTGATGCAGGATAGTTGCGAGTCGAGCGACGGCTCTATGGCGGCAATTATTGGCGTCGATCGGGAGACCGTAGCGGCGTTTTGCGCGGAGCATGATGTTGAGATGGCCAATTTGAATTGCCCGGGGCAGATCGTGATTTCTGGCGAGTCTGCGAAAATCGCCACGGCGGTAAAGGCGGGCAAAGAACGTGGCTTTCGCCGCGTGATGCCATTGAATGTCGCTGGCGCTTACCATAGTCGTCTCATGCGTCCTGCCTATGAGCCCTTTAAGGATTTTCTGGCGGACATTCCTTTAAATGTGCCTGAGTACACGGTTTATTCTACCTCTACGGGAAAAACGATTTCGGAGCCGGATGAGATTCGTAAGGCTTTAGTATCAGCCTTGGTTTCGCCGGTTTACTGGGAAGATTGCATGGTTGCAGCGGCTGCGGATGGCGCGGATCTCTTTTACGAATTGGGCGTTAACGGTATTCTAAAGGGGCAGTTGCGACGTACGAACAAGGATTTGGCGAGCGAGAGTTTCGAGACTTGGGCGGATATCGAAGGGGCTAAGTAGAGAAGGGATCGAATTCTTTTACGATTACTTGCGAAAATATCCACTTCGCGGCTTGAAAGCGGTGAAGGGAGTGAGCAGGTTCTTCCGCTCTCATGAAAACGGCCCAAAAACGCAATTTTAGCATCATAGCCCATGTCGACCATGGGAAGACGACTTTGTCGGACCGTTTGCTCGAGTACACATCGACGGTAGCGGAGCGTGTTTTGACTGAACAGCACTTGGACTCGATGGATCTCGAGCGCGAGCGCGGGATCACCATTAAGAGCCATCCGGTCACGATGCATTACAAGGCGGATGACGGGGAATTGTATCAATTGAATCTGATGGATACTCCCGGTCACGTTGATTTCTCTTATGAGGTGTCGCGGAGTTTGGCGGCCTGCGAAGGGGCTTTGTTGCTAATCGACGCTGCTCAGGGCGTAGAGGCCCAGACGGTTGCCAACGCGAATTTGGCGGTCGAGCAGAAGCTGACGATCATTCCGGTTATTAATAAAATCGATCTGCCTAGCGCAAATTTGGATCTCTGCCTCAAGCAATTGGAGGATCTTTTGGCGATTCCAGCCGAGGAAGCAATTCTAGCGAGCGCTAAGAATGGGATTGGCATCAAGGAAATCCTCGAAGCGATTACGGAGCGTATTCCCGGCCCCCGTTGGGCAGACGTAAAGGAAACGCGGGTAGGGATTTTCGACTCGGTTTACGATGCGTATCGTGGCGCGATCATTTACGCGCGTTCATTTTCGGGTGAACTTAAGCGTGGCGATCAGATCATGATGATGAGCGATGCCACTCGCGCTGAGGTCAAGGAAGTGGGCGTCTTTACGCCGGCGATGGAAAAGACGGATTCGTTGAAAGCCGGTGATGTCGGTTATCTTGTCTGCAATATCAAGAACGTCGGCGATATTAAAATTGGCGACACGATCACGCATTTTCATAATCAGGCGAAGGAGATGCTTCCCGGTTATCAGGAAGTGCGTCCGTTGGTTTTTTCCGGTATCTATCCTGTCGATACAAACGAATTCGAAAAGCTCAAAGCGGGTATGGGCAAGCTTCAACTCAATGACGCGGCTTTTAGTTATCAGGCGGAAAGCTCGATGGCCTTGGGCTTTGGCTTCCGTTGCGGTTTTCTTGGGTTGCTTCACATGGAGATTATCCAGGAGCGTATTCGTCGCGAGTATGATGTGGAGATTATCTCTACGTATCCAAGTGTTATTTACAAAGTGGAAAAAGCGAATGGCGAGTCTATCGAAGTAGATAACCCGATCAACTTGCCGGATCCTTCGACTATCGAGCGCATCTTGGAGCCGACGATTCGGGCGACGATTCACGTGCCGAACGAGTCGATTGGCGATATTCTAAACCTCGTCATGGATAAGCGCGGGTTTTGCGATCATACGGAGACTTTGGACGAGAATCGCCTGATGATCGTTTGTAATTTGCCGCTCAACGAAATTCTTGTGGATTTCAACGATCGATTGAAAAGCATCACTCGCGGATACGGTTCGATGGATTACGAATTGGACGAGTATCGCGAGTCGAAACTGGTAAAGATGGACATCATGGTGAACGCCGATCCGGTGGATGCGTTTTCGTCGATCGTTCACGAGGACAAGGCTCGCGAGAAAGGAAAACTTTTGTGCGATAAGCTAGCCGATATTATCCCGATGCATCTTTTTAAAATCGCGGTACAAGCGGCGATAGGCGGAAATATCATCGCCCGCGCGAACGTGAGAGCGATGCGCAAGGATGTAACGGCCAAGTGTTACGGGGGTGACATCTCGCGTAAGCGCAAGTTGCTCGATAAGCAGAAGGAAGGAAAGCGGAAGATGAAGAACATCGGAAACGTTTCCATTCCACCAGATGCGTTTATCAAGGTCCTGAAGTCGGATTAGCGTTTCTTCTTAGAGCCTGTTTAATAAGTCGAAGATGGCCGTTCTTCTATTTACACTGATGCGAATGAGCTGATGGCAATCTGGACCAAGTTTATACAGAATGAGAGGTTGGCTAGCGCGAGAACTTACGATCTGATTGATGTTATCGCGGTCCATGCTTAGCGGGACCGCTCCTACATTCACTTATTGGGTAGGCACTGAAACTTTTTCGGCGATGACGTGTACTGGTAGTACATCCTCGTCTTTATGTTTGGCTTTCTCCAATCCGAAAACTCGAAACTCCGCGACGCGGCGAAAAACTGGTTCTACCTCGGGGGTAAGGTCCATAACTATCGGAAAGACGAATTGACCGATGCCGAACTGGGCGAGCTTGATAGGCGGATGAACGAATTTCGTCGGCAGCTAAAGACGAAGCCGGCGGATGCGGGTAAGCTCAAGTTGGCCATCGAGGAAGTGGAAGGGCAGTTCTATATAAAGAGGCTATCCGGCACGCCGGGTGATCGAATGAAAATCGAAGATGGGAAGCTGTTCGTTAATGACAAGGAAGCGACGGGATCGGTTGCCTTCGGAAGGAATAACGGAAAAGAGGCGCCTTATGACGGTTATTTCGATGATATCGAGCAAACCGCTCCGGGGTTTCAAGGTTTGCTGCGACCGTGAGAGGAAATCCTGGTGCCGGAAAATTCGTATGTGGCGCTGGGCGATAACAGCGCGAATAGCTCCGATAGTCGGAGTTGGGGGTATGTACCGTTGGAGGCGCCGATTGTTGGCCGACCGATTATGATCTTCTATCCGTTTACCAAGCGGTTCGGATTCTCCGAGTAGGTGGTTGGATTGCTTCTCGGTCGCTGATTCGCGTGATGTGGCGAGCGAGAATTTCTTCGAAAACCTTTTGCTTTGCTAGCAAGTCTCGCTCAATAAACCTCTCAATCTATGTTTGGCTTTTTTCAATCCGAAAACTCGAAGCTCCGCGGCGCTGCGAAAAACTGGCTCTATCTTGGGCACAAGGTCTACAATTTCCGGAAAGACGAATTGTCCGAAGCTGAGATTTCAGAACTCGGCCAGCGAATGAGTGAACTCCGCGGGCAACTGAAGGCAAAGACGGCGGATGCTGGAAAACTCAAGCTGGCGATCGAGGGAGTCGAAGGCCACATGCGCAAAGTCGGCGGCGCTTTTTATCCGCAATCGATGTTTAGCGAAAATGTGGATTTCATCCTCTATTTTCTGATCATCTATCTTGGTTTCACGGCATTCTTCATCAAGCCGTTCAAGATCCCAACCAACTCGATGTGGCCAACCTATAGCGGGATGACCAGCGAGGTTTGGACGGATGACAACCCGGCTCCGGGAGCTTTGAATCGAGCGTTTCGCGCTGTCGCGATTGGGGCGGTGCGGTATAATTTGAAAGCTCCGGCTGATGGCGAGTTGTTGATTCCGATCTTAACCAGGCCTAGTCATTCGATTTTGCCGGTTTTGCCAGTTAGGAAACGGCATCATTTGATTATTCCAGGTAGCGGTAATGGATTTGTTTTCGAGATTGGCGGCGAGCAAGTGACGATGAAAACGCCGATGAGTTTCTCTCTTGATTCGGGCATGCCTATGAATGACGAACAGGGTCAGAGTATTATAGGTAAAGCTTGGTTTCCTGATGAACCGTCATTTCTCGAGGCGATGCAGAAACGTTACGCCGAGGGAAAGGTCGCTCGAACCGGTCGGATTACTCCTAAAGGTAAATCTCCGATTGATGTTAGGTGGATCAGGTCTGGTCTGTTTTTCAAGAAGGGAGAGATCATGCTTTCATTCGATCTTCACACAGGCGACCAGCTATTCGTGGATCGAATGAGCTATCATTTCGTGAAGCCGAAAGTGGGGGATGGGTTTGTTTTTAAAACGAGCGAAGTACCTGGATTGAAGCGCAACGAAGACAGTTTTTACATCAAACGCTTGAGTGGAGTCGAAGGCGACACAATGAGGATCGAAGACGATAAGCTTTTCGTGAACGAAGAAGAGCCGGATGGATCGGTAGCCTTTGGTTTCAATAATGATAAAATGGCTCCTTACGATGGATACTTCAATTCGGGCACTCGATTATTGCGCAGGGGAGAGACCATCACCGTTCCGGAAGGGATGCATGTGGCCTTGGGCGACAACAGTGCAAATAGCTCGGATAGCCGTTACTGGGGTTATGTCCCGGAAAAGGCGATCGTTGGGCGACCGGTTATAATTTTCTATCCGTTTTCCAAGCGATTCGGTTTGGCCAAATAGTTGGACAGTCAAAGCTGGCTATGTCTTTGGCCAATCTCTCGATTGGCTGAGTTTGGACGGCTTTGCTGCTTCGGTTAAACCAGTCGCTCGAAAACGCGGCCTTATGAGGGGATTCCCTTGGATTTTGCCTTGACATGCGATGCGTCGCAAAAGGTATTAGGCAGCTTTCCTCAAGTCGGTATCCTGCACCTCGCAGGACTTCGAGACCATTAGGCGAACAACGTGCACTAGGAACTGAAGCTATCCTTTTCGATGGTATAAAGATCCTTAATACATTCCTTAATTTAGCAACTAGTACTATACAGGTAAGCCGTTCTTACCAATATACAGCCAATGAAATCGTCCCGATCGCTCGCGGAGTTCGTCTCCCTGAAGTCACCCATTTGCGTCTTGTCGCTGATCGTCGCGATCCTATCCGGATCCGTTGCTCAAGCGGACACGAGAGGCGAGCAGCTTTACCGCAATTGCACGATTTGCCACGGTCCAGATGCTGAGGGGATTCCTCTCCAATTGGCGCCTGCGTTGTCAGGGCTTTCCGAGAAGTACATTTTTGAACAGCTCAAGAAGTTCAAATCGGGGTTTCGCGGCAAGCATACCGATGACAAGGCGGGGTTGCGCATGTTGCCAATGGCTCAGACGCTTTCTTCGGAGGAAGATATGCAGTCGGTTGCGAGTCACATCGTAGGCCTAGCTTCCAGTCAGGTCGAAGCAAGTCTCGAGGGTGGAGACGCGATGAAAGGGCAGGCACTGTACGCAGTCTGCCAAGCGTGCCACGGACCAGATGGTAAAGGAAACGATTTACTGAACGCTCCAAGTTTGTTGAATCAGCACGACTGGTATCATTTGACTCAGCTTAAAAACTTCAAGTCCGGCGTTCGTGGAACGAATCCTCAGGACATCACTGGAGCTCAAATGCGTCCGATGTCCATGATCTTGGCGGACGAGCAAGCAATGAAGGATGTCATCGCATACATTCAGACGCTTTCCAAATAAAGGCAGTCTCCTATTTTTCTCTAATTTAAACCTACCATTTATGCCTCATCACGAAATCGACCCGGAAGCAGAAGCTTACGCATTTTCCGTCACACGTAAGATGTTCTATTATACTGTAGCTGGGACTGCAGCGTTTTCCGGGATAATTATTGCTTTGTGGTATGCATTTTAAACTGCCGACCTTCGACGTTATCACTGTTTTTCTCCTTAACTAACCATGTTTGATTTTCTAGACAGATTCATGCCCGGCATTTTGGAATGGCAATTGCCGCGCGCTTCCGAGTATGCGCTGCAAATCGATGTACTTTTCGATGTCATCACCATCATAGTCGGGTTCTGGTTCCTACTGGTACTCGGGTATTTCTTTTATTTGATCTTCCGCTATCGCCATCGTCCCGGCCAAAAAGCTCAGTACATCACTGGCGAGACCCACAAGCAGAAGCAGGCGATCGAGATTCCTCATTTGCTGATCCTAGCGTGCGACGTGTTGATTATCGTGCCGACCTTCATGGTTTGGTATACGGTTAAGATCGATATTCCGCCACCAGATGAAGAGGTGCGTATTATTGCTCAGCAATGGGCCTGGAAGTTTCAACACGCAGGCAATGACGGCATCTTGGGCACCAATGACGATATCACTTCGGTGAACGAGCTTCACCTCAAGAAAGACCGCCAGTACTCCTATCATTTGGAGTCGCTTGACGTGATGCACAGCTTTTCAGTGCCGGTATTCCGTTTGAAGCAAGATGCAATTCCTGGTCGTGTTATTAGCGGTCACTTCAAGCCAATTTTGGCGGGCGAGTGGGATATCCAATGCGCAGAAATGTGTGGCATTGCCCACGGGATCATGGCGGCTCGCGTATTTATCGAAACTGAAGAAGAGCATAATGCTTGGCTTGCGGCTAATACTCCCGCAGGCGCTGATAGCGAATTCATCGCTACGAACAAATTGACAATTTCCGAAGAAAAGGAGGACCGCAACAATGGCTGAAGTCGCTCACGCAGAAGTGGCTCATGATGATCATCATGACCACCACGAACCGTCGTTTTGGAGTAAGTACGTCTTCTCCACCGACCATAAGATGATCGCCATGCAGTACATGTTTACGGGCATGGCTATGGCTTTAATAGGCGGTTATTTCGCTTATGTTTTTCGGATGCAGTTAGCCTTTCCTGGCGCGTCTATCCCATTCTGGGGTATGCTTTCGCCAGCGGCTTACAATTCCTTGGTTACCAATCATGGTACGATCATGATTTTCTGGGTAGCGATGCCGGTATTGATCGCGGCGATGGGCAATTTCCTGATTCCGCTCATGATTGGTTGCGACGATATGGTGTTTCCGAGAGTCAATCGACTTTCCTACCAAATCTTTCTGATCAGCGCGATTATCCTTATCATTTCCTTTTTCGTCCCTGGCGGCGGATTTGGCGGTGCATGGACGGCGTATCCACCTTTGTCGGCGAAAGCTGAATTCAACGGTACTCCGTTTGGAGCGCCATTGTGGTTGATCGCTGTAACGCTCGAAATTGTCGCCTTCCTTCTTGGCGGGATCAATTTCATCACAACGGTTATGAATGCCCGTGCGAAGGGCATGAGGATGTATGACATTCCAATCATCGTTTGGATGATCGTCATCGCGAGCATCCTCTTTATGTGCTCGGTAGGTCCATTGATTGCAGGCGCAGTGATGCTGTTATTCGACCAAACTCTCGGGACAGCCTTCTTCGATGGCGCAGCGGGGGGAGATCC
>JBNMOQ010000190.1:0-9985 GCA_051275055.1 Candidatus Pelagisphaera sp.
ATTCCGGATACAAACGATTCACTGGACGCGCTAAACGCATTCCGATCAACCCCGGAAAGACACGCGAAATGAACCGCGACCTCAATCTCATCGCTTGCTGGTTCATTTTGCTCAACGGGCGTTAACGCGACGCTCAGCTCTGAACCTTCGTCGCCAAAGAACGCAACCTCATACGCTTCGCCCTTTGCTGCGGCTCGATCGACCAATGGTACGTCATTCGGGGATTTTCGAAGTCCAATAAGCACTCGTTCGAAATCGCCTTCACTTCTAAGCAACAGCTCATCCCCCGAATAGCTTAGCAACGTTTCCAATTTCGACTCCAAGAAATCCGATTCGAATTGGCCAGGTAGATCAACATGCGAGCAATTGATATTCGCGAATTCATTTCCCATCAATCGAGCCAGCCCTGAAAATGGAGCATCGTTTAAATTCACCGAGCCAGCACTGCTTTCCTCCACGTGAACACCGCGTGTTACCAGCGTCAAGAATCCTGAATCCAGTTCGCTACTAAGCCTTGCAGCCAAACACGAAACTGCAGCGCAATCCTCAACCATCGACTCAAGGCCCGTCTTGGAACCTTCCGAATCAACGGAGCCAATATAGAAAACCCGTCCAATGTTCCTCATCGAGATTTCCTCGAAAAGCCTTCCATACTGCCCCGCATCCTCCAGATCCATCAGGAACAACCCATCCGTACCCCTTCCAAATTCAGAGCCCGCAACGGCTCCAATCGAGCGAAATCCACGCGACTCCGATACCTCCTGAAACATTTCGACTATCGTTCGGTCACGCGAAATGAAAAGACAACGGGAGTCCTTCTCTAACGCCAACTCGTCCACCACAGATTTTCGGGGAACGAGTATTGGTTCGTAAAGGCAATCAACGCCATTCCCAGATTCCCCCAGATTCCCATTATCCAGTTTCTGACTACGAAGGCATTTCACATCTCCGATTGCCCGGCCATTTTCGTCCAAAAAGAACAGGTCTGCCTCCACAATTTCGGTAGTGCGCTTTGTCACTACTCCATAGCACCAAAACACTTCCGGATTAGATATTCGCAATGTCACCCGCTTAATCGATACAGGCACGAATGGGGTACCCCCAGGAATAATGGACAACTTGCAATGGATCGCAGTATCCAAAATCGCAGGATGTATGATATAGCTCTCATCCTTTCGTGTGGTTTGAATCGAAGTGTCGATCTTCACGAGAAATTCATCTTCGAAAGCGAAAAGCTTTTCCGCTCGTTGAAAATTAGGCCCGTATCGCAATCCGCGATTTTCAAGCATCGTATACAAACTCTCGATCGGAACCTTCGCGGTCAGTCGACTTTGAATTTCACTGAGGTCCAACGCCTCTGGCTCGCCTGCTTCCGCATCCAAGAAAAACCCGCTCGCTTGCAATTTTCGAGAGCTCGAGCTTTCCCCGAAAATCGAAAAACGATTGATACCTGGTTCAATAACCGTAGCCAAAAACTGAACCTCTTCTGATTTCAGAAAGAGAATATTATGAAACTCCAAATCCCTAAGAATACAAATTTCTCTACCAAAACGCCTCCGGTACGCTTCCAGTCCCGCTTCCACATAGCCAGCTCCAGGAAACACTATCTCGTCATTAACTATGTGATCTCTAAGAAACGGGAAATAGCCCCCTCCTATTTCAGACCGCCAAGAATCATTGGATTCACCGACCCTACTCCTCAGCAATGGATACTCAGACTCCCCGATTCGATCCTGCAGAGACACCTCTGATTCGATCCAATATCGCTCCCTCTGCCACGGATAGCTGGGCAACGAAATAAAAGCCCCATGATTGGGCAATATAGCGTCCCAATTCACATCCTGGCCTTGGCTATACATTTGCCCAAGAGACTCCAACATCCGCGCCTGCTCTGGAAACTTCTTATGCAATGATGGCGTCAATCGAACAGACTGACCCCTCTCCGCGGCAATCTCTTTAATAGAATGCCCCAGCACTGGGTGCGGCCCCACTTCCAGAAAATCGCAGCACCCCTCATCCAGCAACGCTCCTACGCTCTGCGAAAACCGAACCGCCTGGCGAACATTTTTCCACCAATATGCGCCTGATAGCTCACTCCCTTGTATCCGCTCTCCACCTACGGTCGAGAATAACGGAATTGATGCTTCCCGCGGAACAATCCGACTCAAGGCCGCCAATACCGCATCTTTGATCGAGTCCATTTGCCCGCTATGATACGCTACGGCAACATCCAGCTTTCGATTGAAGCGACCCTCCGTCTCGAGCAATTTCGCAAGAGCGCCCACCTGTGCCTCGTCGCCTGAGAAGGTTACGCTGTTGGGGGCGTTCACCGCAGCGATCGACACTTCATCAAATCCGTCAAGCATCCCCAAAGCCTCTTCTTCGCTGATTCCCCCAGCCAGCATCGCTCCTTTTCCAGCAAGTGATTGCTGCAGCTGACTTCGATAAAGACTGACCGTTACTGCATCCTCGAGAGAAAGCGCCCCCGAAACGTAAGCAGAAGCCACTTCGCCGACGCTATGCCCGACAACTGCGTATGGTTCGATGCCCCATGATTTCCACAACTCGGTGAGCCCTACCTGAATCACAAAATTAGCCGGCTGGGCAATATCAGCCTGAGCCATCTTCGAATCCTGTTCATTCGCTTCAAGCGCCTCCAATATCGACCATCCAGCTTGCTTCCGGAAATGCGCATCGCACTTGCGAATCGCTTCGAGAAAAACCGGCTCCGCCGTCATTAGCTCTCGACCCATTGCCCACCATTGAGGGCCCATCCCTGTATAAACGAATACAAGCTTCGCCGCACGAGTAGCGTCCGAAATATCCGAAGATAATTGATCGACCACCTCTCCCTCGCTAAATTGCTGCAATCGATTTCTCAACGATTCAACGTTCTCCGACAACACAGCAGCTCGATACGTGTGATGAGATCGCCGTTTCGCGGCTGTGTAGCAAAAATCCGCCACCGAGCGAGCGTCCGACTTCGTCGCCAGCGAAAACGCGTATTTCCCTGCAAGCTCGCGAAGCGCTTCTTCGCTACGTGCCGAGATCGGCAATAGCAAAGGCCTATCGCTGCTCAGAAAATCGACTTCCGAATCATCTGCCGGAGCCGGAGCCTCTTGCAGCAAAGCATGAGCATTAGTCCCTCCGTAACCAAACGAATTCACGCCTGCGTAACGAGTACGTTCACCACGCTTCCAAGCCACTTCGCTAGTTGGAATCTTGATACAGATATCATCCCAATAAATTTTCGAGTTGGGGGTTTTGAAATGCAAATTCGGAAGAATTTTTTCATGGTGAAGCGAAAGCACGGCCTTTATCAGCCCCGCAACGCCCGCAGCCGCTTCGAGGTGCCCAATGTTAGTCTTTACCGATCCGACATAACACTTGCTTTCAGCATCTCTCCCTCCTCCCAGGGCTTTGTCCAACGCATTGATTTCCGCCGGATCGCCCGCTTGCGTTCCAGTACCATGAGCCTCGACATATTCGATTTCCGAAGAATCGATTCCCGCCTTTCTATATACTTCTTTCGCCAGCGTTTCTTGCGACTTCGAATCCGGAAGCGTAATACCCGCCGTGCGACCATCCTGATTTATCCCGGTTTCTTTAATAAGTCCATATATGCGGTCGCGGTTTTTTAGAGCCGCTGAGAGAGGCTTTAGAAGAACGACGCCTGCTCCCTCGCCACGCGCGTAACCCGCAGCATCCGCATCGAAAGCTTTGCACCGACCGTGCGGCGACAGGAATTTGCCTTTGCTCATAACAATGGGAAACTCCGGCCTCAACATTACATTAACCCCTCCGACAATCGCCATTTCGGATTCTCCGTTCCAAATGCTTTGGCAACCATAGTGCGTCGCCACCAACGAAGAAGAACAAGCCGTGTCCATCGTAACGCTCGGACCCTTCAGATCAAAGGCGTAGGAAATCCGATTGGAAAGCATCGTCATGGTCGAGCTTGCCGCCGAATGGGAATTCGCGAGCTCGCGATTCAACTGCCCGAATCGCATCAGCATGCTATCCATGCAAAAGCCTCCAATGAAAACGCCCGTTCGACTCCCTTTCAAATCCGACTCAACCAATCCTCCATCTTCGAAGGCTTCCCATACGACTTCCAGAAGCAAGCGTTGCTGAGGATCCATGCTTTCCGCTTCGCGAGGCGAGATGCCGAAAAAAAGCGGGTCGAACCGATCAATCTTCTCCTTCAGGAATCCGCCTTGCTTCACGTACATTTTGCCAGGCTTGGCAGGATCCTCATCGTAAAACCGACGAACGTCCCAACGATCGGCAGGAACGTCGACGATGGCATCCTTTTTTCGACGAATCATATTCCAAAAGGCCTTCGGACTCGAAGCTCCACCAGGAAACCGACAGCCAATACCAACTATCGCAACAGGCTCTTTCGAACCCTGACTCGTTTGCTTGAAAAGATTTATGTCAATTGATTCGGATTCAGAGCTGGGATTCGAAAAGTCCATAGTTGGAGATGGGCAATAACATGAGTCGAGCGTTACTAATCAGCAGGGTAGGTTTTCTAGACCTTTTATGCTTCCACTCCTCGAAGACAATGCAAAGTTCAAGCCACACCCCCACAATCAGAAATTCCCCTATATTCCGACCATCCAATCTCGACAGGCTTCGATAGGAACTACTTGCATTCGCAGTGAATTCACCACTGCAAGTCCCACGTTAGCCCCCTTCTTTCGAATCTTCCAAACCTCAAACGAAGGGCGAAAAATTCATAAACACCCTATTTCTTCTCCAAATCCAGCTCGGCTTGCACCCATCTCAGTTTGGCAGCATTGAGCATCTCTTTTCCGATCGCCTCGATCATCGTTGCGATCACCGCGTTTCCAAACTGCTTATAGCACTGCCCCTTTCGAGGATCCATTTTGAATCGCTCGGGAAATCCCATCAATCGACGACACTCAATCGGATGCAATCTGCGAATAACGCCATTGATCAAATAAGCTCCCGTTTTAGCCGCCGCTCCGCCGCCATGAGCCGACAAGGTAATCGCATGCCCTTCCGGCGAATAAATTCGCTCGCCTTGACCACCCTTATTTATAATTCCAATTTGAATCGGTTTGTTTACGCGATTCTTCTCACTTTCTTCGAGACTCGTATCCTTAATCTGAATATCATCGCGATCGATCTCCAAATTTTTCGTTTTCGAATCCGGCAATAGAATGTCCTTCAAGCGAACTTCCTTGTCCAATGCGACGGGAAACTTAAACTCTCCCGAAACCACATCATTCCTCACCCCTACGATGTAAACGCGCTTGCGAGCTTGAGGCACGCCGTAATTCGAAGCGTTAAGAACCGCGTACTTCGTTTGATACCCCGCGTCCTCCAACATGGAAATCGTTCGCTTAAGCGTATCCCCATTTCGGTGACGCACGAAATTTGCGACGTTTTCCAAAAACACCGCTCGAGGTCTCTTGGCTGCAACCAACCGCATGACATCGAAAAACAAAGTTCCACGAGCATCCTCGAAGCCGAGCTGCTTTCCGCTTACCGAAAACGGCTGACAAGGAAAACCTCCGCACAGAACATCGTGATCGGGAACATCCTCTGCAGCGATTTTAGTAATATCGCCCGCAGGTTTCTCTTTAAAATTGCGTTCGTAAGTGGCCGCAGCGTGCTTATCGATTTCCGAGCTGAAGACGCACTTCCCGCCCAATCGTTCAAGGCCGATCCGAAATCCGCCAATGCCTGCAAAAAGATCAATAAACGTAAACATAATCCAAGTTTCTAAACCATTCGATCCAAGGCCGTCGGAGACACTTCACGGACATCCCTCAATACCGTGTCATTCCCAGCGAGTCGTTTCCGGAATGCATCTCGATCTTCGTCCGATTGGAAATCGAATCCGATCAACGCCCGGCCCACTCGCTCACCCGTGAAACTATAATTGAAATACACAATGCTCGCGCCCTTGCAGCTTTCCTGTAAAAAGTCATGCAACGCACCGGCTCGCTCCGGAAACTCTATCTTTATAAAGAAGGGTCGCTCTATCAACGCCGCGTCGTAGCGGATAATCCGAAACTCAACGTCGTCGTCGCCCGTCGCATCCTCGAATTCGATACCGAGCTTAGCGAGCTGCTCTTCCAAAACTGCAAACTGACTCGGCATGGCATCGATACCGATTATCGGACATGCCAATTCCTTGCCGGTTAAACCATGCTGAAATTCGATTATATTCACCGAATCCAAAAACGTCTCTAGTAAGTGAAGCAATGCTCCCGAGCGTTCAGGAATACGAAAGCGATAGTACCGCCTGTGCGCGGAGCCGATTCCAGCGTTCCTAACGACGTAAGGAAGTTGACCGAAATCCATATTCGAACCGCAGATAATCGCCAATGCTCGCTTCTCCCCGACCGATTCCTTTTCCTTCAGCCAACCCGCCATACCCATCGCGCCTGCAGGCTCAGGAATCAAACGCTGACTCTCCCAAAGCACTTGGATCGCTGCGCAAACCTCGGCATTCGTCACGGTGATGAAGCGATCCACCAATTGCTCGCAAAAATGCCGCGTAAGCGATCCCGCTTTCTTAACCGCTGTACCGTCGCAAAAGACATCGAGATAATCCAACTCCACGGGTTCTCCAGTCTTCACCGCAGCCGCCATCGAAGCCTGATCCTCGCCTTCGACGCCCACGATCTCGATGTTCGGATAATAGCGCTTCAACCAGCAAGCTACGCCCGCCGCCATACCGCCGCCGCCAATCTGCAAATACGCGATATCGAAGACACCTTCTCCGGACATGACGATTTCATCCGCCAGCGTTCCCTGCCCCGCCATGACCATGAGGTCGTCGTAAGGATGTATGAAGGTCTTGCCTGTTTCCTGCGAGTAAACGAGAGCCGATTTGGAAGCGTCGTCGTACGAATCCCCTTCTAGCCGAACGTTCGCCGCATCGCCGCCAAGAGTTCGAACTGCCTTTTGCTTCATAAGCGGCGTTGAACGCGGCATAAAAATCTCTGCGTGCGTCCCCAGCTTTTGAGCAGCCAGCGCGACGCCTTGAGCATGATTGCCAGCCGAGGCGCATACCACGCCTTGAGCCTTTTCCTCGTCGCTCAACAAGCTCATGCGATTATAAGCTCCACGCCATTTGTATGCGTGGATTGGGGACAAGTCCTCGCGCTTGATAAACAAATTCTCAGTCGGGCTCAAGCGGTCGAGTGGCGTCGGGCGAGCGATCTCGTAGACACGCTGACGGGCTTTGAGGATTTCCTGGAAAAGGTCTTCAACCGATGGATACTTCATTTTCTATAATCCGTCACGAAATCAGGAGGATCATTTATCTCGCTCATAACAGAGCACTCCCCAAATCGTCAGTACCACAACCGTTCCGAACCAAGCGGACATGTAAGCGAACGGCCCTAGCTCCGGAGCAAAGACCGCAATTGCCACAGCCAGAACCGTGGCGACGAAAAGCGGGAAAGGAATTACTTTCCTCAATGGCGGAGGCGTGTACATGAATTCCGATCCAAACAGCTTTAATCCGCTTGGCCACCCTTTTTATGCCGCCAGCTCAATCGCCCCAAAACAGCTCTTCGATTTCGCGGCGCTCCTTCTTTGTAGGACGTCCGGTGCCTCGATCTCTTCGGAGGATAGCTTGAGCCGCAGTTTGCCGGAGTAGCTCGTATTCTTCAGGTGGCGTCATGTCGTCCATGAAATCCGGCACGAGCTTAGCGCCAACCCGCTTTTCTAGCAGTCCCAACACTCCCAAACGTTTGGTTATCGGTCCCTGTTGGATCTCGATCAACTCCCCTATTTTCACGCCGTATGAAGGTTTCACCTTCTCGTTGCGCACCCGCACCTTACCGCCGCGACACGCTTCGGTCGCTTGAGTGCGCGTTTTAAACAGGCGGACTGCCCAAAGCCAGCGATCGATTCGCGTCCTTTCTACGATCGGACCGCTCATTGCCAAAATTTCGCCGACTCCAAGTCTCTTCTAATCCGCTTCATCGCACAAGACATTGGCGATGCCCAAAGGCGACTCAATCGTCAAAACGAAAAAGACTCCCGCAAACCGCGAGAGTCTTTTCCGACGCCGATTACCGGCTCCAACACCTACCTGCCCATTGGGCCTTCAAGCGTTCGAAATAAATCCTAACGAACGCTTGTAAACCTATACGACCCGAGCAGCCGTTTTAGTTTCCAAAAATCGCGATTTTCCTTTCAACGCCTCCTCGCCTCCTTCAGAAAAACTGCACGCCTACCTTTTCCGTTTTCCCGTGTCCCGCTCCTCCTTCAGCTACGAGCATTCCCGCTTCGATCTAATTTCTCCGTTCTGCATAATCGCCTTGTCGATAATCGGAGTTTTTTTCATCTACAGCGCCCAACATTACCAGCAAACCCATGACTGGACCGGGGTGGTCAATTGGATTCTGCAAAACGACTGGGTTCGGCAGATCATCTGGATCGGGATTGGGTTGACCGCATACTTCACTGTTTCGCTGATCGACTACAAAATCTTCCTCAAATTTTCCCATTGGGTTTACTTTCTAGCTCTAGCTCTACTAGCCCTAGTCGCTTGGACTGATCTGGGAGTAACCATCTTAGGCGCCAGACGTTGGCTCAACGTGGGAGTGACCACAGTTCAACCCAGCGAATTAGCCAAACTTGCTTGTCTCGTTATCGGAGCCAGCATGCTCACGCTCTCGGAAGTGGGAACGGTAATGGATTCTCGCCAAACACTTGCCAAAATGGCGCTTGCGGTTTCGCTTCCATTCTTATTCATCTTGTTCCAGCCCGATCTTGGATCGGCGCTCGTGATACCTTCAGTCGTGTTCGCTCAGCTATACGCATCCAATTTATCGAAATCCTTCTTCACGACCGCATTAGCTATTTTTGCGGTTTTGGTGGGATTAGTGGTGCTCGATACCCACAACTATGGCAAATATGTGGCAGCCGAAGCGGAAGCGACCGAAGAACAAGTAGTTGAACGTCCCCATTATTGGATTCCAATAGAGGACTATCAACGACAACGAGTAATGGGATTTCTCTTTCCCGATAAGGTCAATCGTCGCAACGAAGGCTGGAATCGGGAACAATCAATTATATCCGTTGGATCTGGAGGGGCGTTCGGCAAAGGCTGGCTGAACGGCAATCAGGCCCAACTGGGTTATCTGCCTCGTGCAGTTGCCCATAACGACTTCATTTTTTCCGTCATAGCGGAAGAAACCGGATTTCTGGGAAGCGTAGTCGTGGTATCACTATTCGGCTTGCTACTGGCAAACAGTATCCGCATCGCCACCATCGCCCGCGACCGCTTCGGCACGTTGCTTGTGATTGGCGTCGCAACACTGTTTTCCGTTCATGTATTTGTGAATATAGCAATGACGATTGGATTGATGCCAATCACTGGACTACCGCTCCCGTTCTTAAGTCACGGAGGCACCTTCATGGTGAGCTGCTGCGTCCTGCAAGGACTAGCGCAAAGCGTGTACCGATTTCGAAAGGAGTTCTGACGATGTATAAACAACGACAGAACCAACCAGTTGAAACGTTTACGCGCCATGAAAAGGCGTCTTCTGTAAACCACGAAACCTTACAGAATGAGCGAAAACAAAACGAATACCGAATCACAAGATTCTTCTACGGAACATGAAGAGGAGCTCAGAAAGCCCCCCTCGCACAAGCCCGTAAAACCGGTCGATCAAGCGAAACTCAAAAGCGACGCCGACAAGCGCGCCAAAAAGCGTCCGCTGATGACCAAAATTATCGAAAAGTTTAAAGGAGAGAAGCTACCGTACCGGGAGCTGATCATTAATGCTGAACCGCTGGAAACGCGAGTCGGCCTGCTAATTGATGGCGTCCTGGACAAATTTGATATCGAACGCCGTCGCAGTGCCCAACGCATCGTAGGAGGCATATTCAAAGGACGGATCAAAAATCTCGACCCAGGCCTCAAAGCGGCCTTCGTCGACATCGGTCTGCCCAAGAACGCCTTTCTCCACTACTGGGACATCTTGCC
>JBNMOQ010000191.1:0-9806 GCA_051275055.1 Candidatus Pelagisphaera sp.
CTTTAGCGACGTTCCGGTAGAGCTTTCGGCTCATTGCCTGTCTCCGGTGACCGGGGAGGAGATCGACCCGGCCAACTACAATAAGAAGGAAGTTGTCGTGTGTGGCGTTCCGAATACCGATATCGTGAATTTGCAGAAGCAAATGCTAGAGCACGGAATCTATCCAAATCGAATCGAATTGGGAACGATCGGAACGATTGGTTCGTTGCAAGACGCGTTGATTAAGCAGGGCTCCGATGCTCCTTCTCTCTTTTTAGAGATTGAGAATAGCTTTTCCAACGCAGTGATAGTTGGACCGAAAGGAATCGAGATGTCTCGCCGAATCGAAACGGGCTCTGAGGACATAGCGTTCGCTCTGAAGGAAGAGCTAAATTTGAAGGATGAGAAAGCAGCTTACAAATTGCTTTCTTCTAGGGATTTCGATTTCAGTTCGATTTCGCGCAAGATACTGAGACGGTTGATGCGCGAATTGCAGTCTTCGATAGGGTTTTACGAAGTGCAGACAGGACAGTCAGTTAGTTGGATACATTGTTCGACAAGGGCTACTTCAATGGACTGGCTTGAAGACAGCATCGGAAGTTTGCTGAACCTAAAGCCGTTTAGTTTGGTTCTGACCGATTGGTTGGATGCGAATGGAATTAAGTGCTCGGATGACTCCATAATTGAACGCTTGGATATTTCCTGGATAGGCCAATTGGCCTCGTTGTGCAGCTTTAAGAAAGAGGAGGTTGCAGCATAATGAAAACGCTTGGAAAGAAAGTTGAAGTCAGGAAGCACAGTTGGCGTCCTGATTTTAGGGATACAAATTCTCTGCCTGATGTTAAAACGGTTCGAACGAGTTTCTTCGTTTCGGCTTTGGCTCTAAGTCTAGCCGTGATGAGTATTATGCGCTTAGGCTTTCATGAATACAGCATCTCTTCGGCTGAAGAGAAGATCGAAGCGGTTAATGCTGAAATTACAGCAAGGCAGGGTGTGCATGCCAAGGCGATTGGGATGAATAATAAGTTCATCGAAAAAGTTCGCCGTATCGATGAAATCGATGAATTCGAACGCGATCAAATGATTGCTAGCGATATGCTCGTCTTCGTCTGTAAAACCTTAATGCCGGATATGTCACTCTTGAGTGTGGAATTCGATGAAAACAAAACAGTGTTGCATGGTTTCGTCGTTGCGAACGAAGAGACGGATTCTCTCCTGAGGCAATACATGGAGAGACTTAAGGAGATCGAACTCCTTAGTGAGCGATACGATGAATTTACCCAAGTGTCGGTTGAACGGCAGCCCGGGACCGATCAGATAAAATTCCATTTGGAAGCAACTCGATCGAAAGAAGCCGACGAAACCAAAAAGAAGTCTTAGTGATGAGGGTTGAACCAATTATAGATTTTGTAAGAAAAAAGATGATACTATCGGTGTCGTGCGTCGTATTCTTGGCGTGTGGTTCGGTATATGTGTTTCATCTGGACAAGAAGGCCGATTTGGATTCGGAGATCGAACAACTCGATATTCGTATGTCTACAATTTTGAAGAATATGAAGAATAGCTCGGGGCTAGAAGAAGACCTTGCTGTTGTAGAGAAGAGTATCGAACAACTTGATGCTCGGCTTTTCGATTCTCAGGAATTGGCGACTAACTATAACTACTTCTTCAATATCGAAGCCGATACCGGCGTGAAGATAAGTGGTTTGAAGCAATTTGAGGTGAATGAAGAGGAAGCTCGATCGAAGAATAAGAGACGTATGCCGAAGCCAACGAAGAATGCGTATCAAAAATTAAGATACCACATGAAGGCGACCGGGGACTACGCTCAATTGGTTAACCTGATGCGAATGCTCGAGGGCGGCCCATCATTTTATCGTCTCGAAAAATTCCGCGTGTCGAAAAGCGCAGGGATAGATTCCGAGAAACTCTCGATAGATTTGTCGCTATTGGTTTTGGGAAGGAACGCGTCATCATGAGGTATCCTGCATTTTTAAGAAGTTTGTCTGTTTTGGCGTTGATTCTGATGTCCGCGACAATCAGCTATTCGGCAGTTAAGTCGCCAGAAGAGCGTAAAGAGAAAATCGAATTGTCGGAAAAACTGTTGGATAGGAAGATCGTTCTGTTGAACGAAGAAACGATCGCTGTACTAGGAGATCCGTTTTCAGTTTCTCCGATAGTAGAAGAAGAAGAAGAGGTGATTGTTGAGGTCGAAAAAAATCTCTCGGCTCAGGAATTGATGCCGGTCCTTGCAAAGAGCGTTAACCCAACCGGAATCTTTTCGATTGGAGGAGAGTACTATCTGATGTTTAAGGAAATGAGAGTGAAGTCAGGTGGCTCTGTTCCTGTAAAGTATCAGGATGTAGAATACAATTTGGAAATAGTGAATGTCCTGCGTAACGGGTATAGTCTTCGTTACGGGGATGCGGAAGTGGAAATCAAACTAAAGTAGAGATATGAGCACAGCAATAAGAATAAAGACAACTGCGATCCTGGTCGGGTGCCTACATTTTACGGCATTTGGTCAGAACGACGTAAATCTAGATCCTCCGAGTAGGGGAGATGCTGGGAAACAGTTCGACGAATCCGTCTTGAGTGGCGAGTCGTCGAGTGATAACGATGAAACAAGAGTTGGTGGATCTGATAGTTCGCCGCTTGGCAATGAGCTTTCCTTGGGAGAAGCGGATATGATCTCCGTGGATTTTCCGAACGAAGAAATTCGGACGGTCCTGCGAAATGTTGCCGATCTCTACATGTTGAATATCGTGATACCCGAAGACTTGCAGGGCACAACTTCGATTAAGTTGCGTGAAGTTTCTTGGAGGCAGATCTTCAATGTCGTACTAGATCCGATTGGGTTCACGTACGTAGAAGAGGGAAATATTATCAAAGTGATTTCGAACGACACTTTGAATTTCGAACCTCCAGTTACGGAAATCTTCATGTTAAACTATGCCGAAGCTAGTCAAATTTCAGGCACAGTAACGAGCATGGTAGATGCAGAAAAGGGCGGTCGCGTTCAAATCGACGCTCGTACTAACGGATTGATCGTAACGGAACGTCAATCTAGAATGGGTACGATTCGTCAGGTGATCGAACGTTTGGATAAGCCTACTTTGCAGGTCATGATCGAAACGCGATTTGTAGAAGTTACGAATCAGGATGTTACCAAAATTGGCGTTCGTTGGAATAGCTTGGATAACTTCGAAGTTAGCGCGGATAACATTAGTCGTACATATTCGGATACCGAAGGTCGCGCGAATTTAGATACGAGCCTAGCGGATTCCTTGATTAATCAAGGAGCGGCTCAGAGTTTGAGTTCTTTGGTTCGCGATGGCGATTTGTCAAAGGTGACGAATGCTGTTTTCAATTCGAGTCAAATTGGATTTATCTTCAGCGCTTTGAAACAACAGGGTAACAGTCGACTGGTATCGCACCCGACGGTCGTAACCTTGAATAATCAGGAAGCGACGATTTCGATTGGAGAGCAATTTCCAATTCCTAATTACCAATACAATGACGAGCGTGGTACGTTTGAAATTAGCGGATTCGAATACAAGGACATTGGCGTTAATCTTAAGGTAAAGCCTTCGGTTAATAACAAGGGTCTCATTACGATGCGGGTCATTCCGGAGGTAAGCAGCCGTACTGGTGAACGTGAGTTCGGCGGGGCTAGCGGAGCGAGCATTCCGATCATTTCGACGCGTCGCACTGAGACGCAGATTGCTTTGCAGGATGGCTATACAATGGGTATCGGCGGCTTGTTGCAGGCTAGCGAAATCGACGATTTGAGCAAAGTGCCTTTCCTCTCCAAAATTCCTGGAATCGGAGCTGCGTTCCGTCACAAGGATAAGAGTGGTCAGAAGATGAATTTGCTCATCTTCATTACGGCTAAGATCTTGCCTAGCGAAGATGCAGACTTCGAAGATGTTTTCTCGCAAGAGCGAATGACTGAAGTCGGAATCGACATGGACGCTTTCCGTAATCGATAGAAAGTCGTCACATCTAAATTTATCTCAACAGGCCGCTTCCGAAAGGAAGGGGCCTGTTTTCGTTTGGGAGATTGTTCTGGTCCAACGGGACCGGCGGATTTATTCCCCGTTCACTGTAATGATGAGCGAGCGAGTGTGAGGCTGGTCGCGATGTTCCCAGAGGAAGAGGCCTTGCCAGGTTCCTAGAAGTAGCTGGGAGTTGGAGAAAGGGATTGTTTCGGAACTTCGAGTCAAAGCCATTTTGATGTGGCTTGGCATGTCGTCTGGGCCTTCGTAAGTGTGCGTGAAATGTGGATCGTTTTCGGGAACGAGACGTCTCATGTAGGCCTCCAAGTCGACACGTGCGGAAGGGTCAGCATTTTCCATTAGGACGAGACTGCTGCTTGTGTGGCGGCAGAAGATGGACAGCATACCATTTTGCAATCCGGAAACGCTGAGAGCGTTGTGCACTTTGTCCGTAACTTCGTAAGTGCCTTGTCCGCTTGTGTGAACCTTGATCTCAGTTTGAAAGATTGCCATACGGCCGGCTATTGCTGCTTTGGATCGTTTGGCGTATCCGAAGATCGGATATGGTCTTCTTGCGGTTCTAGGAGAATCGCAAATTCGAGTTCTTTGTCGTCACGCTTCACTTTGAATAAAATGAAGTCTCCAGGGTTCTTGGCGAAAATTTGGTTTCGAACTTCGTTGAGACTGTTTGCTTGAGCGTCATCCAAGCTGAGGAGGATGTCCTTCGGCCGAAGTCCGCTTCGTTCGGCGGGGCTTCCTGGAACGATGCCTTTTATGACAACGCGTTTGCTTTGGTTGTAGCTGTCAGCTTTTTCTTCGAAGGAAATGGGAATAACTCCGTATCTTACTTTTTGATACTCCTTGAGTTGGCCTACCATTCGAGCAAGCGCCTTGGTAGGAATGATGTAAGAGGAGTTTACTTCGGGCAACGTCGCCATGACGATACCGATCAATTCATTGTTAGCATCGAAGGCTGGGGATCCTCCTTCAGCGGGACCGATAGGGATGCTGAGGCGCGTGTAGGTGAAGGGAAATTCGACTTCGGCGAAATGGCTTTCGAACCCCGTTACGAGGCCGAATTTTGGGGTCGGATCGAAATCGAGAGGACTTGTGATCGCAAATGCGAATGACCCGATCGTTTGCGGTGCCTTGTCTTCGATGAGTTCGATGAAGTCGAAAGACTTCGGCAGATTGATGATTTGGAGCAATGCAATATTCGTTCGAGCATCTGCTCCCAAAATATCGGCTAAGTACGAAATCCCGTTCTGCTCGATCCAGACACGGGTCGTTTCGCTTGGAGGCATGTAGCTGGTTAACACTTGCCCTTTGTCGCTGATAAAAAATCCAGAGAAAACGCGTAGTACGACTTTCGGCTCGTCGCCATCCAATTGCGTTTCCGTAGCGACTTTTACCCTGACTACTGCGCTTGAATGTTCTTGGAATACGTTTTGGATTGTGGATTGGAGGCCACTTAAGCCGGGATCGGTCGCTGAGACTATCGGCAAACCCTCGCAAAGACCGAAAATAGCAAGGAGAGTGCACCCAATCCTTGGGGCGCGATTAAACAGCGGAACGAGCATTTGCTAGAACTGATTCCCAGTACGAATTACTTTAGCTCCAAGGCTTATACCGTTTGCTTGTCCACCAATTGTAAACTGTTTCGGCGCTGCATTGATCGAGTAGCCAGAAGAAGACGTTCGTTGAGCGAGCGTGTGAATTTCGTAGAGCGGCTGGACGTTGATCGGCTGGATGAGCGCGTGTTCCATTGTCTCTAGCGCTGCGACGAAATTCTCTTCTACTACAAACAGCGGCAATTCGTTAGTAGCAATTTGAAGGCCCGCTTCATTTGCTGCAGCCGCTGCAGCTTGAGTTGCTTCCAGGTCATTGTTGGCGAAATATTCGCTTTTCGATACCGCAAAAATTCCAAGAGCGAATACGCTCACGGTCGCAGTTGTGGTCGCTGATCTACGAGCTACCACGAGCGTCATTTTCCCGAGCCGTTCGTACCATGATTGCGTGCGGACGAGAGCTGAAAGCTGCTTGCTGCGTAATTCCTCGTCGAATTTATCCCAAAAATTGGCGTCAGGACGTTCCTGGCGTTTCATTTGTAAAAGCTGGCTTAAGCGTTCTTCGGCTTCGGGCGTTGGCTTTTGGGATGGCATAGGTGGGAGAATGGGATTGGTGGTTAGCGAAGGTAGTCCTTGAGTTCGCCTTGAAGAAATTGTTTGGCGTAGTGGAGTCGCGACCGGACGGTCCCGATAGTCGTTCCGGTGATATCGGCGATTTCCTTGTGGGTGAGTCCGTCGATTTCGAAGAATGTGATGACGGTTCTGTGCTTGACGGAGAGTTTTTGGAACGCGTCGTTCAGCTTCTCCTGCAGCTCGTTCATCAGAGCGGCTTTGTCGGAGTCGGACTCCGTGGTCATGTTTTCGATAAATCCGGCAGTATGATCCTCATCGGCCATTTTCTCGAAGCTGAGAAAGCGACGCAGTTTGTTTTTGCGCAGGTGGGTTAGCGTCGTATTGAGGGCGATCCGATACAGCCAAGTAAAGAAGCTGGATTTCGCTTTGAAGCGGTTGATAGACTGGAAGGCCTTGATGAAGGAGTCTTGAGTCAAATCCGAGGCGTCTTCCCGATTGGATGTCAGATTGTAGATGACCGAGTAGACACGCTCCCGATATTTCAGGATTAGAGTGTCGAAAGCATCAACATCGCCAGCTTGGATCTTGCTCACAATGGCGAGATCCTCGTCCGCTTCCAAACGCCTTTCAGGCGAGGAAACAAGCGATTTGGTGATGGTTTTGGTGAAGCTCATGGGAAGCAGTTTGTGGAAACTATAGGAGCGCTGCGGAAATGTCTAGATTGCATCGCTATTAAATAACTGCAAAAGGATCAGTTTCTGGAGGGAAATCAGCTTGTCGCTTGAACAGACCCAAGGGCTTCCACTTGGTTCCAGAGGAGTTCGCTGATCGTATGCAGGAGTTTTGCGTCTTCGCTCGGGAGGAATGGCTCGATCTGCTCACGAGCGGAGCGGATCTCGAAAAATACGGCTTGGCGAACTTCTTCGAAGATTCCGAGTTGGTTGAGCTGTTCGAGCCAGTAAGGAATATCGGCGTCTTCTTTGCCGGAAAGCGTGTTCCTGAGTCGCTTGGCTCCTTCTTCAGGAAGGCGATCTCTCATGAGAATGAGGGGTAATGTGGCTTTCCCTGTAGCAATATCGGTGCCTAGCGTTTTGCCGATTTTGTCTTCGGTTCCGATGAGATCGGTCAGATCATCGTAAATTTGATAGGCGATCCCGAGGTGGCGTCCGAATGAGCCAGCAGCTTCGACGTATGTATCGCTCCGCTTGGCCAAGCGTGCCCCGAGGAAGCAGGCGATTCGAAAGAGTTCGGCGGTTTTGAGATCGATAACGCGATAATAGGTCGGCAGGTCGATGTTGGGGTCTCCTCGCTGCATGGTCTGGAGGATTTCTCCAGTGCAGACGTTTCGCATTGCGATGGCGACTTTTTCGCTGATTTCCGAGGTTGGAAATTGGGTTGCTAGGTAAACCGCGTGCGAGAAGAGGGCGTCGCCTAGCAGAACGGCAGTCGCGCTTCCGTGAGCTTTAGCAACGGTTGGGCGGTTGCGGCGTATGTCCGCTTCGTCCATGATGTCGTCGTGAACGAGGGTTGCTAAGTGGATTATCTCTATTACGGCGGCGAGTTTGACGAGCTTTTCGTCGACTGCGTTCGGACCTTGCCAACCGCTAAAGAAGATGAGCGAGGGGCGGATGCGTTTGCCGCTCGTGTCGATGCAGTATTCGACGTATTCACGGATTTCGGCTTCGAAACTGTCGATTTGTTCGACGAGAAACGCGTCGAGAGCTTTCAGATGCGGCTGTAGCAATTGAAATAGCTCGGGAAGGAGCTTGATTTCGCTTGGCGTGGGCGTCTGTGGAGCTTGGCTCATGAAGTCGATTTTGTCAGTTCGCGTCGCGAGTTTCCTGGTCTAGAGTGCGACTTGAAACGCAACTTGACGGTTTTTTTGGATTTCCCAATCAAAAAGCGCATGTATGCGCTTTGATCGAGAAACCTACACCATTCTGACTTTGGTGAGGTCTTGGCCGTCAATGACACCGATGGGCGCGCCATTTTCGTCGACTACGATCAGATCATCTATTCTCAATGATTCGAAAATACGCAACGCTTCAACCGCGAGCGCTCCGGATTGGATCACGACTGGACTCCGTGTCATGAAGGTGGATACGGGTTTCGAGAGGAATTCAGAATCGTTCAATACGAGTCGCCTAATGTCGCCATCAGTAAATACGCCGCTGAGTTTCCCACCGGAATCGGTAAGAGCGATACAGCCGCTGTTTGGGTCGGTCATTTGTTGCAGACAGTCTTTGCAGGAGGCTGTGTCGGGTAATTGGGCGAATTCTCCTGGCAGGCGCATGATACCATTTACGCTGACGGCGAGCGATTTGCCGAGGCTGCCGCCTGGGTGAAAACGGGCGAAGTCTTCTTTGCTGAATGCTCGGCCTTCTAGAATGACCATTGCCACGGCATCGCCGATAGCCATGCACGCGGTGGAGCTTGCGGTTGGGGCGAGGTCGAGAGGGCAGGCTTCTTTGTCGGCGGAGTAGACCAAACTCTTTTGGCAGAGTTGAGCGAGTGACGATTCCTTTTTGGAGGTGACGGCGATGGAGAGAATGTTGAAGCGTGAGATGAGCGGCACGAGGCGAAGCAGCTCTTCAGTTTCGCCGCTATTGCTGAATGCGAGCAGGGCGTCACCCTCGCGGCAGAGGCCCATATCTCCGTGCAGCGCGTTTACTGGGTCGAGGAAGCTCGCGGGCGCACCTATGCTGTTGAACGTGCCCACTAGCTTTTGGGCAATATGGGCGCTTTTTCCGATGCCCGATAGGATGAGTTTATTTCCCTGGTTTATGGTATCGATCAAGGCTGAAGCGACCGCCGCGAAATCGGAATCGAGCTGTTCGCTCGTCTTTTTCAAGGCATCGGCTTCGATGTCGATGCAGCGCCGTCCTTTGGCGATTATTTCGTCGGTATCCATTTTTTTAGTAGAGAGAAGGCGTTTGGCGGATTTCAGACTTGGAAAGTCAGGCGGAGATGGTCTCATAGTGAACGCGCATTAATGATCATGACGAGACTGCTCTACGCATCAAAACTTATTTTCGCTCTACTGGGCGCAATCGCTTGGGTTGGTTGCTCGGAGCGCGTATCGATTAATATCCAGAGCGAGACGGAGGATCCCGTTTATCGACGGGCGAAAGATCTCTTGGCTCGGAATTTACATAGCGAGGCGCTTTCGAATTTCGAAAAACTCATTATGATGCGCGATGGCAATGCTCCGGAGTCGCATTTGGAGGTAGGGCTTATCTTTCTCGATCACATGAGGGACCCGGTTTCGGCGATATATCACTTTAAACGCTACCAGGCGTTGAGGGGGAGAGAATCGAAATCGCCTCAGCTCGAAGCATCCTTGGGGAGGGTGGACGATCTGGTGAAAACGGCGATGAAGGAGTTACTTTCGACGCTGGAAGCTCAGGTTTATCGTTCGAAGTTGCTGAGTACGATCGAGCAATTGCGCGATGAAAACGAATCGTTGAGGGAGGACTTGGTGAAGAGCCGAAAGGGTATTTTCCAAGAAGCGCCGGTTGGCGGCAATTCGGGCTCGGAAGTTTCAGTGGAGGGAGGTCGAGCGGAACCAAGACGTCCGGGAGGCGCAATGTCCACTCCTCGAGAGCGTCGAACTTATGTAGTCAAGGCAGGGGATAACCTCTACAACATTAGTCGAGAAGTTTACGGAGACGGTGGTCGTTATAAGGAA
>JBNMOQ010000192.1:0-9793 GCA_051275055.1 Candidatus Pelagisphaera sp.
GTGAATTTGATTCGGTTAACCAATTTGCCCCATTTGAGTGTTTCTTTGTGCTCCAAGCCAAGATCGAGACTTGCTGCGCTGAGTTCTTCGCGACTGAGGTCACTGTAGTTTTCGAAGCGATACCCGAGACCGCCACGTAGATTGAGGAAGCGTGTGTCGGTGTTGGCGAATGTGTATCCAAAACCTGCGGCGGTCGTTACGAATAGATCGGTGTCCTTGATTACGTCACGTCCAAGTTCGCTGCTGACGAACCAATTCCAATCGCTGCTAATTTGATTGGTGTAGTCGATGCCGGCGCGGGCGTCGTCGGCGCTCTTGGAATCGTCGGTTTCTTCGAAGTTTGCTCGCGTGTAGAAGTCTAGCTTGTCGTCGGGTCCTTTGAGGGTAGCACGAAAGGCCAATCCCATTCCGTTGCTGTCGGAGTTTCCGCTTTTGCCGGCTAGGTCAAATGCCGCTTCGTATGCCCAAGCTCGCTTAAGTTTTTCCATTTCAGCGGCTTGGCGAGCTTCGGCTGGGCTTTGCGTACCTGGCTGCCAGCTTTCTTGAATTTTGTCGATCGAGGTAGCGAGTTCGCCGTCCTTGGTGTTGACCTTGATGGCCTTGTTTCCGGTCCCTTTTAGCGTTCCCTCGTAGGAGGCACCACTTTCGAAAGCGACGAAAATTGGTTCGTCAGTGGACATTGACTCGACCTGAGCTTGGTCGATCTCGATTTCACCGGCGAAGTCGGTTACGATCTTTATCTTTCCGGCGGCGATCCCCTGGATTTTTCCATTTATGGTGGATCCGCTTTTGGTGACGATTACGTCGGCGAATGAAGCAGCGACTGCCAATAGGGAGGCTGCGATGATTGCGATAAGGTTTTTCATAGTGCTAGTTGGTTTCGAAAGCCCAGGTTCAATTCGGTCAGTGAATTGAGGGAATCTTGCTTGCGATGTCTGAAGTTGTTGAGTTGACCCGAATAGCTTGAAGGCGTTCCGGATCGGTCGGAAAAATGTCATTGATTTGTTTGTTGGCAAGAAAAGAGTGATGATGTGTTTGTCGATTCTTGGAACGGTTGGGGGATGTTCATATTGTCTCTACCATATAGATCCCTAGTGGAGAATGGGAATTCGGTTTGCAAACGCAGTTTGGGCCGTGTTTGACTCGTTTTCAGAGCCATGAGCACGAAAAACGACAGTATTTGGAATGCCCTTCGGGTAGAAGCAGAGGAATCGGCCACCACCGAGCGCTTGTTGGTGGCCTATCTTCAGGAGACTATTTTGGGGCAAAAGTCCTTCGATGCGGCATTGAGCTATACTTTGGCTTCGAAGCTTCGGGACGATATTTTGCCTAGCATAACTTTGAGGGATTTGTTTCTGGAAATCCTGGAATCACAGGGTGATTTGCGTGAGTGCGTGCGGATTGATTTGCAGGCGGTTAGGGATCGCGATCCTGCGGCGGCTGGGTTTCTGACCCCGTTTCTCTTTTTCAAGGGGTTTCATGCTTTGTCGGCCTTTCGGTTCGCGAATCATCTATGGAAGGAGGATCGCAAGACCTTGGCTCTTTACCTGCAAAGTCTCATTTCAAAGGTTTTTGGAGTGGATATTCACCCGGCGGCGACAATTGGTCATGGGATTCTGATCGATCATGGTAACGGCGTGGTGATCGGGGAAACTGCGGTGCTTGGCAATAACGTGTCGATCATGCAGGGGGTCACTTTAGGGGGAACGGGAAAGGAACAAGGCGATCGTCATCCAAAGGTCGCAGACGGTGTTTTGATCGCTTCAGGCGCGAAAGTGCTGGGAAATATTACGATCGGCGAAGGCGCGAAGATAGGCGCTGGAAGCGTGGTCCTAAAAGACGTGAAAGCGCACTGCACTGTAGTGGGCGTGCCTGCGAGGAGCGTTGGCGCCTGCAGGGAAAGCGCACCGGCTTTGGGCATGAATCAGCTGATTGAGAACGGCGAGTTCGGCGGTTTCGATCCAGGAATCTGACGAATCGTTAGATTGGCCTCTGCGTTTTTAATACCACTTTTTCCTTTATCCCTTCGTTTGCGCTTCTAGGGTCCCGCCATGCCCAATACATTCGGGAAACTATTTTCAATCAGTACCTGGGGCGAAAGCCATGGCGGGGGCGTTGGCGTCGTGATCGACGGTTGCCCTCCGAATTTGCCGATAACGCCGGAAGAAATCCAGGTGGAGCTCGATCGGCGACGTCCGGGTCAGAGCGACATCGTGACTCCGCGCAAGGAAGCGGACCAAGTACAAATTCTCTCCGGAGTGTACGAAGGCCGCACGACCGGTACACCGATTTCGATGTTGGTTTTCAACAAGGATCATCGCCCTTCGGCGTATTCGGAGATGAAGGAGAAGTTTCGTCCTTCGCATGCTGACTATACGTACCAAACGAAATACGGTCACAGAAATCCCGAGGGCGGAGGTCGTTCTTCGGCGCGCGAGACTATTGGTCGCGTTGCTGCGGGCGCTATTGCAAAGAAAATTTTAGGGCTGGTCGGCAAGGTCGAGACGCTTGCCTACGTGAAGCGCGTTCAGGATATCGAGATGCCGGACGATGCGGTGATTACGCCGGACTTGATCGAGGCCAATGCTATTCGCTGTCCGCATGCGGAGACTGCGGAAAAGATGATCGCTCGGATTTTGGAAGTTAGGGGTCAGGGCGATTCGGTTGGCGGCGTCATTGAGTGTCGGATACGGAATTTGCCTGTGGGTTTGGGCGAGCCGGTTTTCGATCGCTTCGAGGCTGATCTCGCCAAGGCAATGCTTTCGCTTCCAGCGACCAAGGGATTTGAAGTTGGTAGCGGTTTTTCGGGTACGTTGATGAAGGGATCCGAGCACAACGATCCTTTCGAGAATCGCGATGGAGAAATCCGCACGACGACGAATCGTTCGGGTGGCGTTCAAGGCGGAATAACCAACGGGGAGGATGTATGCTTCCGGGTTGCATTCAAGCCGACCGCAACTTTGCTTCAATCGCAGAAGACGGTCGATGTCGACGGTAACGAAACCGAGCTTAAGGCGCGAGGCCGTCACGATCCCTGCGTATTGCCTCGAGCGGTGCCGATTGTCGAAGCAATGGCCAATCTCGTAGCGTTGGATCACTGGATGCGTCAGCATGCCCAGAATCGCTTGTTTACATTTTAGTCCTTCGAAAAATTGAGATGTCAGAAAAATTGGTATATCTAATTTTGGGTTCGAGAGGGGCAGGTCAGAATGACGTTGTTTCCGACTTGGTGGACTTTGGCGGAGCGGAAGACCTGAAGACTCAGGTGTTCGTGTCCGAAGACGATGTGGTGGCATGGGGAAGCGAGCCGACGATTCATAGCAAGCAGGTTGAGCTGACGCGTTATTCATGGCAGGGATACGAGGCGGGTTTGGTATTCGAGCCGGAAGGCGACGTCGTTTTCGTAGTTGCTGACGGACTTGCCGATCCAGCGGATTTCGTGGAAGCGTTTTTCTATTGGCTCCAGGAAGCGGATTACGAACTAGGCCGTATTATCACGGTTGCTGACTGTGATCGTATTAAGGATGAAAAACAACTGCTACCGTGGTATGACTGTTGTATTCATTTCTCGGATGTCGTTCTGCTTTCGAATCGGCATACGGTTTCGAATAAGTGGATTGAGGAATTCAAAAATCGCTATTTGAAAGAGTATTTTCCCTGTCATTTCGAATTCGTTAAGAAAGGCCGATTAGCCAATCCGTCATTCACCTTGGAGCCGCAGCCGCGGCGAATCTCCAAACTTTTCGACGTGGACGAGCTGTCTGCTGCTGACGATGGCGGAATCGGAGCGCTGGAATTATTGGATGGTGACGTGGAGATCAGTGGTTTCGAGGGTGAAGCGGATGATACTGAAGAAGCCGAAGAGGAATTCGAAGGCGGCGATCCTTCGAAGGATTCATTTCTTGCACGGGTGGCTCAGGGCCGACGAGCCCGTCCCTTGCCTGACGTTTCTAAGCTGCTCGGTTGAGAGCGGGCTAGGGAGGCGGTTAAAGCTGTCATCTCGTTTTTCTTTCTTCACTATTTCAGTGAAAGAACCCGACTTGTCGATGGCTGCACTTTGTCACCATTGTAGGTCGCCTCGCTGAGGCGACATTTTCCGTCCGTTGGCGGGTCAGCGACCCACCCTACAATTTGCAGGTAAACAGATACCAGGGGGCACTTTTAATCGTTCCCATGCCGGAGCTCTAATTCAAAAACGTTGTTGTGAGATCGGAGCGTTGAGGTATGGGTATGGTTATGAAATGTTTACCCCTGCTTCTTCTTGTTTCCGTAGCCGTTGCTAGTTCGATTGGTTTGGCGGATCGTCCGAATATTCTGTTTATCATGACGGATCAACACTTCGGCGGCGCGATGAGCGGTGTGATGGGCGATCGCTATGTGAAGACTCCCAATTTGGATTCACTGGCGGAGAGTGGTACTCGTTTCGATCGGGCTTATGCTCCGAATCCGATTTGCGTTCCTGCCCGCAACTCAATTTTCAGTGGATACTATCCGTTTGAGACGGGTTTGCAGACGAATTCCAAGGAGCCGTTGCCCGAGCGCATGGTTAGTATGGGCAAGTATTTCAAGGATGCGGGATACGAAACTGGTTATTTCGGAAAATGGCATTTGAACATGAAGACGAGCGATACCGAGCGTCATGGATTCGATGAGATGGGCGTGCTTAAGAACAACGGGGCAGATCATTTGATTCCTGAGCCGACGATCGCCTTTCTCAATCGGAAGCGCGATAAGCCATTTCTGTTGGTCGCGTCGTTCACGGGTCCGCACGATATTTGTGAAATGGTTCGTGGTCAGAAAATTCCGGGAGGTCCGATTGGGGAGTTTCCAGACGCGGAGGATTGTCCACCAGTGCCTGTTAATGTGGCTCCGCCGATCGACGAGACGGACAGCATGGCTTTGATGCGCGAGAGCTATCAGGCGACCTCGATGACTCCGATTGCCCATTTTAATAATGATAAGTGGCGTCAGATGCGTTGGGGATATTATCAATTGATCGAACGGTCGGACCGTGAGATTGGCAAAGTGCTCGCTGCGTTGAAGGAATCAGGACTCGAAGAGAATACGCTAGTCATCTTCACTGCCGATCACGGTGACTGCACGGGAGCGCATAGCTTCGCTCAGAAAACCGTTTTCTACGATGAGTCCGCACGTATTCCGTTTATTGTTTCGTTTCCCGGAAAGGTCTCTCCAAGCGTCACGCGAAAGCTTGTGAATGTCGGAGTGGATACCTTTCCTACGATGTTGGATTTCGCGGGGCTCGATATCCCGAGTTCCTTTAAGGGTCGATCGGTTAAGCCAGTCTGCGAAGATTCTAGCCTGTCCGACTGGCGTGAATACGTGGTCGTGTCGAATCATATGGTGCAGGGAGCGGTACCTGTAGGTGGAACGGAAATCCCGCAGAGCCGAGGGCGTATGCTTCGGACTGATGATTTTAAATACGCCGTGTATGATATTGGGGATCATCGAGAGTCTTTGGTCGATATGGAAAACGATCCTTATGAGATGCGGAACCAGGCTCGCAATCCGGAACATAAAAAGGCTTTGAATGCGCATCGAGCGCTTTTGCGAGCCTACGCAGCGGAGACGGGGGATGCTGAAGCTTTGGAAATTCTCGGAGATAGGTAAGTTATTGATTCCAGTAGGAATTGATATGCAGTTTTGACGATTTTTCCGAATGGTTATTCGATCCTTATCCAATCTATGTTTATGAAAAAAAATCGATTTTTTATCGCCACTAGCCTATCAATCGCATTCGTCGGTCTTTTGGTTTCGTGTAAGCCAGCGACAGAGCGACGCACTGAGGTCTCAATCATGGGAAATGCATTCTATATTGATGGAGCGGTGACTTACCGGGGTAGGTACTGGAACGGCAACAAGGTCGAGGGATTGTTGATGAACGCCCGGCTCGTTCAGGGAGTCTTTGACGATTCAAATCCAGAAACACGAAAATTGTTCCATTATCCGGATACAGGTGAGTGGGATCCAGATCGGAATACTGACGAATTTGTCGCGGCTATGCCGAGTTGGAGAGAACATGGCTTGCTCTCATTTACCCTGAATTTGCAGGGAGGCAGTCCGACTGGGTATGGCAATAAGAACTGGAATAACTCGGCGTTTACGACGAAGGGTGATTTGAAGCCAGCCTACATGGATCGATTGACGCGAATCTTAGACGAAGCGGAGACACTTAAGATGGTGGTTATACTCGGGTATTTCTATTTCGGCCAAGACCAGAACCTGGACGACGAATCTGCGGTTGTGGCGGCGGTTGATAATGTGACGGATTGGCTATTGGAAAAGGGGTATCGGAACGTGCTGGTGGAACTCAATAACGAGAGCAATATCAAGGCCTACGATCACGAAATTCTTAAACCTGCCCGCGTGCATGAGCTTATCGAACGTGTGAGGTCAAAGCGGAAGAATGGTTTTCGGCTTCTTGTTAGTACGAGTTTTGGCGGTCGCTATATTCCCGATGCCAATGTCGTGGCAGTTTCGGACTATGTATTGATCCATGGGAACGGCGTTAAAGATCCTGCATTCATCAAGGAAATGGTAGAGCTTACAAAAGCGGTATCGACCTATAGGGGACAGCCGATCGTGTTCAATGAGGACGATCACTATGAGTACGATCAAGATGCGAATAATTTCAAATACGCTGTCGAGTCCTATGCGTCTTGGGGCTACTTTGATTTTCGTCGAAAAGGCGAAACCGATATCAAGACAGGTTACCAATCCGTACCTGTGGACTGGTCTATCAGCGATGAGCGAAAGAAAGCGTTTTTCGACTATTTGAAGGAAGTTACGGGGGAGTAAGCGGTTTTTGTTTTCTTGGAACTAGCCCATGCCTTTGGCTAGTAATTCCGGTAGATCCGAAAGGCGATCAATCCGGTAGGTAGCGGCGGAAAAATCGTGCGTTTGGGTGAAATGATTTTTAACGATTGCGCAGTCGATGTCAGCGGCGACCGCGGATCGCAACCCACGTTCGGAGTCTTCGATGATTAGGGTCTCGTCTTTGCGACACCCGAATCGGTCCTGTGCGGCAAGGTAAGGTTCTGGGTGAGGTTTGGCTTTGTCATAGTCTTCGCGGGTCAGAACGAAATCCATGAAATCGACGATCGATCGATCCTGATGGATGAGCGCGAAATCCTGTGGTTTGGATGTGGTGACGATGGCCATTCGGTAGTGACGCGATAGCGTTTTCAGCGTTTTCAATACATTAGGAATTTCGATGTCTTCGTTTTTTAGATACGATTGGTAGTAGCGGTTGCGATCGGCTCGTTTATTGGCGACCGCAGCTTGTCCCGATGACGTTACCGTTTCCAGATCCCAGAAAGATCGGCCAGTGCGCATCAATTCTAAATGCTGTGCTTGGTCGACTTCGATACCTAATTCCGAGAGCGCTCGTTGGTTGGCTTTGAAGTACCAGTACTCTGTATCAACGAGTACGCCGTCATGATCGAATAGGAGGTATTGTTTGGGCATGGGATTGTAGGCGACATTGATGTTTCTAGCTTCGGAGATAGCGAGAGACGTTTTATAGAGGAAGTGACAGAGGATGTGTGGTAGGGAGATGCCGCCCAGTCTTATCCCGTCTTATTCGAATTAGAGCAGGCTGAAAAGGTCGCCTCTGTGTTGAGCATTGCTCGAATCTTGCGGGTTTCCGATGCTGTTTCGAATTCATGGGAAACGACCGCGTGAAGCTTGGTAGGCCCGGAGGGACTCGAACCCACGACCAAGGGATTATGAGTCCTATGGTATTCCTGTTTCGATTAGTATTGATACGCTGCGTAAAGCTGTGGTAGATATACTTTTACATGAGGGACTTAGGTAGAAATAAAGGAAGCGAAACGAAGCCTAATAAAGCGGGTTCAAACCTTAAAAATGCACCATCAGTGCACCATGAGAAAGTCGTGGTGCGCTTTTTGAAGGCCGATATTCGGTATTGGCGGGAAAGAGTCTCTCGGCGTACCGAGGGCTCGAATTACGGCATACACATTGCTTACCAAGGGAGGCGCGTGAGGTTCAACCTGGAGACAACTCGAAAGGATGTAGCGGCTGCTAAAGCTCGCGAGATTCATCAGCACCTTGTTGCCGTGGGGTGGAATGAGACGCTTATGAAGTACAAGCCTGCACTTCATTCCAAACCTAGCTCCTGTTCTCTGGGAGACTACATCAATGCGGTTGTGGAACTATCGACTCAGAACTCGAAGACGATTGCGATCTACATCAGGAAGACGCGAACAGTCATTTCCGAGATGAGGCATATCAAGAAACCGGAAAACATCTACAATCCTCAAGGCAATGCTTTCAGAGAATGGAGGCAAAGCGTAGATGCAACTCCCCTATCAAGTATAACTGCCCTCAATCTGCAGAAATGGAAGAAAAGCCGGATCGACGCTGCTAGTGATCCAGCCAACCGAGCAACGACCGTTCGCACCGTCAATAGTCTGCTCAGAAATGCCAAGGCGCTATTTGGGGAGAAGTTTCGAGCTGAAATTTCCGGTTCAGTAGAAGTTCCTTCCCCTATTCCATTCTCTGATGTGCAGCTCGAACGCGCTCCGCAGAAGCAATTTCGTAGCATCCTTAAGGATTTAGGTGGGTTGCCTTGGCTTATTACTGCAGCGAAGAATGAATTGACTCCAAAGCTGCCCAAGGTGGACCAGAAGAGTCTTCGAAAGTCGAAAGAGGCCAGAGAGCTTGCGGCGTCAAAGCATCAGCAATTCAAATGCCTCTTGCTTGGCTTGGCTTGCGGCATGAGGAGAGGGGAGATTGATATGCTGCATTGGAATGATCTGAACTTCGGAGATTGTAGTATTGCGATTCGGAATACAGAGCACGGATCTCTCAAGACCGATGCTAGCGAAGCGATCATTGGGGCTCCGTCTCAAGTAATGGATGCTCTCAGAGGGTACATGCCAAGCGCGAAGGGAGAGTTTGTTGTGGAGTCCACTCGAAGGCCGAATCCAAATGCGAAGTATCCGTCATACAGATGTGAGGTGCATTTTGAGCGCTTGTCCTCTTGGCTGCGCTCGAAGGGAATAGACGTTGCCAAGCCATTACATCAATTACGGGGAGAGTGCGCTACGGCGATTGCTGCGGAAAGCGGTATTCTTGCGGCGGCTCAACAGCTAAGGCATTCTAGTCTTCAAACGACGAAGACGTATTACAGCGATAGGTTGAGATTCGCTTTTCCGGAGATTGGTGAGGCATTGGAGGAAACTTCGCTTGAAGTCGTTAAAGAGGAAGGGGTACAGTAGTTACATGCCGCAAAAGAGAAAAAACGTACCCCCACGGGGTGTCAATTTGTTCGCTCTTCCCTTTTCTTTGGGCCGTCTCAAGAAGATCATTGATAGGCATGGCTATCGGTTTGTGAAACCTTGGTCAGCGGAAGATCGAGAAATTTCTGAGTACTTCAGGAATCCGAAAAACAAGCCCTGGGTGTTGGCTAAGGAGATGCGAGATCGGAAGGTTACATTCTCCAACATTTCAACGATAACTCAAACGTTATTGGATGCTGGTAGATATGATATAAATCGTAACGCAGCGGCTCGAAATAGGCATGTCGATCATGACCTTCAGTATAAGTTCGGTGTCCTTAGTTTGGAGAATCAATTCATCCTTAGACCTGAACTGACTGCTGACCTAGTGAGCGAAATTCTTGTAATCTCTAAACTTGAGGCTTTTAAAAAACATACAAAAGTTCACTACTTGATGCGATGCGATGTCGATGAGGAAACGGGAAAGCCTAAATTGGTTTCGGATCTCACGGATGGAGAAATCAGAGAATCGC
>JBNMOQ010000193.1:0-9761 GCA_051275055.1 Candidatus Pelagisphaera sp.
AAGGTCGGGCGTTATGATGATTCACGCGGTCCGAATGGGGTACTATTCGGAGTCAGTGCGGCTGGCGGTATAATCAATCAGACATCGATTGTAGCCAATACTCAGCGTGACACGGGAAAGATCCAGGTGTCTTTTGGTACCAGCGAGCGCAAGCGGATGACGATTCGCCTTAATCGCGTTTTGATGGAAGACAAGTTGGCAATAACCATTGCCGGCGTGTACCAGGAGAATGGTCACTGGCGCGATTGGGTCAGCAATGACAAAGAGCGTATTTTCGGAGCGATGACTTGGAAGGTTAACGAAAAGATAACCTTGCGGGCGAACTACGAAGATGGCTTCGAGCATCGGACTTCTTTACAACAAAGTACGATCGTCGATCGCGGATTGCCCTGGTATGATCATATGTTGGCATCGGGTGTGGACGAATTGATTTTCGAGCCAGCTCGAGGCGGAAACGCCCGTGCTCAGCTCCTGGGAGCGCGAGTGACGAATGCGACGCGCGCTGTGGGAGTTACGGGTAGAGATGGTAACCCGAGAAACGGTCAAAACCGTTTTACCTACATCGAAAACGACGGCACTTTCTTTAATGCGACAGGTACTTTCCTGACGGGTGGTTATAACGAAGGTACACAAGAGAACCCTAGGGTATTCCATCCTGATGGCTCTCCTGGTGGGACTGATCGTACGATTCGTATTAACGATCCAGATTTCCTGCCCTATCATTACAATCCTGGCGGTCCGGATTTCTTTCGGGAAACCGATTTGAGCAGTCATTCGCTATTCGCGGATATTCAGATCACAGACAACTGGTACTTCAATGTCCAAGCGGGCCACCAAAGAGCTGATATTGACGTCCCTCAATTAAATGGAACTCGGCCTGAATTCCGCGCGGATGTGAACACCACTCAGGGCGCGACGACCGTGGAAGGCGAGGATGCTCCTCCGAATCCATACGTTGGACAACTCTATTTTGACGGAGACTATCGTCGTGATAAGAATCTTTCGCGGTACGACGAAATTCGGATTTCGACCTCCTATAATTTGGATACGGAACGAATTGGGAACCACCGTTTCGCGATAGCTGCATCCGAAGTAGAGGAAGAGCAACTAAGAGGTAATACCTGGCTTGCTTTGGGAGGGAATCCGGCAGAAAATGGCAACTTCCTAGATAATCAAGGTTTCAGACACACCAATTCTAACTACATTCACGCGGATAATCGTGTAACCATTCGAAATTACTACGATTTTAACGATCGTAATACTTGGAAAGCTGGAAGCTGGAAGAATATTCCGGATACGATTTATACCGATCAGTTTACTCCTGGCGTAGAAAATGCGTATCCGGTTGTATGGGCGGAAAGCAACCCTGGAAATATCAACTACAAAGTCAATCAAGTGACGGAATCGATGATGGCGGTTTCCCAAAGCCATTTCTTGAATAACCATCTTGTACTTACTTTAGGTTATCGTGAGGACTCGGTTTCGATTGACCGGGCGGGTCACTATAGAGATCCTGTTATCGGTTGGCTTCCTGATTTCGCTATCGATAATAATACGACACCTACCGAAGATATCATTCCAGGAGCACCGAAAACCACCTTCGGTGCGGCGGTGCGTACGGGCGGTGCGGTTTATCACCTTTCGCAAAATCTGTCTTTGGTAGCAAATACGGGTAGTAATATTGGTATTCCGGATTTTCGCCGGACTGTTTTCCCGGACGGCGCTACATCGCCTCCGCCTGATGGATCCGGTAGCGATTTCGGAATCGATTTCACGCTTTTCGATAACAAAATCAATGGACGTGTGGTTTACTACGAAACTGAATCGATTCAGGAAGTTATCGGTGGCAGTCAGCTGTCGGGACCTATGGAAAACATTTACCAGGCCTATGAAGACGTATTTCAACTGGAATCGGATGAAACGGGCGATGAAACGAAACTGCTTGCTCTTCTAAGTCGTCGGCAGGAATTGAGACCGGAGGTAAATGGACGATTTCGGGACAACGTTTCGGATGGCTTCGAACTTAAATTGACGGCTAATTTTACCAAAAACTGGCGCCTGACATTTAACGCTGCTAAGACTGATCGTATCGTATCGAATATGTTCAGTCAGGGTATTGCATTTGTTGGCTTGCAAGAAGCCGGAGATGGCAGAGTGATTCAGGGAGTGGTCGAAGCGGGCGTACTTCCTGATCCTGATGGAGAAGAAGGAGACACAATCGACGCCTACACGATCGATCCTTCCGCTTACACCTCAGATGGAGTTATTTCCAAGTTTCTTGCCCTTGAGAGTGAGCTTCCTGAAGGTCGAGACTTCAACAACACAGGAATTGGATTCCAGCTCTTTGAGATGGCTGACAATGTAAACGATCAACGCGAGACCTTGCAAAAACGCTGGGGGTTGCGGCCGTATCGGGTCAATATGTTCACAGCATACGACTTCAAAGAAGGTCGCTTGAAGGGTTGGACGATTGGTGGCGGTTACAAGTGGCAATCAGCTAACATTATCGGCGAAGAAGATGGCACAGAATTCGAAGGCGAGGCGAAAGTCGACGCCGACTTCCTGTTACGCTACAAAATGAAGGGCGGAAAGTTCTTGGGTGATGGCAACTGGACCTTCCAAATGAACGTGAACAACGTATTGGATAATCGAACAATCATTCCGAGTCGTTTGGCTATCGATGGCGATCCAAACTGGGAGGTTCCAGGTGGACGTGGTCCTGCATACGCTCGTTTCGATTTCCCAACACCACGTGCCTACCGTTTCACGGTCACTCATGATTTCTAAGCCGCGTGCAGTCGCGATTTAGACGATCGAAATTATTTACACGGATCGCTGCCTCGGCAGCGATCCGTTTTTTTGTGGTAAGGCGAGAGCGGGTGAAGGCAATCCGTATTTGTAGGAGCGGGTTTACCCCATACGCGTCAACCTAAGGGAAAACGCAGTAGAAAGCGGGGCAAAGCCCCAGCCTCAACTTAGCCTGGCGGCAGCGCCCCAGGTATCGGTCGATCAAAGACGTCGCAGGCTGTAGGCCTGCTTCAATCTGAGGCATGAGCCAGATCGAAATTGAGGCAGGCCTACAGCCTGCGACCATCACCCTGATGAATCAACCTGGGGCGTTGCCGCCAGGCTAAGATGAAACCGCACCTTCAGCGCTGTTCTGATCCTAATGATTCTAGGACTTAAATGCTTAGGTTGATGCACATGGGTTTACCCCGGGATCATGTTTAGCAGTAAATCGCGGGACAAACCGGCTCCTACATTGAATCAATGTGTTTTGAGTAGGGCCGGCATTTGCACCGTGCTTGAATTGATCAAACCGAGTCCGGAGGCCTCGATCCACCTGATTGAATCGTACTCGGCTCGCGTTGTTAAATGGAACGCTATCCCTTACTCCTTAACCGTCAAACCGGTTTCCTTGGCCCATTTGGTCCAGGCTTTGGCGAGGCGTTGAGTGGTTTCGGGATGGGCGGAGGCTAGGTTGACGTTCTCGGTGCGGTCGACCGAGAGGTCGTAGAGTTCCCATTGCTTTACGAGTTTATCCCAGACGGCTTTCATGTCGCCAACGCGATAGGCGCGGTTTCCGGTCCATGCCCAGGCGTAGAAATCGTGGCCTTGGCGTTGCTTGCCTTTGAATACGGGCAGCATCGATTTGCCTTCGATTGGTAGGATATCTTTGCCGTTGTAGGTTTCTGGATACTTGGCGCCAGCCATGTCGATGAAGGTGGCCATAAAGTCGATGATGTGACCTGGCTGCTCGTTGATCGTATTCGCTTCGATCTGTTTGGGCCACCAGGCGATCATGGGCGTGTTGGAGCCGCCTTCGTGAAGCCATTGTTTGTAGCGTTTGAAAGGCGTGTTTTGAGCCCAACCCCAAGCTGGGCCGACGGCTACGTAGTCGTCGCCGGGACCGGCATTGCGTTCATTGGGGTCGCGACCACCGGGCTCTTCGGCACAGCCGCCATTGTCGGAGAGGAAACAGATCAGCGTGTTATCATCGACTTTCAGTTCCTTGAGGGTTTGCAGAAGTCGGCCGATGTTTTGATCGACGGAATCGACCATCGCTGCGTAGACGGCCATACGGTTATCCTCGAATTCCTGATCGGCGGTTTCCCAGGCGTAGGAGCGCGAATCGCCTTGAGACAAGGGGTAACGTTTTGTGTCGATGAGTCCCATCTCTACTTGGCGCGCGTAGCGTTGCTCGCGCATCTTATCCCAGCCCATCATGAATTTTCCTTTGTACTTGGCAATGTCCTCAGGTTTCGCGTGCAACGGGTAGTGAGGGGCCGTGTAGGTGATGTGATGGAAGAAAGGGCGATTGGGATCTTCCTTCACGACTTTAGTGATGGTTTCGATTGCGTGATCGGTAAACGCATCAGTGGAGTAATAGTCGCTGGGGAAGGATGTGACGCCTTGGTCATTGTGACCAAAGACACGCGTTTTGCCGCCTTTGTATTCCGGGTCGGGCTGTGAGGGATTGAAGAAATTGCAGCAACCATCAAGCAGGCCGTAGAATTCTTGGAATCCGCGGTTGTAAGGGTGAGTGGTTTCGCCGTGACCCAGGTGCCATTTGCCGGAGAGCGCGGTGGCGTAACCAGCATCCTGCATGACTTCGCCTAGGGTGACCATGTTGGTTTTGAGGAGGTCACCCGTGCGACGTGGCCACAGTCCGGTGACAATTGAAGCACGAGTGGTGGTGCACTTGGCGTTATTGTAGAATTGAGTAAAGCGCATGCCTTCGCCCGCGAGACGGTCGAGGTTGGGCGTTTGAACCTCGCCGCCGTAGCAACCGATGTCGCTCCATCCCATGTCGTCTACCATTATCAAGATGATGTTCGGACGAGCGGCTTGGGATAGAGAGAAGGAGAGAGCGGAGATGGCGAGAAGGGCGAGTAGGGAAAGGTATTTCATTGAAAAGGGTGTAGCTTGCGGAGTGGGGGTTATAAATAAAATTTATTGTTCTAATTTGGATTTCATGGAATGCACGAGATTTAGACAATCTATTTGGAAGTTTGTGGAACGTCTATGGGGAGTGTGGCGAAATTCGGATAATCATCGCTGCGCTAGGATGACCTGCGGACAAATAAGGATGTCTCCTTCGTCGCCAAAGAAGGTTTTCTGATATTTTTAGTTTTTCGAACTTTATTCCCGGCGCAGCCGGATCCTTATTGTCTCGCGTCAGCGAGACTCCTAGGCCGGAGGCCGATGACTTATCCGTATTTATTGGATACGTACTGTTCGTATCTTGGCTGGAGCCAGCGATGAGCCCAGAGGCAGAATGCGGTGCAGATAGCTAGGGCTATGAAGAAGTAGATCCAGAAGCTTGGAGCGACGATGCTGTCGGAGTAGGCGAAGCCAATTTTGGAAAAGAGAACGTAGGTCATTGTCGCCGAGGATAGGAGCAATGCGCTGACGAGCATGCTGTAGGTCCAGGGTATCATCGGCACTTTAGGCGCGTGAATGTATTCGTAGACTTCGCTATGCGGTCGGAGAATGGACCAGCCTATGACGATGACTGATTCGAGGATGAAGAGGATGGAGAACACGTGCATCCAATGCATCGGCATTTTGTATCCAGCGCCTTCGAGTCCCCATACGAGCGCGTAGTAGGTGATTATATGAAAGACGATGATGAATTGAGCGGCGATGGGAGGTATTCTCAGTTTTCGTCCAAATAATCCAATTACAATTAAACAGGCCAGCGGTATGGCGATGAATCCTGCGAATTTGCTGACGAAGAGAAAAACGCCGTCAGAGGCATGCACGAGATTAGGGGCGAGAAAGAGCGTTACGATTGCCGTACATAGGGCGAAGATTTTGGATACTTTGATGAGTTTTTGGTCATCTGCATTTTTGTTGAACATCGGTTGATACAAATCGATGGCGAACATCGTTGCGGCCGAATTGAGTAACGAATTGAACGTCGAGAAAACGGCACCGAGCAATACGGCGATAAAGAGTCCGAGTAGCGGTTTGGGAAGCGTTGCTTCAATCAATGCAGGGTAGGCCATGTCCCTAGGATCCAAATCGGGCCCCAATAGATGGAAAGCTATGAGTCCGGGAAACATAGCCATGAAGGGAATGAGCATTTTGAAGAACCCCGAAAGCAGCAGTCCTTTTTGGCCTTCTTTCAGACTGGCAGCGCCAAGCGCTCTTTGAATGATGAATTGATTGGTTCCCCAATAGAAGACTGCCATCACCATGAGTCCGGTGAATACAGCGGAAATGGGTATAGCGTCGAGTTCGTTGCCGAGGCCGATCGCGTCGAGCTTTTCGGTGTGAGTTGTCGTTATTTCGGTGAAGGCCGTTCCTATGCCACCGCCGAGTTTATCGCCGAGCGCCATTAGTCCGAATATCGGCAGCAAGCAGCCGACTACGAGGAGTCCGATACCATTGAGCGTGTCTGATATCGCAACAGCACGCAGGCCGCCGCTAATGGCGTAAATCGCTCCGATGATACCGATTGTCCAGGTGATCAGCCAAATGGACTGCATTTGGGACAGGCCGGTCATTTCCTCGATATTGAGAGCTTTCATGAGGGCGAGCGATCCGCTGTATAAAACACTCGGAGACCAAATGAAAATGTAGCCGAAGATAAGTAAGGCGCTGACCAATCGACCGGTGTTCTCTCCGTAGCGCGTTTTTAGGAACGTAGGCATCGTGGCGAACGCGCCTCCGAGGTATAAAGGCAGAAAAAGTACGGCCAAGAGTATGATGCCGCGAACTGCCCAGATTTCCCAAGCTAGGGCGGTCATATTGCCCGCGTAGGTGAGGCCGTTCTGTCCAATCAGTTGCTCGGTCGATATGTTGGTGAGTAGTAGCGAACCGCCGATGAATAAGCCCGTGAGGCCGTTGCCAGCTAGAAAGTATCCACTGGCAGAAGAGACCTGGCCTCGGGTCTTGCGCCAAGAGTACCACGCGACGAAGCCCATGAAAGCGAAGCAGGAAAAGAAAGTGAGCATGGAGGGGTGGAGAAAGGGTGAAGTATGAAGGGTGAAGTATGAAATGAGGGAATCGTATAAGGTGGGAATATCCTTGTTGGGGCAAGGGGCGATTTGGGTGGGGAGGGTGCGGTTGATCCCATTATTGTAGCACAGGCATCTTGCCTGTGGAAAACAGGCTGGAAGCCTGTGCACCTTTTTGACGCTTATCCTCTTGGAGGGAGGGTGTCGCCTTCGTGCCAGGTTCCTTCTACGAGCGTGCCGGTAGCCACGGTTTGTTCGCCGCGTTGATTACTTAGGAGGAGGCCGTTTAGCGTGTCGATGGCGATGGATCCCATGACTTTCCGGTTTTGATTGATCCCGCTTGCTCCAGGACGATCATCGGAAATGTTCAAGCTGACGTATCCAATATCTTTGGGTATGTTCAGGTTCTCTTGTTTGGCGGCTTCGAAAAATTGATCGCATCGACTGATGACTGCTTGTGGTTTGTGCTCTTTGAGCCAATGGCGAATCGAGTCGGTTTGAGAATATTCGCCTAGCTTAAGAATGGGAATGGGTATAGGCGCGGAGTTCATTTGGGAAAGCGCATAGTTGTGAGCGGCTTCCCATTGGTGATGGCACCGATCGGCAAGATCGGACATTACGACAAGCCCAACGCGGGTGTAGCCACGTTCCCTTAGCTTTTTCCAACAGAGAAGAATGTCATCAAACTGATTTTGAATTATGTGGTGAAAATTCGGGTACAACGTTGGCTTTTCAATGGTTACCACGGAAAAATCGTCGCATTCCAAGTCAATGGAATCCTGGTGACTCTTGAAGGGAGCTAGTACTAATCCGCGAATGCCACGGTTTTTCAAAATTGCGCTGAGCCGCACGGATTTTGGAGCATCGGTTTTTACGCGAATGTGCTGAAGCGTGTATCCGAGTTCCATTGCTCGGGCTTTAGCGCCTTCGATGACTTCTTGCGCGCTTTGCAGTTGAGCCCAGCCTTCAGGCTCGGACCAATTGGAAACAAGTCCGATTACTGAGAAATTACTGCGAACGCGTTTCCGATTACGATGCGCAACTAAAGCTGAGAGAACTGGATCCGGTGTGTATCCCAGTTCTTTCGCTATTTGCTTAACTCGGACAATCGTTTCTTTGGGTAAAGATGGATGGTTCTTTAGAGCCATCGATACAGCTGCAACGCTAAGTTCAGCGCGGGTAGCGATGTCTTTTTGCGTATAACGTCTGTTTTCGAGTGGCATGAGGGAAGTGATTAGGATCTCGAGTTATCAAAATACGAGGGGTGAAAACGCTAGGATAGTTCCTCCCATCAAGACGAGTAAACCAATAAGGAAATTGCGATACTTGCGGTTCTGCTCAGGAGTCATCGTGAATTCATCTTGGTTGATTGCGACGATTTCCGACCGAACGTCATCGCTGTCGTTTCTAGCACCGTAGTTGCTCATTAGGTACATATTGACCGCGCATATGAGGGTGATCCAAGGCGAGAGATTGAGTTTGTTTTGCAAGAAAACTGGTAGGGCGCTTTTGAGTTCGGCTAGAACTGGAAAGTTGAGCAGGCAGAATGCAAAGAGGCCCAATAGGCAGCCGATACATAGAGTAGAGAAGGCTGCCTTTTCCGTAGACCGTTTGTAAAACAATCCGAATAGTACCGTCACAAATACGCCCGGAGCCAGGAAGGCCCAAACGGCGAGTAGGTAATCGAACAGTCCCTTGAAATTACGAATGAACGGGGCGATGAGCATGCAGACTATCAGAAGCACGACCATGATGATGCGACCGTCTTTGAGGAGTTCTTTCTCGGTCGCATTCTTTTTGATTTTTGCAAAGAAGTCGTAGGTGATAAGCGAACCGCAAGCACAGAGTCCGGAGTCTACGCTGGACATGATCGCGGCGAGTAGTCCCGCAAGACAGAGTCCGAGTAAGCCGGTGGGCATGACTTCCGTTAAGAGGCTCACGTATGCATTGTCGCGAGCTACGATTTCTTGTCCTATGAATAGTTGCGAAGCCACTACGCCTGGAGCGGCGATGAAAAGGAGAGCCAAGGTTTTGAGGAGTCCCGCAAAAATGGCGCCCATTTTCGCGTGATACAAATTCCCCGCTGAGAGTGCTCGTTGCACATAGTCTTGGTCGGTACAGTGACCGTGAACGCCGAGAATGAATCCGCCTGTCAGCATAGGCAACCAACCGAATGCATGGTCCCATGGACGATAGAGCGACCACATCGATTCACCGGATGAGTCAGCGCTGGCGAAAATCGTTTCGATTCCGCCGAGTTCTCTGATTCCGAAAAAGAGCAATAACGCTCCTCCGAGCATGAGGACAATCATCTGGACGAAATCGCAGTAGATGACTGCCTTAAGTCCGCCAGTGAGAGTGTAGGTGCCGGCTGCGATTCCGATGAGGAATATGGAGACCCAGTAGAGCAGTTCGGCGTTTTCCAGTTGGTCCCAACCGAGTAGGTGTGTGAGGACGAGAGCTCCGGCGTAGAGCGCTGCAGCGATATTGCCCAAAATGATCATCATCAGGTTGATGAATGATACGATGGTTCTGCAGCGGCCGCTGTAGCGCTTTTCGAAGAATTCTGGCGAAGTCGCCAGACGTAACCCCATGTAGGTTTTTATGAAGAAGGCTGCTAGCAGAATGAAGCAAAGTGCTCCGACTAGTTGAAAACCACCTGCGATAATGCCGACTGAAAAAGCGAGGCCGGCTTGACCGACAAACTGTTGGCTCGAAATATTGGTTGCGAAAAGCGAGGCTCCGATGAAAGGCCATTTCATCGTGCCGCCTGCTAGGAAGAACTCCCGTCCACCC